>JAFTAX010000079.1 GCA_017458445.1 Ruminococcus sp. | reverse complement strand
GGTTTTAGACCTTGATAACACTCTCACAACGCATAATAATCCGATACCACCGCAGACAAGCCTTGACTGGCTTGACATAATGCGTGAAGCTGGTATTAAGCTTATGATTGTGTCGAACAATTCGGCAGAACGTGTTGAACCTTTTGCAAAGGCGTTGGGACTTGATTATGTGCCAAGAGGCAAGAAGCCACTGACATTCGGATATAGGGATGCACAAAAGAAAATGGGTATTGACAAAAAGAATCTTGCGGCAGTCGGCGACCAGATTTTCACCGACATTCTCGGCTCGAATCTTATGGGCATACGTTCGCTTTTTGTGTTCCCGATTGAGCCTGAAACAAGTCTGCCTTTCAGGTGCAAGAGATTTGTTGAGAGAGCGTTCCTGCCAAAGAGAAACAGCGAAAGGAGCTGATTTGCGTGTCGGCAAAATTCGGACCTGCGGGTAATTCAGAAGCATTTTCAGCGAAGTTCAAATCATCTACTGATGCACCAATTTTTCTGCGTGAAATGGGACTTGACCATTATGAGTACCAGTGTGGCAGAGGTGTCAGAGTTACCGATAAAACGGCAAATGACCTCAGACAAAAGGCTGAGGATAATGATATAACGCTTTCGCTTCATGCACCGTATTTTATATCACTCTCAAGCATAGACAAGGAAAAGCGTGACAACAGTATAAACTATATTTTGCAGTCGTGTGACGCTGCCACACGGATTGGTGCAAAGAGGATTGTTATACATAGTGGCTCGTGTGGCAAGATTACACGAGAGGAAGCACTCGAGCTTGCAAAGGACACGCTTGTTCGTGCAAGAAAGGCGGCTGTTGATGAGGGCTATGAGCATATAACATTTTGCCCTGAAACTATGGGCAAGGTAAATCAGCTCGGCAATCTTACAGAAGTTTTGAAGCTTTGTCAGCTTGATGACAGCTTTATTCCGTGCATTGATTTCGGACATCTTAACGCAAGAGAGTTTGGCTATATCAAGGGCAAGGCTGAGTATGAGAAAATGCTTGACGAAGTGGAGAACCTGATTGGTAAAGACAGGCTGAAAGTTTTCCACAGCCATTTTTCAAAGATTATGTTTACTGTTCCTGGTGGAGAGAAAAAGCATCTGACGTTTGACGATAATCAGGGCTTCGGGCCTGATTTCGAGCCACTTATGGAAATTGTGGCGAAGAAAAATCTGTCACCAGTATTTGTTTGTGAAAGTGCGGGAACTCAGGCTGAGGACGCACTGAAAATGAAGCAGTATTATCTGTCGGTCAAGGAGTAAGATTATGAAAAAAATATTGGTTATACATGGACCGAATCTCAATCTCTTAGGTGAGCGTGAGCCTGGAGTTTACGGTACAGACACTTTTGAGAGTATCAATGAAGAGATTGTAAAAAAAGCTGAATCGCTGGGATTTGATTGTGAAGTCTATCAGTCAAATCACGAGGGCGATATTATTGACAAGCTTCATGAGGCAAGGCTTGACAGCGTTGGCGTGGTCATCAATGCAGGTGCTTATACTCACTACAGCTATGCAATAAGAGATGCAATCTCAGCAATAAAGATTCCTGTAGTTGAAGTGCATATGAGCAATATCTATGAAAGAGAAGAGTTCAGGCATTTATCAGTCATAGAACCTGTTTGTGTAAAGCAGTTTGTAGGCTTCGGCAAGGATTCTTATCTTATGGGTGTTCAGGCACTTTCAGATATGTTGAAATAAGGATGATAGTTTTATGAGTAATTGTTCATCGCTTGAAAAGCTGACAGGCAAGATTGACGGCGTTTGCGATTGCGGTGTTATAACGTCTGATGTAAACAGGCGTTATTTTACTGGCATGAAATCCAGTGCAGGAACGCTTGTTGTCTTTAAAGAGCAGGCATATTTTATAATCGACTTTCGCTATATTGAAAAGGCACAGAAGCTTTTCGCAGGCAATCCGATACTTGAAGTTATAAAGCAGGAAAAGCTTTGCGACCAGATAAATGTGCTGCTTGAAAAGCATAACGCAACATCGGTTGCAATCGAGAGCGACAGGTGCACAGTTGCAGAGCTTGAGAAATTTAAGTCAAAGCTTAATGCGGAAGTTATCTCAGATAGTAGCCTGTCTGACATTATAAATAAGCTCAGGCTTGTGAAAACTGAAGCTGAGATTGGTAAGATTACATCGGCACAGAGAATTGCTGAAAAAGGTTTTGAGCATATCCTTGATTATATCAAAGTCGGCAGGACTGAGCGTGAAATTCAGCTTGAGCTTGACTATTTCATGCTGAAAAACGGTGCGGAAGCGTTGTCGTTTGATACAATCGCCTTGTCGGGCAAGAACACATCTTTGCCTCATGGTGTGCCGTCAGATAAAAAGGTTGCAGACGGTGAGTTTGTTCTGCTTGATTTTGGTGCAGTGACGGACGGTTATCATAGCGACATGACAAGAACAGTTTGCGTCGGACAGCCAAGTGATCAGATGAAAAAGGTGTATGACATTGTGCTTGACGCTCAGCTTAAGGCGATTGACACTGCAAAAGCAGGCATGAAAGCACAGGACCTTGACAGCGTTGCAAGAGATGTGATTGACAAGGCTGGATATGGCAAGCTGTTTGGCCATTCTTTAGGGCATGGTGTCGGCATGGAGATACATGAAGCACCGTATGCGTCGCCTATTAGCGATGAGATGCTTGCTGTGAACAGCGTTGTTACAGTTGAGCCTGGAATATATATTCCTGATAAGTTCGGAGTTCGGATTGAGGACTTTGTGGTTATAAAAGAAAACGGCTGTGAAAACTTAACTCAGGCACCAAAAGAGCTTATAATTCTTTAATCTAATGTGCGTACAAATAAAATATGGTAACTTTTTTTCAAAAACACTTGCAAAAATTGTGAAAATCGGTTACAATAGATATTAAGGAATACTATGATTAGTATTCATTGACAAAAAATTTATTGGAGGTACTTATTATATGGTAACTGCTGGTGATTTTAGAAACGGTATGACTTTTGAGGAAGACGGAAACGTAATGCAGATTGTTGAATTCCAACATGTAAAGCCTGGTAAAGGTGCTGCTTTTGTAAGAGCAAAGGTAAGAAACGTTATTTCTGGTTCCGTTGTTGAAAAAACATATAACCCGACAGCTAAATTCCCAACAGCTTTTGTTGAGAGAAAGGATATGGAGTATTCATATAACGACGGCGATCTTTATTACTTTATGGATCCTGAAAGCTATGAGCTTGTTCCTGTAAACTCATCAGAGCTTTCAGACAACTTCAAGTTTGTTAAGGAAAATATGGTATGTAAGATTTTGTCATACAAGGGCAAGGTTTTCGGCGTTGAGCCACCATACTTTGTAGACCTTGAAGTAACTGATACAGACCCTGGTTTCAAGGGCGATACAGCTACAAATGCTACAAAGCCTGCAACAGTTGAAACAGGTGCAGAGATTAAGGTTCCGCTCTTTATCGAAGTTGGCGATAAAATCAGAATCGACACTCGTACTTGCGAATACATGGAGCGTGCATAATTCCGAATACCTGATATATAAAGAACGGAGGTTTTTGAATGGAACTTTCACAAAAGGTAGCTTATTTAAAAGGACTAATGGAAGGCCTTAAGATTGACGAAACAAAATCTGAGGGCAAGATACTTAAACTCATGGCTGATATTCTCGATGAAATGGCTTTGACAGTTGAGGATATTGCCGATGAAGTCGATGAGGTTGTAGAGCTTGTTGATGTGATTGACGAGGATCTCGGCGATCTCGAGGAAGAAGTATATTTTTGCGACGATGATTGTTGTGATGATGATTATTGTGATGACGATTGTTGCTGCGATGATGAACCAATGTATCAGTGTGTTTGCCCATCTTGCGGAGATGAGATTTTGCTTGATGAAAGCATAATCGCTGACGGTTCTATTGATTGTCCAAACTGTGGTGAAGAGCTTGAATTTGATTTTTCTGAGCTTGAAGCTGAGGACGTTGAATAAACTGAATATCTGAAATATAACAATAAGTTTCAGGGGTGGTGAGAGTCCACACCGGTGGTGATGAGCTATAAGCTACAAGTCCACGAGCGTGAATTACGCAGATTCGGTCAGAATCCGAAACCGACGGTACAGTCCGGATGAAAGAAACGACAGATTATATTATGTAATAATGTCACCTCTGAGCGTAATGCGTTCAGAGGTGTTTTTCTGTTGTTCTTCATTATATATTAATTTTGGAGGAGATATTATGAGTACAACAAAAACAACAACTAACACAAAAAGGCTTTCCGTGCTTGCGATGTTTATTGCAATAGCATATATCTGCCTATTTGTTTTCAGGATTAAGGTAAACTTCCTGACGCTTGAATTGAAGGACGTTTTTATCACAATGACAGGCTTTATATTCGGACCACTGACAGCAGTTTGCGTAGCATTGGTTGAAGCATTGCTTGAAATGGTAACGCTGTCTGATACAGGATTTTTGGGAGCTTTGATGAACTTTATCGGCAGTGCGTCATTTGCCCTGACAGCGTCTTTGATTTATAAGTACAAGAAAAACCTTGTTGGTGCAGTAATCGGACTTATTGCAGCGGTAGTCGTTATGACAGCTGTGATGTTACTTCTCAACATTTTCATAACGCCTATTTATATGCACGTTGACAGAAGCGTTGTTTACACCATGATTCCATCGCTTTTGCTACCATTCAACCTTATTAAAGGAACATTGAACGCAGCTGTATTGTTCGTGCTTTACAAGCCGTTGTCTGAAGCTTTGAAGTCATTAAAGCTTATACCAAAGGCTGACAATTTCAAGTTTGATAAGAAAACACTTGTTGTATCATTAATTGCACTTGCAATCATAACTGCTGCAATTGTCTGCCTTATCGTATTTATGAACGGTAATGTTGAGTGGATTAGAAAGTAAAACAATACATAAAAAAACAGCCCTGATTATTCAGAGCTGTTTTTGTTTTGCTATAGCAATCTTTTTACACAGGTTATATTGTTGTATCTTGAGAATGATGAAACGTAGGAGATAACGATACCTGTGTTGGAGTTTTCGGCGTGGATCATCATTCCGTCACCAACGTAAATCGCAACATGATAAATTGATGAATATGAGCTTCCGCCGAAGAATATCAGGTCGCCTTGCTTCATGTTCGAGGCTGATACGCTGTATCCGTAGCCTGCCTGAGCTGATGCAAGATGAGGCAGATTAATGCCGATTTTTGCATAGCACTGCATTGTAAGACCAGAGCAGTCGGTTGCATAAGGACTTGAGCCGCCCCATACATATGCACCGCCAACCATGCTTCTTGCCGTTGACATAAGCGTGCTGATTTTTGTGCTGTAGTTGCTTGTGGTCGGTACAGGCTTGACCTGTTGAGCCCTTGTTGTAGCACGAGTTGTAGTCTTCGGTGCAGCAGTTGCTCGCCTTGTTGTCTGTGCAGCAGCTTTCCTTGTGGTCTTTGCTTTTCCAGCTGTATTTGCAGGGCTTTGTGCTTTTGTTGTTGTATCAGCAACCTCAGGTTCAGCCTGAGTGACAACTGGTGCCTCTGTAGCAGTTGCAGCCTGCTTTGCCTGATATTCAGCAATAAGGTTGTTTACTTCATTCTGAAGCTGGTCCTTGTTGTTTTGCAGTGCTGCAACCGAGCTTCCATATTCACTCTGCAAAGAAGTAAGGCTTTCATACTCTTTGTTTAAGCTCTTTTGCTCATCAGCATATTTTTTGCTCTTTGCAGAAAGCTTTTTCTTTTGGCTTTCAAGGGAAGTCTTTGTCTTGTCAATTTCTTTTTTCTGCTTGATAAGATTATCAATAGTCTTGTTGTCGTGTTCAGCAACACGCTTTACAAGCTCGATTCTCATAAGCACATCATAAAAATCAGATGAGTTTACAAGCACATCGGAATAAGATGTTGAACCTGCAAGATACATACTTCTTACACGGCTCATAAAACCGTTGACATTCTCCTTGATTTTTTCTTCCTTATCAGTAAGGTCATGCTGTGTTTTACGCATTTTGTCATCAATAGTACAGATCTCTTTTTCAATTTCCTTTGAGTATTCCTTGGAAGTCTGTATCTTTGTTGAGATAACCTCCATCTGTGAAACAACATTATTCAGTTTTTCCTGCTCGCTGTTTAAGTTTGCATCAGCCTGATTAAGCTGGTTTTGCAAGTCCTTCTGTTGCTGTTCAAGCTTTTCAAGCTCCTGCTCATATTCAGAAGGGTTCTCAACCGCCTTTGTTGTGACTGACTTATCATTATTAGCCAAACCCATTGTACCAAGCGTTATCAGTACAGCAAGGCACATTGCAGCAAGTCTTTTTGTTTTTGATAAAATACACATAAGTAAAACTCCATAGTGTCAATATGTTGTAATAAATCTGTAATTATTATAACTTATATAAAACAGCTTGTCAACCCTGCAAGGCACAGGACATCTTGTCTAAACTGTGTCTAATTTTGCACGAATTCTTAAAAATGTATGAAACATAGAGGAAATCTATTGGCAGATATAATAAAATATGGTATAATTATAATTGGGAAAGAATGAGGGTTATATCCCGTTAATAATATTGAAAGGCTGGTATAAAAAATGAGAGCTATCGTAACCGTTCTTGGAAAAGATGCAGTAGGCATACTTGCAAAGGTAAGTACAAAATGTGCTGATTATAATGCAAATGTTCTGGAGGTAACTTTGTCGGTACTCCAGGGTATGTTTGCTATGACTATGCTTATTGACATTTCTAAGCTGAATGAAGATTTTGCAAAGCTTGCTGATTCACTTGACGAGCTTGGAGATTCTATGGGACTTAAGATTCATGCAATGCATGAGGACATCTTTAACTGTATGCACCATATATAACGGGAGGATGCTTGTCATATGATAAATACTTATGATATTTTAGAAACTATTCGTATGATACAGGACGAGTGTCTGGATATCCGTACAATCACTATGGGTATATCCTTGCTTGACTGTATCGACAGCGATATTGACAAAGCCTGCGACAAGGTGTATAAGAAGATTACCGAAAAGGCGAAAAACCTTGTAAAAGTAGGCGAAGAGATTGAAAAGGAATACGGTATTCCAATTATAAACAAGCGTATTTCTGTAACACCGATTGCTATTGTATCTGCTGCCTGCAAGTGTTCACCGGTACCGTTTGCAAAGGCTATGGACAAAGCGGCAAAGGACGTCGGCGTAAACCTTATAGGTGGATATTCTGCATTGGTACAAAAGGGCTTCTCAGCAGGTGACATTGAGCTTATCAAGTCAATCCCAGAAGCTCTGACTTGCACAGAAAGAGTATGCTCATCGGTAAATGTCGGTTCAACAAAGACGGGTATCAACCTTGACGCTTGCAAGATGATGGGTGGAATTATAAAGGAATGTGCTGAAAAGACGGTTGATTCCGCTTGCTTTGGTGCAGCTAAGCTGGTGGTATTTTGTAACGCCGTTGAGGACAATCCTTTTATGGCAGGAGCTTTCCACGGTGTCGGCGAACCTGACTGCATGATAAATGTCGGTGTTTCAGGACCTGGCGTTGTTAGGGCAGCATTAAAGAAATACCCTGACGCTGATATTTCAAAGATAGCAGACGTAATAAAGAAGATTTCATATAAGATTACCCGTGTCGGACAGCTTGTCGGCGTTACAGCTTCCGAAAGACTTGGTGTGCCGTTTGGTATTGTTGACTTATCTCTTGCACCAACTCCTGCAGTCGGCGACTCGGTTGCACATATCCTCGAGGAGATTGGTCTTGAAAGATGCGGAACTCACGGCACAACTGCAACCCTTGCACTTCTGAATGACGCTGTTAAAAAAGGCGGAGTTATGGCTTGCTCAAGAATCGGCGGACTGTCAGGTGCATTTATTCCTGTGTCTGAGGACGCTGGTATGATTAACGCTGCAAAGAGTGGCACACTCACGATTGAAAAGCTTGAAGCAATGACAGCAGTATGCTCGGTCGGACTTGATATGATAGTAGTTCCTGGCGACACCGAAGCCGACACACTCGCAGCAATTATTGCTGATGAAGCAGCTATCGGTATGGTAAACAGCAAGACAACGGCAGTAAGAGTTGTTCCTGCGATTGGTAAGCAAGTCGGAGAAGAGCTTGACTGGGGCGGACTTTTTGGATGTGGACCTGTTATGCCACTCAAGAAAGAATCACCATCTAAGTTTATAAACAGAGGTGGACAGATTCCTGCACCACTTCATTCGCTTAAAAACTAAAAAAATGGCGGCAGAGTCTTCTGTCGCCTTTTGTACAGGAGAAAAACATGAGCTTTAGAACAATAGATTGCCATACACACACGACATTTTCGCCTGACGGAAAAAGCACGCCAGAGCAGATGTGTGACAGGGCAGCAGAGCTTAATTTATCGGCTTATGCAATTACTGACCACTGCGAGTGCAGCACCTGGTTTGAAGAGGAATACTATGATAAGCTCGGTGTAAGAAAGTCGCAGGACCCGTTTGTTGTGTATGACTATAAAAGCAGATTTTACAATGCAGTTGATACGATTGAAAAGCTAAAAGAGCAGTATCAGGGCAGGCTTAATCTTATCTGCGGAATTGAACTCGGACAACCTACACAAGGCTGGGAGGGTGCAGAGGAAGTTGCAAAGAGTGATAAACTTGATTATATTATAGGCTCGATTCACCAGATTAAAGGGCATGATGATTTTGCGTTTCTTGAATATTTAAATTTCACCGAAGTTGAGATAAAGTCCCTTCTTGAAGCGTACTACAGTGAAATGTTTGAAATGGTAAAATGGGGCAAGTTTGACATTCTCGGGCATCTGACATATCCATTGCGATATATTCAGGGTGAGCAGGGAGTCAAGGTTGACAATCATGCTTTTGATGATATAATCCGTGAGATTTTTAAAACGCTTGCACAAAACGGCAAAGGTATTGAGATTAACACATCAGGGCTGAGGCAAAAATACGGCAGGACATTTCCTGAGCTTGATTATGTAAAGATGTTCAAGGACGTTGGCGGAGAGATTTTGTCAATTGGCTCTGATGCACACCGTACAAATGATCTTGCAAGCGGTGTACAAAAGGGAAGCGAAATTGCACTCAGAGCAGGCTTTAAGCATCTTTCGTATTTTAAAAACAGAAAGCCGGAGTTTGTAGATATTGAAGGATAATAACGAAAGCAGGTTTTTATATGGCGTCAACAAAAAGCTATCTTGATTTTGTTTTGGAACAGCTCTCATTGCTCGATGACATAACGTTCAGGGCGATGATGGGCGAGTATATACTCTATTATCGTGGAAAAGTGTTTGGCGGAATATATGACAACCGCTTTCTTGTAAAGCCTACAAAATCAGCAGTAGCACTCATGCCTGATGCAGACATGGAATTACCATACGAGGGTGCAAAAGAAATGCTGATGGTGGATAATATTGAAGATAAGGAATTTATGTATACACTTGTTAATGCAATGTATGATGAACTTCCAAAAAAGAATAAAAAAGGAGCGAATAAAAAATGAGTAAGAAAAATGTAGCGATCATACTGGAGATCATACCAATTATATCAGCTCTTATTGCAATTTTACCATTTCCGCTTGGATTTGCTTCAAAGCTGCCATCTTTGCTGATTGGAATAGCATTTCTCCTTGCGATTCTGGGCTTTGTATTTTTCTTTATCGGACGAAAGCTTGCTAAAGGAAATACAGCAGTCTTTGTGCTTGGCTTATTAGACTGGGTTGCAACAGCATCAATTATTGGATTTTATGTCCTCGCCATTTTCCTGTTTGGATTATAAGGAATAAATTATACGGGTGGGCACCTACCGAAAATCAGGCCGAATATATTAATTGGAGGATTATTTATGTTTTCTTATGTTTGGCCTATAGGGCTTGTTGTATTGTCAAATGTTTTGTATCAGATTTGTGCAAAATCTCTGCCAAAGGGTATTAATCCGTTTGCGTCATTAACGGTTACATATCTTGTCGGAGCTATAATCTGCGGAGTGCTGTTTTATGCAACTCGTGGAGGCAGTCTTATAAAGGAGTATGGAAAGCTCAACTGGGTACCGTTTACGCTTGGAATTGTTATTGTAGGTCTGGAAGCAGGCTTTATCTATGCTTATAAAGCTGGCTGGCAGGTCAGCACGGCTTCAATTGTACAATGCTCATTTCTGGCAGTAGCACTTATTTTTGTTGGATTTTTGCTTTACAATGAAGTGCTGACATGGAACAAGTTAGTTGGCGTATTAATATGCCTTGTCGGACTTGTGTTTATTAATTATAAGTGATTGTTTTTAGAAAATAATAAAACACCCGATACCAAAAAGATATCGGGTGTTTTTGATGGTGCCGGTGACCGGGGTCGAACCGGTACGGTATCACTACCACAGGATTTTGAGTCCAGCACGTCTGCCAATTCCATCACACCGGCAAATATATTAAATTTAACGCGTATATATTATAACACTTTTGACAGTACTTGTCAAGATAATTGTTTGCAAAAGTAGTCTGAAAATATACATTTTGGGATAATGTGAATGTATATGGATAAAAATTGACTTTTAGGGATAATAGTAGTATAATAATAAAAATATACGTTTGGAGGTAATACTATGGATTCATTGATCAAATTGCTAAAAACTAATGCAAGATTAACAGACGCAGAGCTTGCCGTTATGCTTGGCAAGACTGAAAAAGAAATTGCAGATGATATAAAAAAGCTTGAAAACGACGGAGTTATTCAGGGCTATTCGGCTATTATTGACGAGAGCGTTATCGACAGCAATTCGGTATATGCACTCATTGAACTTAAGGTTACACCGCAGTCACAAAGCGGATTTGATGAGATCGCTAAGGAAATCTCACAGTATGATGAGGTTGAGTCGGTAAGGCTGATGTCAGGTGGTTATGATATTTCTGTTGCAGTTACAGGCGGAAATATCCGTGACGTGTCACAGTTTGTATCACAAAAGCTTGCTGCAATTGATGCTGTTCAGTCAACTGCCACTCATTTTGTACTAAAGAGCTATAAGAATAACGGCATTATTATAAACAGCAGTGAAACTGACGAGAGAGGATTGGTTTCTCCATGATAGACTATAATAAGGTGCTTTCAAAAACTGCCATTGAGATGAAGCCGTCAGGTATTCGGAAGTTTTTTGATATTGCACAGAGCATCGATGATATAATATCTCTCGGCGTTGGTGAACCTGATTTTAAAACGCCTTGGAAAATCCGTGAAGCTGCAATAAGTTCGCTTAAGCTGGGAAGAACGGTATACACTGCAAACGCTGGACTTATGGAGCTGAGAGAGGAAATTTCCAAGTATTTTAAAAGAACAATCGGTATGACATACAGTCCTGTGGACGAAATTGTTGTAACAGTGGGTGGCTCGGAAGCTATTGATATTTCAATAAGAACAATAGTTGAGCCAGGCGATGAAGTGCTTATTGTTGAGCCTTGCTTTGTCTGCTATGCACCAATTGTTTCACTTTCAGGCGGTATTCCTGTGTCTATTGAAACTAAGGCTGAAAATGAGTTCAGGCTGACACCTGACGAGCTGAGAGAGAAAATTACTGACAAAACAAAGCTTTTGATTTTGCCATATCCAAATAATCCGACAGGTGCAATTATGGAAAAAAGCGACCTTGAAGCTATCGCTGAGGTGCTAAGGGAAACGGATATAATGGTAATTTCTGATGAAATCTATTCAGAGCTTACATATTCAGGCAAGCACTGCTCAATTGCGCAGATTGACGGCATGAGAGAAAGGACCGTTGTTATAAACGGCTTTTCAAAGAGCTTTGCTATGACAGGCTGGCGACTGGGCTTTATGGCAGGACCAAAAGAGGTTATAAAGCATAGCCTTAAGCTTCATCAATATGCAATAATGTCCTCGCCGACAACAAGCCAGTATGCAGCTATTGTTGCTTTGCAGTCGTGCGAGAAGGACATTCAGATGATGCGTGATGAGTATAATATGCGTAGAAGATATATCGTTGACGCATTCAACAAGTTGGGACTTGATTGCTTTACACCGCAGGGTGCATTTTATGTGTTCCCGTGCATAAAGTCAACAGGCATGACAAGCGATGAATTCTGTGAAAAGCTTGTCTATTCAAAGAAGGTCGCTGTTGTTCCGGGTACTGCTTTTGGCAAGTGCGGAGAAGGTTTTATAAGAGTGTCCTACGCATATTCGATCAACCATTTGAAAGAGGCAGTAAAGCGTATCGGTGAGTTTCTTGAAGAGATAAAGAATAATTAATCGGAAGGATAAAATATGTCTGATAAAATTAAGCTTAGGTCTTATGCAAAACTAAATTTATATCTTGAAATAACAGGCAAGCGACAGGACGGCTATCACCTTTTGAAGTCAGTTATGCAGTCGGTGTCGCTTTATGATACACTTGAGTTTTCACTCTCAGACGGTGATGAAATTGAGATTGAAACAGATGTAATCGGAATTCCGCTTGATGAGAAAAACCTTATCTGGAAAGCGATTGAGGCATTTTATAATCATGCTGACTGGCTTGAGAGAAAAAAGGTTAAAGTTCAGCTTGACAAGCAGATTCCGTCAATGGCTGGTCTGGCTGGCGGAAGCTCAAACGCTGCTGCCGCACTTATAGCAATGAACGAGCTTTACCATCGTCCGTTTTCAGATTTTGAGCTTTGCGGAATCGGTGCAAAAGTTGGTGCAGACGTGCCATTTTGCATTGTCGGCGGAACGGTTTTGTGCGAGGGAATTGGCGATAAGCTGACAAGCCTTCCTGCGTTAACAGATTGCTATTTCGTGGTTGTAAAGCCTGATGTTAGTATTTCAACACCGCAGGCTTACAAGAGATTTGATGAAATGACTATAACTGACAAGCCGAATTTTGATTGCTTCTCAGCTGGTCTTGAAAGCGGTGATTTGCAGGACGTTGCAACTTCAATGTACAACTCACTGGAGTGTGCCTGCGATATGCAGGAGATTGCCGTGATAAAGCAAAAGCTTATCAAAAACGGTGCAATCAATGCGATGATGACGGGAAGTGGCTCGGCAGTTTTTGGCGTTTTTGATGATGAGCAAGCTGCTAAATCTGCACTGGATAGCTTTAAAGATTATCCTTTCAGTGATGTTGTAAAGCCCGTTGACAAGGGCGTTGATACGGTAGATTGACACTATGATATTAGATAAAAAAGTACTGGAGTGCTGTAAGCTTTGCCCGAGAGAATGTGGCGTTGACAGGTATAATACCACAGGGTTTTGCAAGGAAACTGCGGACATTAAAATTGCAAGAGCAGACCTGCACTTTTGGGAAGAGCCGTGTATCAGTGGCGAGAACGGTTCGGGAACTGTGTTTTTTTCGGGCTGTTCGCTTAAGTGTTGCTTTTGCCAGAATTATGAGATTTCAGAGCAAAACAAAGGCTTTTTGTTGACGACAAAACAGCTTGCGGACACGTTTTTGATGCTTCAGGACAAAGGTGCGAACAACATCAATCTTGTCAACCCGACGCATTTTGCAGTGCAGATTAAAGAGGCGTTTGAGCTTTGCGGTGACAGGCTGAAGATACCTGTTGTTTATAATTGCGGTGGCTATGAAAAGGCTGAGGTTATAAAGGAAGTCGCTGAGTTTGTGGACATCTTTCTGCCCGATTTGAAGTATTATGACAGCAGCTTGTCGGACAGTTATTCAAAGGCGGAAAACTATTTTGAAGTCTGCTCAGGTGCCATAAAAGAAATGGTCAAAGCTAAGGGTAAGCCTGTGTTTGATAAAAACGGCATTTTGCAAAAAGGCGTTGTGGTAAGGCACCTTGTGCTGCCAAATTGTCGACACGATTCAATAAAGCTTATAAACTGGCTGTCGCAGACG
>JAFTAX010000078.1 GCA_017458445.1 Ruminococcus sp. | reverse complement strand
TATAAGCCACTCATTGATTTTGCAGGCGGTGGTGCGACTGTTCCACTCACGGGCTTTGGATATTTATTATCAGACGGAGTTAAACAAGCGGTCAATGAGAATGGCTTTCTTGGCATATTCACAGGCGGTCTTACAGCTGCTTCAGCAGGAATTTGTGCGGCTTTGACGTTTGGATTCATTGCTGCCTGCTGTTCAAAAAGTTCGCCAAAATCATAGCATACACAAAAAACAGGGACACGAATCTTTGTGTCCCTGAAATTTTTACTGTCTTAAATAAACGCCGTTTTCTTCGATATAGTCTTCCATATCCTGCTTGTATTCAAGGTCAAGCAAATCGTGGCCCTCAAACGCTTTCAATGCACGTTTTCCGATGTCACGTCTGAAGTGTGCACCGTCAAAGGTTATCTTTGAAACAGCGTCATACGCCTTGTTTAAAGCACCCTGCAAAGTAAGTGAATTGCAGGTAACGCCAAGCACACGACCACCGTTTGTCAGGAATTTGCCGTTTTCATATTTTGTGCCAGCGTGATAAACAAAGGCGTTTTCAACCTGACCGTTTTCGTCCATGCCGGACATCTCGATACCCTTTGGATATGACAGTGGATAGCCACCGCTTGCCATTACAACACAAGCACAGTATCCTGTTTTCCAGCCGATATTTACATCAGCGAGTTTGTGGTTATAGATTGCTTCAAATATCTCGCAAAGGTCAGCATCAAGCATTGGAAGCACGACCTGTGTTTCAGGGTCGCCGAAACGGCAGTTATACTCGATTACCTTTGGACCGTTTGGTGTAATCATAAGTCCGAAGTAGAGACAGCCCTCAAAAGTTCTGCCCTCAGCATTCATTGCGTTCATTGTAGGAATGAAAATCTTTTCCATACATTCTTTTGCAACTTCGTCTGTGTAGTAAGGGTTTGGCGCAACCGTACCCATGCCGCCTGTATTGAGTCCTTCGTCGTTATCATAAGCACGTTTGTGGTCCATTGATGAAATCATCGGAACGATAATCTTGCCGTCTGTGAATGAAAGTACAGAAACCTCAGGACCTGTAAGGAACTCTTCAATTACAACGGTTGAGCTGCTCTCGCCAAACTGTTTGTCATCAATCATTGACTTAACAGCCTTGACAGCTTCAGCTTCATCTTGTGCAAGTATAACGCCTTTTCCAAGTGCAAGACCGTCCGCCTTTATAACAGCAGGGTAGGTGTTTTGCTCCTTGAGATATGCTATTGCAGATTCGCTGTCATTGAACACCTCATACTTTGCAGTCGGGATATTGTATTTTTTCATTAGCTCCTTTGAGAAAACCTTAGAGCCTTCGATTATTGCAGCATCTTTCTTTGGTCCGAATGTCATAAAGCCCTCAGCCTGCAATGCATCAACCATGCCCATTACAAGCGGATCGTCAGGTGCAACTACAACCATATCGACCTTAAGTTTTTTTGCAAGTGCAACAACGCCGTCAATGTCTGTTGCCGACACGTCAAAGCACTCAGCATAGCGTGAGATACCGCCGTTGCCTGGTGTGCAATAGAGCTTGTCTGCTTTTGGTGACTCGTGAAGCTTCATGATAATTGCGTGTTCACGACCGCCACCACCTACAACTAATATATTCATCTAAATACCTCCTTGCTGTTTTAAAGGTGAGTGTTGTTTTTTATGATTGTGTGCTATGTCTTTTAAGGGCAGCCCTCTATCGCAGGGCTTCCCTTCTTGCAAAACAGTCCACTGGACTATTTTGCAATTCAACCCTTTCGGAGCTCACGACGTAAAAGTGTTCCGCCAACTGCGGTTGGCGTCCAAGGCTCTGCCTTTGGAAACCGCAACCCTTTAAAAAGGGTTGACCTAAACTTTAACTCTTTGGCAAGATATCAAAGTTTGTTATCAAACTCTCCACAGCGGGCACAATACTATAATATATCACAAATTGATATCGTGACATGCGCCGCCTGCGCTAAGGCTGCCCCGTGCGGGCTAGCACTTAATGGTGGAAGAGTCTGATTCCTGTAAATGCCATTGCCATGTTGTACTTGTTGCAGGTCATGATAACATGGTCATCACGGATTGATCCGCCTGGCTCTGCAATGTACATAACGCCGCTCTTTTTAGCTCTCTCGATATTGTCGCCAAACGGGAAGAATGCGTCAGAGCCAAGACATACGTCTGTGTTCTTTGCGAGCCATTCTTTCTGCTCTTCCTTAGTGAAAACCTCTGGCTTAACCTTGAAGATGTTTTCCCATGTGCCGTCAGCGAGAACGTCCATGTACTCATCTGAAATATAAACGTCAATAGCATTATCTCTGTCAGGACGGCGAATGTTGTCAACAAACTGGAGTCCGAGTACCTTTGGGTGCTGTCTTAGCCACCAGATATCAGCCTTGTTTCCTGCAAGTCTTGTGCAGTGAATTCTTGACTGCTGACCAGCACCGATACCGATAGCCTGTCCGTTTTTAACATAGCAAACGCTGTTTGACTGTGTGTATTTCAATGTGATAAGTGAGATAAGCAGGTCGTCTTTCTTGTCCTGTGGAATGTCCTTGTTGTCTGTAACAATGTTTGAAAGAAGCTCGTTATTGATGTCAAGCTCGTTTCTGCCTTGCTCAAATGTTACGCCGAAAACCTGTTTTCTCTCGATTGGGTCTGGAGTATAGTTTTCATCAATCTGAATGATGTTATAAGTGCCTTTTCTCTTTGACTTGAGTATCTCAAGTGCTTCATCTGTGTAGCCTGGTGCAATAATTCCGTCTGAAACTTCACGCTGAATCATCTTTGCAGTCGGCACGTCACACTCATCTGAAAGTGCAATAAAATCGCCGTAAGATGACATTCTGTCAGCACCTCTTGCTCTTGCATAAGCACAAGCGATAGGTGAAAGCTCACCAAGGTCATCTACAAAATAGATTTTTGCTTCTGTTTCAGTAAGCGGTCTGCCGATTGCTGCACCTGCAGGTGAAACGTGCTTGAAAGATGTTGCAGCAGGCATTCCTGTAGCCTTTTTAAGCTCCTTTACAAGCTGCCAGCCGTTGAATGCATCAAGCAGATTGATATAGCCAGGCTTACCGTTTAAAACTGTGATAGGAAGATCTTTTCCGTCCTCCATAAAAACTTTTGATGGCTTCTGATTCGGGTTACAGCCATATTTTAAAAGCATTTCGTTTGCCATGTTGAATCCTCCTATTATTTTGTATATTTATTTACAATTTTTGTTTCGGCTTTGCCTGTTGCAATATCAATGAATCTTACAAAAAGTGACACCTTGTTGTCCTCATTGAGATTGTCCCAGAGCTTTGCTGTAAATTCATCTATATCATCAGAAATTGCAATCTTCTTTGGTTCGCCTTCAAAGCTTGGCAATGGATTGCCGTCACCCATGTATGTATGGATAAAGTGACCTGTACCACTGATTGGATTTGTATATGTAAAGGTAAAACGCTCTGTGCAATCAGGGTTGCCGTCAGCTGATTTCAGAATAGACATTGCATAGTTATAATTGCCGTCTTCAATATGCATAATGCCTGAAATACGAGGTGTATAGTTTGGTGCATCGTCCTCATATTCACGGGTACGCAAAGCCTGTTCAAATGTCTGCTGCTTATCCATCATCTCATAGATAGTATCTGTCTGGTCGCCGTTTGTAACGATAGTTTTGTTACCGAGAACACGAACAGGTGAATAGATTATTAGATGTGGGTCTGTAAGCTTGCTTGGGTCAGCAGCCTCAGTCTTGATGCCGTCTGCTGTTTCAGTGAAAACTCTGTTTCTTGAGTTTACGCTTCTGCCCATAATAAAGTATGCAGTAACAGCCTTTGTACCGTCCTCCGACTTACCGATAATGATACCTCTGCCTGGGTATGCGTTGCTTTTCAGCTCGTCATAAATGTTGATTGCTTTCATGATTTTTCCTCCTTATTTCAATATAAATGTATATATGCAGTCGCACACAACCGTTGTAAGCAAGACTGCAAAAATAATATCTATTGTGTGACTTTTCATCTTGTTTAGTATTCTGTTGAGCAGTGGCTGAAGGATATAAAGTCCAAGCACACCGCCGACACCAAAGCCTATTGATGTTATTGGTGCAATTCTTGACTGATAGTTATATTTGTAATGCTTGTATCCCTGCCACGGCCACGAGCCTGTGAAATGCTCAAGTATATAGCTTGTGATAAGCTCAATTACTGTTGCCATCAAAGCACAGATTAAAAACACAAGTAACGGTTTTATCGGCTTGAAAAAGAAGCCGCCGTCCTTTCTCATAAGCCAGCCTAAGCTGAAAACAAAAATCAATGCACCAAAGCCATAAACAGGGCAGTATGGTCCGAAGAGGATACCTCTGTTTCTGAAACCGTACTGGTGAATGAATATTGCGATACATACTTCAACGCACCAGCCTATAATCGCATAGGTCATAAAGCAGATAAAATATTTTTGAACAAATTGTTTTTTCATAAGCTCCACCTTTAAACATCAATGTAAGCCTTTGAATTTTTTATTGTAATTCTGTTCTCACAGAAAAGTGATACTGCCTTTGGAAGCAGCTTCCACTCGACATTTTCCATTATTCGTCTTTGCAGAGTTTCTGGTGTGTCGTCATTTTCAACATCAACCGTACCCTGCAAAATTATTGCACCTGCATCTGCTTTTTCATTTACAAAATGAATCGTTGCACCTGAAACCTTAACGCCGTATTCAAGTGCTTTCTCATGTACCTTAAGACCATAGAATCCTTCGCCGCAGAATGACGGGATAAGTGCAGGGTGGACGTTGATTATTCTATACTCATACGCCTTTGTGACACACTCATCAAGAATTGTCATAAAGCCTGCAAGCACAACAAGGTCAGCAGATTGTTTGTCAAGCTCATCTTTTATTGCCATGCTGTATGAAACGCTGTCGGCATAGTCTTTTCTTTTGATAACAACGCTTGGTATGCCAGCATTTTTTGCTCGCTCGAGTGCATAGACACCTTCTTTTGATGAGATAACGCAGGTTATTTTTCCACCTTTTATCTCGCCATGAGCCTGTGCATCAATAAGTGCCTGAAGATTTGTTCCGCCACCCGAAACAAGCACGCAAATGTTTTTCATAATAATCACCTTATGTTGTGGGACAGAATCCCAGAATCATGTTGTCTTTAGACAATAATTACTCCCATATCGCTTTCTACAAGCTCGCCAAGCACATAAGCTTCTTCGCCTGTGGCATTTATTGCTTCAATCGCTTTGTCAGCGTCGTTCTTGTCAACAACAACTGTCATGCCGACACCCATGTTGAATGTATTGAACATATCTCTTTCAGGAATGTTGCCTGTCTTTGCAATTACATCAAAAATCGGAAGCACCTGTACGGCACTACGTTCAATCTTTGCAGCAAGTCCCTTTGGCAGAGATCTTGGAATGTTCTCATAGAATCCGCCACCTGTGATGTGTGAGATGGCTTTTACATTCACCTTATCAAGCAGGTTCATTATTGCCTTAACATAAATCTTTGTCGGTGTTAAAAGTACATTACCCAAAGTTGTGCCAAGGTCGGAATAGTGTCTTGCAAGGTTTGATTCGTTCACTGTGAACACCTTTCTTACAAGTGAGAAGCCGTTTGAATGTACACCGCTTGACTTGATTGCAATCATAACATCGCCAGCTTTTTGTGTATCAGGCTTTAAAATCTTATCCTTGTCAACAACGCCTACAGAGAAGCCAGCAAGGTCATACTCGTCCTCAGGATAGAAGCCTGGCATTTCGGCAGTTTCACCACCGATAAGTGCACAACCACTCTGCACACAGCCCTCAGCAACGCCTGAAACAATCTGAGCTACCTTTTCAGGATAGTTCTTGCCGACTGCGATATAGTCAAGGAAGAACTGTGGCTTTGCACCACAGCAGATAATATCGTTTACACACATAGCTACACAGTCGATACCTACAGTGTCATGCTTATCCATCAAAAAAGCAATTTTAAGCTTTGTGCCGACACCGTCAGTACCTGAAACCAAAACAGGCTTGCTGATACCAGTCATGTCAAGCTCGAAAAGTCCGCCGAATCCGCCGATGCCACTAAGTACGCCGCTTGTCATTGTCTTTGCAACGTGCTGTTTCATAAGCTCTACTGCCTTGTATCCCGCAGTAACATCAACACCTGCTTCTTTGTAGCTGTTTGAAAAACTGTTCATAAAATTTATCCTCTCAAATTTATTGTTTTAATCAGTTTAAATATATGGATTAGTCGATACCCAATCTCTTCATCATTTCCTGATATGCTTCTTCAACGCCACCCATATCTCTGCGGAATCTGTCCTTGTCGAGCTTTTCGTGTGTTGTTGAATCCCAGAAACGACAGGTATCAGGTGAGATTTCATCAGCAAGAATAATTGTGCCGTCTGATGTTCTGCCGAATTCAATTTTGAAGTCGATAAGGTCAACATTCTTTTCCTTAAAGAACTTAACCATAAAGTCGTTTACCATGAATGCATACTTTGTGATTGTGTCAATCTCTTCCTCTGTTGCAAGGTCAAGACCAAGAGCATAGTACTTGTTGATGAACGGGTCACCAAGGTCATCGTTCTTATAGCTGAATTCAAGTGTTGGTGTTTTAAGCGGTGTGCCTTCAGCAATTCCGAGTTTTTTAGAAAAACTTCCTGCTGCAACGTTTCTGATAATAACTTCGAGCGGTACGATCTCAACCTTTTTAACGATTGTTTCACGGTCAGAGATTTCCTCAACAAGATGAGTTGGAACGCCTTCTTTTTCAAGAAGCTTGAACATGAAGTTTGTCATTCTGTTGTTGATAACGCCCTTGCCGACGATAGTGCCTTTCTTTTCGCCGTTGAAAGCTGTAGCGTCGTCCTTGTAGTCAACGATAACAAGGTCAGGGTCGTTAGTTGCGTATACTTTCTTTGCTTTTCCTTCGTAAAGCTGTTCTTTCTTTTCAATGTTTGCCATTTTTATGTCCTCCTGAAAATTATGTATTATAATAAATTATTAACTGTGATTACAGCTCGCTGATTGCCTGCTGGAGCTTTTCGTTTTTAGCTTTAACACCGTCAATCATATCCTGCTTTGCCTGCTCAAGCTTTGCTGAAAGTGTGTCATCAGAAAGTGCGAGCATCTGGATTGCGAGCAGGGCTGCGTTCTTTGCACCGTTTACTGCTACTGTTGCAACAGGGATTCCTGATGGCATCTGCACTGTTGCGAGCAAAGCGTCAAGACCCTCGAAAGTAGACTTAATCGGTATGCCGATTACTGGCAGGGTTGTGTGACCTGCGACAACGCCTGCAAGGTGAGCTGCCATTCCAGCGGCACAGATTATTACGCCGAAGCCGTTAGCCTTTGCATTTGCAGCGAAGTTAGATGCAAGCTCAGGCGTTCTGTGTGCAGACATTACCATGCATTCAAATGGTACGCCGTAATTTTTTAGCTCGGTTATTGCTGACTTGACGATTGGAAAATCGCTGTCAGAGCCCATAATAATTGCGACTTTTTTCATAGAAAAATCCTCCTGAAAGTGTAATAAATTATCAAACATAAAAAAACTGCAACTATGGTGTTGCAGTTAAAAAATTGACGTTAGAGTATGATTAGAGTGCAAAAGACTAAGGGCATATCCAGAAAAGCTGGACATATCCTTAAAGCTGTGTGAGTTATTAAAGTAAAAAGAAACAGGTCCTTTGGCTGAAACTAACATTTATATCCTCCAAGAAATCATGGCATAGTTTGAAAGATAAGCCTGCCACAATTTTTGTTTTAATCATTGATGTTTATCAAAATAAACACTATATTAATATTGTACAATATTAACGCTGAAATTTCAACACTTTTACTTATAAATTTTATATCAATTAATGTTGAATTATTTGTGAATAATGTCTACAAATAGTTTTGCTTATATAAATCAGTCAGGCTGTCTGGTGTTTTAGTTTTCTCGATTATATCGACAGCTGCGTGTGCCATATCATCGGAAAGCTGCCTTATATGCGACTTTGAGTTGATGTCATGAACAGCATTTATAAGCTTTTGCTTATCGTTTTTGTTAAGGCTTGAAAAATAGTCCATAGCCTTACTGTCCATAGCCATAGCCATATTAAGCTCGATCGGTAAATCCTGTCCGTTTGAAAATTGTCTTTTATCCATAATTATTCTCCTTTCTTATGTGTATTAATCATTACCCGAAAAAATGAAAAGGCATACTTATTGTTTGCAAAAAGGCGTAAAATACACATAAAAATGATTTTTTGTATGCTTTGTTGACATGATTTGAGCTGTATGATAAAATTGTAATGACAAATAAATCGGAGGAAAGCTTGATGGATAATCTTTCAAATATAGGTGTTATAAAAGAGCTTTTGGAGCGACATGATTTTTCGTTTTCAAAATCGCTCGGTCAGAATTTTCTTGTAAACCCGACAGTATGCCCGAAAATTGCACAAATGGGTAACGCTCAATCAGGCTTTGGCGTGATTGAGATCGGCACAGGTATCGGCGTTTTGACAAGCGAGCTTGCAAAGGGTGCTGACAAGGTTGTTGCAATTGAAATTGACAGCCGTCTTTTGCCTGTGCTTGAGGAAACGCTTGCTGAATTTGACAATGTTAAAATCATCAATGATGATGTTATGAATGTTGACCTGCACAAGCTAATTTATGAGGAATTTCAGGGACTCGAGGTAGCTGTATGTGCGAATCTCCCGTATTACATTACCTCGCCGATTATTATGATGCTTCTTGAGCAAAGGTTGCCTATAAAGTCGGTTACTGTTATGGTGCAAAAAGAAGCAGGGATCAGGCTTTGTGCAAAAATGGGTACAAGAGATGTTGGTGCTATAACGGTTGCGGTAAACTATTTTTCAGAACCTAAAATGCTTTTTAACGTATCAAGAGGCAGTTTTATGCCATCACCTAATGTGGACAGCTGCGTTGTAAGATTTGATATTAAAGATAAAACGCCTGAAGGTGTAACTGATGAAAAGCACTTTTTCAAGGTGGTAAGAGCTGCTTTTTCACAGCGTAGGAAAACGCTTGTAAATTCGGTTTCATCATCATTGGGCATTGATAAAAGCGTTGTTGCAAAAGCAGCAGATGAAGCAGGGCTTCAACAAAACATCAGACCTGAACAGATGCTTATGGACGATTATATCAGGTTTGCAGAAAACCTGAAACAGTTGACAAACGGATAAGTAAACAACAGGGAGATTTTTAATTCTTTGACCTTGATTATGACAAAAAACTCCACATACTTTTGATAAAATATTATACGAAATAATATTTTTTAGGATGTGTTGTCATTATGTTAAAAGTCAAGGACGCTGTGAAAACTCATGTTAACAAAACCCAGAGCAACAAGATGATGTGGATTATATCGGGAATTGCCTGCTTTGTTGCGTCATTCGGCAGCCTTATGGGATTCCCGTCGCCTGTAAATGTCGCTGTTGCAGTATTGTCAGGGACGAATATCATACCTGCATTTATAGGTGCATTGTTGTCATATATAATACAGGGAAGCTTAGATGTCGGCATTGTTCAGCTTTGCTCGATACTGGTGATTGCGGTTGTTCGGGTTGTTCTTTTCAATCCTGTGAAAAATGATAATCCTGTATTTTTAAGCTTGCTGACATCAGGCGTAATGATACTTTTTAACTCTGTAATGGCAGTTGCTACGCCTGGAGATACATATTACATTGTCATGAGAATGTTAAGCTCACTGCTTAGTGGCTGTATTGTTTTTGCGGTAAAGACTGTTTTGCAAAGGCGTGATGACAACGGTGTGTTTGAGCTTGGCGGAATAAACGGAGTGTTCGGCGGGATTATCTATATAATAATTGTTGCAACGCTGAGTGCCGTACCTGTTCCTGCGGTTAATCTCGGACGGATAGCGGGGACATTTTGCATATTATGTGGTGTCAGAAAATACCGTAATGCAGGCGGTGCGGTGATGGGTGCGCTGACTACCTGCGGAGTTTTGCTTTGTAATCCGCTTTTGGCAAAAAACACTTTGCTTCTTGCGACATCAGGGCTTATCTGCGGTGCGTTCATACAATTCGGCTTGCTTGCAACGGTACTGTCCTTTCTTGGAATTTCACTGATAAGTCTTGTTGCTATTGGTGTCAACGGGGACACTTTTTTTATGTTTGCAGACTTGGTTATCGGCTCGATGCTGTTTATTGCGGTGCCTGTGTCTGTGATAAAAAAGGCGACAGGCAGAATTATGGGCATGAAAAATTCGGTTGACTATGTCGGACAGACCGCTTGCTCGAGGTTAAGTTTTGTATCGCACACGCTCTCAGACATAAGAAGCCAGATTACGCTTGTGTCCGCAGCGATTGACAGAAAGTCAAAGGACAATGACTTAAAACGACAGGTGTGCACGGCTTTATGCTCGGACTGCAAAATGTTTGAGGGCTGCTGGAAAAAGAACAAAGATTACACGCTTGGTGCTTTTTCACGGCTTGAGGAAACTGCACTTAGTTACAATGGGATAAGCTCGCTGGACGTTGATAAAAACCTGCCACTCTGCAGTAATCCTGATGATATGGAGTATGTTTTCAACGAGCTTTACAAAAGGCTTTTAGCCGAAAAGGCAAACAGTATTCACCTGAAAGAAATGCGGCAACTTGTGACCGAACAGCTTGAATCTATGGAAGATATTCTAAGTGACTTGTCCTACAGAGTCGGGCAGGTGAGGTCGGTTGACAGCTCGCTTTCTGCACAAATCAGGGATTATTTTTCACACTTAGGCTACCCGAACGCAAAGACCTGCGTATTTGTTGATGAAAACAAGACACAGAGGATAGAAGTGTTTCTGACTTCATCATTCAAAGGCGACCTGCTAAAATTGACGACTGGGGTAAGCTCAATAACTGATTGCGACTTTGATTTGCCAGTTATTACAACGGTTGACAATGTGACGAAAATACTTTTCACCGAACAGCCACGACTGGACATTAAAACAGGCAGTTTTCAGGCATCGTGCAGTGATAATGAATACTCGGGCGATACTTTTGATACGGTATCGTTAAGCACGAGCGAGAGATATGTTGTGCTGTCGGACGGTATGGGTACAGGAAAGCGTGCAAAGCTTGATTCAATGTTTACGGTTAATCTTGCTGTAAGGCTTTTAAAAGCTGGTATATCGGTCGGTACGGCACATAAGCTTATTAATTCAATTCTTCGTGTCAAGGGCTGGGAAGAATCATTCGCAACGCTTGACATACTCAGGCTTGATTTATGCGGTGGTGTGGCTGAATTTTTAAAGTCGGGTGCCTGTGTGTCATATCTTTACAGAGATGAGGCAGTCAAGGTTATCGGCAGGCAGTCTTTTCCTGCAGGAATTCTACCCGAGTGCATACCTGATATTTCCGGAATTAAGATATTCAGCGGCGACTACATAATCATGACCTCAGACGGTGTTTCGGAAAACGTTATCAGAAACGGCATGGAGATTCTGAGAAAGATTAAGAATATCAATCCTCAAACTCTTGCACAGAAGATTGGTGAGATGTCGATGAAGGAATATAAGGGTAAAAATCGTGATGATATTTCAATCGTTATTGTTGAGATTGATGACAAAAATGACGCAATTTGAGATAAAAAATTAATTTTTAGTGATATTTGCTTAAAATTTTTATGCAATATATACAACCACAGATATTGAAAACTGTGAGATATTGAAAATAATTACTAAAACTATTGCAATATTTAGTAAAATGAGTTACAATAATAATATGAAAATAGGACAAGTATGGCTGAATGTGTCAAAATTCGGTTTTTTCTTGTATTTTTCTTATATGAAAGTTAAGGGTTACTATGCTTTCAGAATGAAGATTTATTATTGGTAAAGGAGGCGGGCAACGATTAATATTCCAGAAAATTATGCCCTTCCGCTTCATCTTTTTCATCAGGGCACAAATATGATGGCTTATGACTTCTTGGGCTGTCACGAGGGCGAAAAAGATGGAAAGTCAGGTTTCTATTTCAGAGTGTGGGCTAAAAATGCCAGAAGCATATCGGTGGTTGGTGATTTCAACGGCTGGGACCAGTCGGCAAATCCAATGGAGATGATAGGCGATTCTGAGGTCTGGGAAGCCTTTGTGGAGAATGTCAAGACATTTGACACATATAAATATGCAATCTGGGGCTGTGACGACAAGCTGCACATGAAGTCGGATCCTTACGGAACACACATGGAAACTGCTCCGAACACAGGCTCAAAGGTGTTTAGCATTGACGGCTACAAGTGGTCTGACACTAAATGGATGAACGCTAAAAAGAAGAAAAATGTTTATGACAGCCCGATGAACATTTATGAGGTACATATAAACTCCTGGGATAAATGCTCGGAAGGAAAGTATTTCAGCTATGTTGAATTTGCAAATAAGATAATTCCTTATCTTAATGATATGGGTTACACGCATATCGAATTCATGCCTTTGGCAGAGTATCCGTTTGAAGGCTCCTGGGGCTATCAGGGAATTGGCTACTATGCTCCGACTTCAAGATTTGGAACTCCTGAGCAGTTTATGGAAATGATAGATATGTTCCACAAAGCAAATATTGCGGTTATTCTCGACTGGGTTCCTGCACATTTCCCGAGAGATGAAGCAGGCTTGTTTGAGTTTGACGGTGGACCTGCTTATGAATATGCTGACCCTAAGAAGAGAGACCATCTTTCCTGGGGAACAAGAGTGTTTGACTATGCAAAGCCAGAGGTTCGCTCATTCCTTATTTCAAACGCATTGTACTGGATTGAGAAATTCCACATTGACGGGCTGAGAGTTGATGCGGTTGCGTCTATGCTTTATCTTGATTATGACAGGCGTGACGGTGAGTGGACACCAAACGTATTCGGCGGACATGAAAACTTAGAAGCTGTTGATTTCTTCCACAAGCTCAACGAAGCAGTGTTTATGAGAAACCCGAACACGCTTATGATTGCTGAAGAGTCTACATCATGGCCGATGGTTACAAAGCCGACATCAGACGGCGGTCTTGGATTTAACTTTAAATGGAACATGGGCTGGATGAACGATATGCTCAAGTATATGTCGATGGACCCTATCCACAGGGCGTTCCACCACAACATGCTTACATTCTCGTTCTTCTATGCATTCTCGGAAAACTTTATCCTGCCGATTTCGCATGATGAAGTTGTTCACGGAAAAGCATCACTTGTCAACAAGATGTTTGGTGAAGACGTTGACTTGAAGTTTGCACAGGCAAAGCTTTTCTTGGCATACATGATGATACATCCGGGCAAGAAGCTGCTTTTCATGGGCTCGGAATTTGCACAGTTCAGAGAGTGGGATTATGAAAATCCGCTTGAGTGGTTTATGATTGAAAACTATGAGAATCACAGAAACTATCAGAATTATGTGAAAAATCTCAATCGTTTTTATCTTGACCATCCGCAGATGTGGGAAATTGATTTTTCATGGGAAGGCTTCAGCTGGATTTCAAATGCTGACTACCGACAGAGCATTATCGTTTTCCGCAGAATTGACAAGAAGGGTAACGAGCTTATTGCGGTTTGCAACTTTGTTCCTGTCGGAAGGCAAGGCTATTGCTTTGGCGTTCCGTACAAGGGCAAGTACACTGAGGTGTTTAACTCGACATCAGTTGACGGAAGCCCTGTAACAAACGGTACGGTTGAATCTAAGCCTGTTGCTATGCATGGTTTTGACAATTCAATCTGTGTTGATATCCCTCCGTTTTCAGCGATGTATTTTTCTGTTAAGAAAGCACCTGAAAAAAAGGGTACAGCTACAAAAAAGGCTGTGAAAAAAAGTAAATCATCAGCTTCAAAAAAGCTGAAAAATAATAATATTGGTGGGTGATTAATTATGTACAACAAAAAAGAATGTGTAGCTATGCTTCTTGCAGGCGGACAAGGTTCACGCTTGTATGCTTTGACACAGACTGTGGCTAAACCAGCTGTACCATTCGGAGGAAAGTACAGAATCATCGATTTTCCTCTTTCAAACTGTATTAACTCAGGAATAGATACTGTTGGTGTTTTGACACAGTATCAGCCGTTGGTACTTAATGAATATATAGGTAATGGTCAGCCTTGGGATCTCGACAGAATACACGGTGGCGTTCATGTGCTTCCACCTTATCAGAAAGCATCAGGTGCTGACTGGTATTCAGGCACTGCAAACGCTATTTATCAGAATATCCCGTTTATTGACAGATATGATCCTGAATATGTGATTGTACTTTCAGGCGACCATATTTATAAGATGGACTATAATAAAATGCTCAGTTTCCATAAGGAAAAGAACGCTGATGCTACTATTGCGGTTTTGGATGTTCCAAAGGAAGAGGCATCACGTTTCGGTATTATGATTACTGATGATGAGGACAACATTATCGACTTTGAAGAAAAGCCTGCAAATCCTCGTTCGACTCTTGCTTCAATGGGTATTTACATCTTTACATGGTCAAAGCTTAAGGCATATCTTATTGCTAACGAAGAAGATGAGAATGCAACCAAGGACTTCGGTAAGAATATTATTCCTGACATGAGAGAAGCTGGTGAAAAGCTTGTGGCCTATCGTGTTGACGGCTACTGGAAGGACGTTGGAACTATTGATTCTCTCTGGGAAGCAAACATGGATCTTATCAATCCTAATATTCCTATCGACCTTTATGATCCTGCATGGAAGATTTATTCAAGAAACCCTGTAATGCCACCTCAGAGTATCGGCAAGAATGCGGTTATTCAGAATTCTATGGTAACTGAGGGTTGCTATATTGACGGTTCTGTTGAGTTCTCGATGATTTCTGACGGTGTTACCGTTGAAGAAGGTGCAGTAATCTATGACTCGATTTTAATGCCTGGCTGTGTTGTAAAGAAAGGTGCTAAGGTTGAGTATGCAATCGTTGGTGAAAACTCAGTTGTCGGCGAAAATGCACAGATTGGTATGCGTCCTGAGAACATGGAAAACAGAGATGACTGGGGCGTTGCTGTTGTAGGGCATAACGTTAATGTATCTGACGGAGCAGAAGTTGCACCTAAGGACATAATCTCAGAAGATATCTAAGAAGTGAGGAGATTAAAAATGGGAGTAAATATGTCAAAAGTACTTGGTCTTATCTTTGCAAATATGCATGATACCACAGTAGGAGAATTAACTAAAAAAAGAACAATGGGTTCAGTTCTGTTCGGCGGCAGATACCGTCTTATAGACTTCCCATTGTCAAATATGGTAAACAGCGGTATTCCTGAAGTAGGAGTTATCACAAAGTCTAATTACCAGTCGCTGCTTGACCATCTCGGCTCTGCAAGAGAATGGGATCTGGCAAGAAAGAAAGGCGGACTTTATATTCTTCCGCCGTTCGGCAGCGGTGAAAGCACTCTTTATCGAGGCAGACTTGAGGCACTTTATGGTGCAATCAATTTTATCAAGCATTCACTTGCTGAATATGTTGTACTATCAGACTGCAACATTGTTACAAACATGGACTTCAAGCCTATTGTTGAACAGCATGTTAAGAGTGGTGCAGATGTTACTGTAGTTACTCATACAGGCAACTACACATCAGATGAAACAAACGGTTCAACTGTACTCAACGCTGATGAAGATGGTGTTGTGAAGTCTGTACTCATCAAGCCTGATATTTCAGGTAAATGCACACTCGGTCTTGATGTTTTTGTTATGAAAAAGGATTTCCTCATCAATATGATTCAGGACCTTTCATCAAGAGGATACGTAAGCTTTGCAAAGGACGTTTTGCAGGCAAAATGCGGTGAGCTTAAGATTATGACTTATGAATACACAAAGTATTTCAGCAGAGTTATAAATATGCTTAGCTACTTTAAAGCTAATCAGGAGCTTCTTGATACTGAAAATGCAAGACAGGTATTCCTGCCAAAAAGACCTATATACACTAAGGTCAGCGATAACGCTCCTGCAAAATATGATCTTGACAGCAACGTTAAGAATTCATTGATTGCGGACGGCTGTATCATTGAAGGCGAAGTTGAAAACTCAATTTTGTTCAGAGGCGTTAAGGTAGGCAAAGGCACAAAGGTTAAGAATAGTATTCTTATGCAGGGAACAGTTGTTGGCAGGGATGCTCAGATAAACTATCTTATAACAGACAAGAATGTTAAGATTTCTGATAATCATATTCTTTCAAGTGAGCCTTCTTATCCGATGTATGTTGGAAAAGGAGCATCAGTTTAAGCTTAATCTATTTAGAAAGAGGGTAATGTTTTGAATATATTATATACAGCCAGTGAAGCACTTCCTTATATAGCTTCAGGCGGACTTGCAGACGTTGCGGGTTCACTTCCTGCTGCGATTAATGCAGAGGGACATGATTGCCGAGTTGTAATCCCTTATTACAGCCAGATTAAGCAGGAATTGAAAGATGAGCTGACTTATGTAACAAACTTTACTGTGCCTGTTGCATGGAGAAACCAGTATTGCGGCGTCTTCACAGGCACTGTAAACGGAGTAACATATTATCTGCTCGATAATGAATACTATTTTGCAAGAAGCGGTCTTTATGGCTTTTATGATGACGCTGAGAGATATGTTTTCTTCTCTCGTGCGGTGCTTGAGCTTTTGAAATACATTGACTTCAAGCCGCAGATTATAAACGCTAACGACTGGCAGACAGCTTTGGTACCTGTATATTATGATATTTTTTACAGATACCAGTCAGGATATGAAGATATCAAGACGGTATTTACAATACATAATATTCAGTATCAGGGCAAATATGGTCTTGACCTTATCGGCGACCTTATGGGTATTCCACTTTATTACACCGACCTGCTTTCCTATGACGGTGATGTAAACTTCATGAAGGCGGCAATCGAGGTTGCAGACAAGGTTACAACAGTTTCACCAAGTTATGCAAATGAGATACTTGACCCTTGGTATGCACACGGTCTTGACAGAGCACTTGCAAATAAGCAATACAAGCTCACAGGATTCTTAAACGGTATTGACATGGACGTTTATAATCCTGCAACCGACCCGAACATTCCAAAGAACTACAGTCTGGAGGATAAGTCGGGCAAGAGAATCTGTAAGAGAAAGCTGCTTGAAGAGCTGGGCATGGCTCCTGGAAAAGAGCCTGTTATCGGCATTGTTACAAGATTTGTTTCGCACAAGGGACTTGACCTTATCAAATATGTATTTGAGGACATTATAAGGCTCGGATACAAGTTTGCGATACTCGGCTCTGGTGAGAAGATTTATGAGGACTTCTTCCAGGAAATGCACTATCGTTATCCTGACAGAGTTGGCGTAACGCTGGGATTTGTACCTGCACTTTCAAAGAGAATTTACGCTGGTGCTGATATGTTCCTCATGCCGTCACAGAGTGAGCCTTGCGGTCTTGCACAGATGATTTCCTTAAGATACGGTACTATTCCGATTGTAAGAGAAACAGGCGGACTTAAGGACAGTATCAAGGACGCTGGCGATCCTGACGGAAACGGTTTCACATTCAAGACCTACAACGCTCATGATATGCTTGATGCCTGCACAAGAGCAAGAGCATACTATGACAACAAGATGAAATGGGGACAGCTTGTGAACCATGCGTTTAAGCAGGACTTCAGCTGGAAGAAATCTGCACAGCTTTATATCGGTCTTTACAGAGAGCTTTGCGGCTAAACTTAATTTTGCATAATAAAAACGGGATAGGCATAACGCCTACCCCGTTTTTTGTGTGTTTTATTATACTCCGAAAATGAGCTTGTCATAAGCTGGGAATGGATAGTAGTTCTCAGCAGTGAGAGTTTCTGCCTTGTCAGCAGCCTCACGGAGCTTATCCATAGCCGGAGCCATATTGTCACGGACGAATGCTGACTGGTCCATGATTTCCTCGATGTCCTTAAGCTCTGCAACAACTGATTCAAGCTCTGTTGTTGCTGTATCCATATCGTCAATGAGAGCTGAAAGCTCGGAAACAAGTCTTGTTTCATAGTTGCACACAACATCAGAAACGCTCTTTTTAACGGCTACAGCTGATGCTGTGTCGGAAGCAAATTTTGCAACTGCAGGGATAATCTCCTTGCGCGCCATGTCTACCATTGTTGCAGCCTCGATGTTTACTGACTTAACGTAGTTTTCAAGCATGATGTCACGACGTGAATAAATCTCAGCTTCTGTGAAAATGCCGTGTGCTGTAAGCATATCGACATTCTTTTTGTCGCAGATCTTAGGCATACAGTCTGCTGTTGTTCGAAGGTTAGAAAGTCCACGTTTCTGTGCTTCTTCAATCCACTTGTCATCATAGCCGTTGCCGTTGAAGATGATACGCTTGTGGTCTTTGATTGTACGCTTGATAAGCTCGTGGAGAGCAGTGTTGAAGTCACTGGCATTTTCAAGCTCGTCAGCAAACTGCTTCAAGCTTTCTGCAACTGCAGCATTAAGATGAATGTTTGCACATGAAATACTGTTTGATGAACCAAGCATACGGAACTCGAACTTGTTACCTGTGAATGCGAATGGTGATGTACGGTTACGGTCGGTTGTATCTTTGCTGAACTGTGGCAAAACGTCAACGCCAAGTTTCATCTTTTCTTTTGCAGTACCGCCATAAGGAGCATCATTTTCGATAGCTTCTAAAATTGCTGTAAGCTCATCGCCAAGGAAGATTGAGATGATTGCAGGTGGAGCTTCGTTTGCACCAAGACGGTGGTCGTTACCTGCTGTTGCAACTGAAAGTCTGAGAAGATCCTGATAATCGTCAACACCCTTGATTACTGCTGCAAGGAAGAGTAAGAATTGTGCGTTTTCGTATGGTGTTTCACCAGGGGAGAGCAGGTTTGTACCTGTGTCTGTTGAGATAGACCAGTTGTTATGTTTACCAGAGCCGTTTACGCCGTCGAATGGCTTTTCATGGAGCAAGCACACAAGACCGTGACGCTCTGCAACTTTTTTCATAACTTCCATTGTAAGCTGGTTGTGGTCAGCAGCAATGTTTGTTGTGTTATAGATTGGAGCAAGCTCATGCTGTGCAGGAGCAACCTCGTTATGTTTTGTCTTTGCAAGGATACCAAGCTTCCAGAGTTCTTTGTCAAGGTCTGCCATGTATTCGGCAACTCTTGGTTTGATTGAGCCGAAGTAATGGTCTTCCATTTCCTGTCCCTTAGGAGGCATAGCTCCGAAGAGTGTACGGCCTGTCATGATAAGGTCTTTACGCTTTTTCCACATCTCACGGTCAACAAGGAAGTATTCCTGCTCAGGACCTACTGATGTGCGAACGCTTTTAACACTCTCGTTGCCGAACAGCTTGAGCACACGCAAAGCCTGACGGTTGAGTGCTTCCATTGAACGAAGAAGTGGTACTTTCTTGTCAAGTGCTTCACC
>JAFTAX010000008.1 GCA_017458445.1 Ruminococcus sp. | reverse complement strand
GCTGGTGTTTTGCCAGAGGATTATGATTTTGAAGCACATAAGGAGCTTGTTGCTATGCAACCAGGCGATGTGCCGATAACATTTGCTGATACTTCAGCGTTAGAACGTGACTTCGGCTTCAAGCCGGCAACAAGCTTGCGTGAAGGTCTGAGAAGATTCGCAGAGTGGTATAAAGATTTTTATATGTAAAAAGGAATGAGCGTAAAATGAAAGATAAGAAGAATTTGACTATAGCAGTTGCAGGAACTGGATATGTAGGACTGTCTATTGCAACACTTTTGTCACAGCACCATAAGGTTTATGCTGTTGATATTGTTGAGGAAAAGGTAAATCTTATTAACGATAAGAAATCTCCGATACAGGACGATTACATAGAAAAGTATCTTGCAGAAAAGGAGCTTGACCTTACAGCAACTTTAGACGCAGAGCTTGCATATAAGAATGCTGACTTTGTTGTAATTGCTGCACCTACAAACTATGATGCAAAGAAGAATTTCTTTGACACATCAGCAGTTGAAGCGGTAATTGACCTTGTTATGAAATATAACCCTGAAGCAATCATGGTTATCAAGTCAACAATCCCTGTTGGCTATACAGAATCAATCCGTGAGAAAACAGGCAGCAAGAATATCATATTCAGCCCTGAGTTTTTAAGAGAGAGCAAGGCTTTGTATGATAATCTCTATCCAAGCCGTATTATCGTTGGTACTGATATGGCTGATGAAAAGCTTGTTGAGGCTGCACACGTTTTTGCAAAACTTTTGCAGGAGGGTGCAATCAAGGAAGATATTGATACACTCTTTATGGGCTTCACTGAAGCAGAAGCAGTTAAGCTTTTTGCAAACACTTACTTGGCACTCAGAGTTTCATATTTCAATGAGCTTGATACTTATGCTGAGATGAAAGGACTTAATACTCAGCAGATTATTGACGGCGTTTGTCTTGACCCGAGAATCGGAGGACACTATAATAACCCTTCATTCGGTTACGGCGGATATTGTCTGCCAAAGGACACAAAACAGCTTCTTGCAAACTATGCAGATGTCCCTGAAAATCTTATTGAGGCAATTGTTGAATCAAACAGAACAAGAAAAGATTTTATTGCTGACCGAGTTTTGCAGATGTCGGGCTATTATGACGCAAACAGCAGCTGGGACGCTGATAAGGAAAAGGCTGTTGTAATTGGTGTTTACAGACTTACAATGAAGAGCAATTCCGACAACTTCCGTCAAAGCTCAATTCAGGGCGTTATGAAGCGTGTCAAGGCAAAGGGTGCATCAGTTGTAATCTATGAGCCAACGCTTGAGGACGGTACAACATTCTTCGGAAGCAAGGTAGTAAACGATCTTGAGCAGTTCAAGAGCATGAGCGACGCAATTATTGCAAACAGATATGACACATCTCTTGATGATGTCAAGGAAAAGGTTTACACAAGAGATATTTTCCAGAGAGATTAATATAAATAAGCTTTGTTTTCAGTAAAAATAAGATACTGCAAAACGGAAGTGGGGGATAATGAAGTGAAAATTGCTTTGGTACACGACTGGCTTCCTTTTATGGGAGGCGCAGAAAACGTGCTGGCAAATATGGTGGAGGTCTTTCCAGATGCACCTATATATACAACAGTATATAACAAAAACAGAATCAGAGGCGTAATTAAGGACGCAGATATAAGAACAACACATCTCCAGAAGAAAAAGGAAGTCAAAAACCACAGAAAGCTGTTTCCATATATGCCAACAGCTATGGAAAGTCTTGACCTTAACGGATATGACGTTGTTTTGTCAAGCAGTTCAAGTGTAGGAAAATGCGTGATAACAAATCCTGATACTCTCCATATATGTTACTGTCATACACCAATGAGGTATGCGTGGGAATTCCAGAAAAATTATATCGGAGCATTAAAGGGAAAGGGTTCATTCAAGAACAAGTTGAAGGCGTATCTTATGACATTTATGAGAGTCTGGGACTATAGCAATTCAGCAAGAGTTGATGTTTTTGTAGCAAATTCTGTGAATGTTGCAAAAAGAATCAAAAAGCACTATAAAAGAGATAATATTTTTGTAATAAGACCGCCTGTAAGATGCAATCTGTTTAATATTTCAGAAGAAGACGGCGACTTTTTCCTCTGCGTTTCAAGATTGCAGGAATACAAGCGTGTTGATATAGCAGTTGAAGCCTGCACAAAGCTTAATGTGCCACTTGTCGTTATCGGTGATGGCCCTGAGCGTGAAAAGATTGAAAAGATTGCAGGTCCTAATGTAAAATTCTTAGGACGTGTATCTGATGATGAGATGAAAGAGTATTATTCAAAGTGTAAGGCATTCTTATTCCCTGGCGAAGAGGATTATGGTATCACACCGCTTGAAGCACAAGCAAGCGGTAGACCTGTAATTGCTTATGGCAAAGGCGGAGCATTGGAAACAGTGGTCGCTGACAAGACAGGTGTGTTCTTTGACAAGCCTAATGCCGATTCGTTGATCGAAGCTATCAAGAAGTTTGATACAATGACTTTTGACAAGCAGGAGCTTCGTGCTCATGCGATGGAATTTGATGAAAGCGTATTCAGAGATAAGCTTGAGAGATTTGTCAAAGAGCAGTATGAACAGTTCCAGAAAAATAAGCTTGACGGCATAGAGGTATATGAATAATATCAACGGGGGATAATATGAAGCTGGTTTTTGTGCATGACGGACCATTGTTCTTTGATGATAATGGTGATTATTATGAGTTTGCATATCATGAGCTGTATGAAAGATATTCATATATGGCAGACGAGATTACCTTTATGATGAGAACAAAAAAGATTGAGGGCGAAAACAAGTTCACACCCGTACCAAAACAAATAAACGTTGTAAGCGTTCCAAACTTCAAAAATCCAAAGCTTTATCTTAAAAACAAGAAAATAGCACAGGAGATCGTTGAGAAGTGCATAAAGGAAAACGACTATGTTGTCCTTCGTTCTCAAAGCTCAATTGCACAGCTTGCGATAAAATACATAAGAAAATATAACAAGCCATATATAGTTGAAAGCGTCGGTTGTTCGTGGGACAGCTACTGGAACCACGGTATGCTCGGTAAGCTTGTTGCTCCTTATATGTACTACAAAACAAGAAGCATTATCGGTAAAGCAGATTATGTTTACTATGTAACAACAAAGTTTCTGCAAAAGCGTTATCCGACAAAAGGCAAG
>JAFTAX010000077.1 GCA_017458445.1 Ruminococcus sp. | reverse complement strand
ATCTACTCCTTTCCATTCACATAATTTCCTCAGTATTTCTCTTATTTCTAATCTTTTATCTTCATAAAATACTTTTCTTCTATATTTTGGTGCAAACACTATATGGTACTTGCAATTCCATTTTGTATGTGCTAAACTATTTACATCATTCTTCATCTTTTTACCTCCGATTGTGTGTTTTTTGACTGGCAGGTCTTTTCTATTATACACCTTTCGGAGGTTCTTTTCATCGGTTAACCTCTTTTCAACCACGCGACTATCGCGTGGTTTTCTTTATACAAAAAGGCTGTACTGAATTGAATCCAGTACAGCCTTTATAACTATATAATTTTACTATTGACAGCTTATTTAAAGCTATTTAGCATTGCGTTGAGAATACTTGGATAGTAAACGTAAAGTGAGTTTCTGTTTATCATACCAAAGTTTTCAGCACCGTAGCCTGTCAGATCATTATCCCAAAGTACACATGAGAATCCGAGTGCTACAGGTATTACAGCCATAGTCATTGCCATTGCGGATAAAAAACTGATGATTTTCTTCTTAAAATTAATCATCTATAAAGCCTCCCATAAGATTTGGTTTTATAGTCATTAAGCCTCGTTGCTTAAATGATCACATAAAGTTTTACCGCTGTTTTGCAAATGCCTTAAAGCTTAATCGCTTAAGCTGTTACCTATAAATTAAACTGTAATTATTCATAGCAAAACTATATGAGCAATTACAATTTTCACCCAAAAGAATTAAATAACACTGTTGGATATAACAAAAACAGCCCCCGAAAATTCGGGAGCTGCTATTTGCATTTATTTAAACCGTTACCGTTCTCTCATAAGCATTCTCGCCCAGCGTAAAATGCCCTACCATGCCATCAATCATATCATCAGGGATTCCGATAAACTTACCGATTAAGAACACCTTGCCCTGTTCGGCCGTTATCGTCTTGCCACCAGCTTTAATACTTCTGTATGCACGCTTGATTATGATTGAGTCGGTGTCACCGTAGTCAACTATAGTTGCATAAACGCTTGCACTGTCGGCATCAATAACCGCCTGCTCGTCAGCGATCAGAATAAATCTTACATCTGTCGAATAATCGTTATATCTGAGCTGATACTTAAGCTCGGCGGTTCCTTTATAATTGTAATGCATAGTCGCATTATTCAAAGGACCATTATTGCTGCCAATTGAAACTGCGTTCCACTGAGCTTCCGTTCCTGCGTAATAAACATCAGTCAGACCGCATGCATAGAACACACTGCTTGGTATGCTTGTAATCGTGGTCGGAATTGTAATTGTCGCAAGGTTTTCGCAAGTATCAAAAGCACTTGTTCCAATGCTTGTTACTGTGCCTGGAATTGTAACACCAGTAAGAGCTGTACATTTATAAAAAGCAAATGTGTTAATTTCCTTTGCAGTTTTTGGAATTGTGACATTTCCTTCGCAAGCAGTTCCGTCAATAAGCACTCCATTTACAATTACAAACGGGCTTTCAGCCTGTTTGTTTTCAAGCCACGCTGTATCAGTAAAAATCATTCTCCCAAAGCTTGTAACACTGCTCGGAATTGTAATGTTTGCAAGGCTGGTGCAATGTTCAAACGCCCAGTTGTCAATAGCCGTTACACTGCTTGGAATCTCAACATTATCAAGGCTTGAGCAGCCGCAAAAGGTCATCCCATTAATTTTTGTCAGGCTGTCTGGCAACGACACGCTTTCAAGACCTGTGCAATTGTTAAACGCACCGTATTCAATGTCCGTTACGCTGTTTGGGATTGACAAGCTTTTAAGCCCGGCACAGCCATAAAAAGCATATTGCCCGATAGTGTTTACCGAACTTTGAATCGTTACACTTTCAAGATTGCTACAGTTATTAAAAGCTCTGTCTGCAATAGTGTTTACCGTTGACGGAACCTTGTATGATGAGCTTGTATTACCAGCAGGATACTGTATCAAAACCTTCTTGTCCTTATTAAACAAAACACCGTCTTGTGATGAATAATTAGCATTGCTGATGTCAACTGTTATTGCAGTAAGACTTGTACAATCGCCGAATGCCGAATCGCCAATTGTGCTGACACTGTGCGGAATATATACATTCGTAAGGCCTGTGCCGTTAAACGCATAATAACCAACAGTTGTAACACTTGTCGGGATATTCACACTCGTAAGATTCTGTGCAAAATAGAACGAACGCTCGCCGATAGCCTTAACACTGTCAGGAATTATTACATTTTTAACTGATAAGCAATAATAAAACGCCTGAAATCCGATGCTTGTTACACTTCGGTTTTGAATTACAGACGGAATGACAACAGACTCTTCATTACCCTTGTATTTCGTAATCTCAACTGTTCCGTCATCAAGCACGCTGTATTCATAATTGCCAGATGTCTTAGCACTGACAGTCACAGCAGGCACAACGCCAGCTACACCTATCAGCATGACCAATGATATCAATATATTTAAAACTCGTGATTTCATAAGATTACCTCCTTTTATTATAATAATTATACCACACCAAAAACGCTATAGCAACGATTAAAAAGCTTTTTGTGAAAAGCTACAATTCTATAAACACTAATTTATGTAAAATGCCGATAAAAAGCCCTCAGCATAAGCTGAGGGCAAATGTTGCAATATTTATTTAACCGAAACAGTTTCAACGCATTTGTTAAACTCATTCAGGTGCTTGCCGTTATAGTCTGCAAAACCGATAGAATAAATCTTATTATTCACATACAAAAGCACCGATGTCAGACAGCAGACTTTATCGCTGAGGTTAATCTGCATAGAATATTTAACCGCTTTGTAGCCGTTAATCTCATACTTTTCAAAGCTTTTAACTCCGCCGGGATCTTTAGCTGGATTTACATTATGCTTTTTCGCCGTTTCAATAGCGGTTTCAACTGGTGATGAGTTCCAGCCTTTTTTATGTAGCATTCTCATAATTCTGAACATAAAGCTTGTTTTTATTGAAACTGCTGGCTTTGCAGAGGAAATCTTCTTTGCTAATCTGGTAGTATTCTTATCAATCTTAGCTTTCTTTTTGTCAGATACTTGATACCAGTTTGATGCCTGCACAGCCAGACCAGATTTGAAGATTTTTGGAACGCCCATATAAAACAGACAATCCTGTACATCTTTTATAGCTGATTTTGCAGAAGAACCAGCTGAGGTTGAAACAATCACAGCTTTCTTTTTGAACATTGATTCCATAGGACGATGAACCATCCACATGTCAAATGTCAAATCAAAAAATGACTTTAGCGGTGCGGACATATGCATGCAATATGTTGGTGTAGTGAAGATCAGCAAATCT
>JAFTAX010000076.1 GCA_017458445.1 Ruminococcus sp. | reverse complement strand
TGCTGTTGACAAGGCGATTGAAGCGTTCACCGAGAAAAAGGCAAGATGCATAAAGCTAAATGTTGCGTCAGCATTCCATTCAAAGCTTATGCAGTCGGCTGCTGATGAATTTTATGACAAGATAAAAGACGTTCAGTTCAATGAGCCTGAGGTTGAATTTTACAGTAATGTTCTTGGCGAAAAGCTACAGGATTTTTCAGATATGCCAACGCTTCTTGCAAAGCATATCGTATCGCCTGTTAAGTTTACTTCCGAGCTTGCACAAATGGACAAGGCGGGCTATGAAAACTTTGTTGAGCTTGGTCCGAACAAGGTGCTTACAGGGCTTGTAAAGAAAACGCTCAAAGGTAAAAACGCCGTTAACATCGAGAACATAAAAACGCTTGAAAAGGCGTTGGAATCGATGTCATTGTAATTGTTTAAAGGAGCAGTAGTATGCAAAACAAAGCAATTTATCTATGTGGCTTTATGGGCTGTGGAAAAACGACAATCGGGCGTAGGCTTGCAAAAATGCTTGGCAAAGATTTTACCGACCTTGACAACTACATAAAAGACCGTGAAGGCATGGAAATTTCCGAAATCTTTCAAAAGCACGGTGAGCAGTATTTCAGAAAAGCGGAAACTAAGGCGTTAGAAGAGCTTTCACAAAAAAGCGGTGTAATAGCAACAGGTGGCGGTGCATTGCTATCTGATGAAAACGGTAGAATCGCCAAAGAAGCAGGAGTTGTGTTTTTCATTGACACGCCTTTTGAGATGTGCTATGTCAGGATTAGAAATGATGTTACACGCCCGATTGCTTACAACTCCACAAAAGAAGAGCTGAGGGCAAGATTTGAACAACGCCGGCCAAAGTATATCAAGAATTCGCACTATACGATAAAAGGTACAGGCGGTCCTGAAGCTATTGCAAACAATATTATTGAGATTTATAATATGGCATAAAAAAACACGTTCGAGAGAACGTGTTTTTATTTTTGTTTGTCGCTGCTTTCAACCATTTCAGGAGTAAGCGTGCCGGCAGAATATTCAAGATTAAACAGCTTCCAGCTGCCGCCGACCTTGCCGACATAGCAGATAAACTGCTCTTCGTTTGTCTTTTTCGAGCCGCTTAATGTCACCTTTGCAAGAACTTCATATGCTTCAGATATGCTCGGAACAGTGCCGTATGCAGCCTTGTATTTGTCCATGCTGTAGTCCTCAAGCTTTTTTTCCTTGCCACATTTTGCCGAAACGGTGAAGCCTTTGCCGTATTCATCTTTGAAGACCTCAACGAACTTTTCCATGTATTCTTCTTTTGAGCAGCCAAGCTCTTCACGGTCATTCTGATAGTCCTCTTTCATTTCAGCAGGAAAACAGTCTATATAATCGTTAAAATCACGCTCTGAAATCGCATCAAAGTATTTATATATTACGTCAGTCTTTTCGCCCCAGGAAATAACGCCACTTTTAATAAGCCCTGCAACAATAATGCCGACAGCAACCAGCGCCACCACAACAAGCAGTCCCTTGTTTGACTTTTTCGCAGGCTTTTTGTCAGCTCCTTTTTGCTCTCGTTCCTGCTTGAGTCGCTCATAGTATTCCTGCTTTTCTGCTTCGTCCATGAATCTGACTGGCTTCGGACGCTTTTTATATTTATCTGCTGCCTTTGTTTTCAAGTCTTTGTTGCCATATCCACAATGAGGGCAAAACTCGCCGTCATAGTATTTTCCGCATGATTTACAGATTTTCGTCATAGACCATACACCTCTTTGCTGTTATAATAACTAATTGTATTATATTCTGCCATATTTGTCAATCAGTTATGCAAAAAAATAACCGCAGGATTTTTACTTCCTGCGGTTATTCTGAAAAAGCAAAATGAATTAAAGAAAGATTATCCCTTCATTTCAGCATTAGCTTCCTTAAGGAGATAGTTAACAGCAGATTCGTTTTCTGTACGAACTTCTGTCCATGACTTAGCTTCTCCGTTAGTAACCATTGTACCTTCTCTTACAGACTGTTCCATGAGAGTCTTAAGGTCTGCAGAAACACCTTCCTGAAGATCAAATACAGGGTGTTCTTTAGCAAGCTTGTAGCATTCTTTTCTCATTTCGATTAGTTCGTCAGTCCACTTATAGTCCTTCTTGAGCTGTTCATCCCAGATTTTACTTACAACGTCACTGCTGTTAGCGAGCTTGCAGCAATCCATGTATGCAGCAAAGCCTTCTGGGTTAGGAGCGTTATGACAAAGGGTGAATCCGTGTACACGAGCTGCCATATAGTATACGTCGCTTTCAGGATTCTTAGGCATTGGAACGAACATAACTTCGCCTGCAGCGATGTCACCAAAGAGCTTAGTATTCTCTGGTGTATCTTCAATACCCCAGATACCGATTGGAATAAAGAGTGTCTGGTATGAACCAAGACCGTTACCGTTTTCGCCGTTACCACGAGTATTCCAGTCGTTATCAGCACGAGGGAAGCAAACTTCGTTCTTCTGAAGGTCATACATTCTGTCCTGAATCTTTTCAACTTCTGGATCTGACAAGTTCTGAACGATCTTACCGTCTTCAATTGTGATCAAAGGAACACCACAGCTCTGCTCGATACCTCTTGTGTACCAGTAACCATCAAGAGCGTAAAGATCTTCTTCAGCGTCTGTGAAGTCTTTACACATCTTCTCAAATACGTCCCAATCCCACTTACCTTCTTTGTAAAGCTCTGCAGGATCTTCAAAACCATTATCTTCGATAGTAGTTTTGTTGTAGAAGCAAACGATATCTGGAGTTGGCTCAATTACAACTATGTAGTGCTTACCGTTAAGGCTGAACTGATCATTAACATCCTTAACATCAGCCCATGTATCTGCTGATAAATCAACATAATCATCAACTGGGTCAAACATGTTCTTGATAGCACCCTTAGGGAAAGTATCCATATCATCAGCTGGGAAGAAGTCAGGTGATTTACCAGACATAACTAATGTAGCAAGCTGATCATATCTTGTTTCATAAGTTGTGATTGTTTCTGTAATCTTTCCACCATATTTCTTGTTGAAAAGCTGAATTGAAGCAGATGGAGCCTTTCCGTCTACTGGATTGATCTTATAGTGAGCAAGCCATTTGATTGTCTTGTTCTTAAGATCCTTGTCAGGAAGTTCAGTTACAAGCTTGTTAACTTGTTCTTCCTGCTTCTTTTCGAACTTTGAAGCTTTTCCTTCAGAAGAAGCATCGCTGCCGCCCTTGCCGCCGCAAGACGCCAATGAAGCTGCCATAATCAAAGCAAAGCTTCCAGCCAGAAGTCTTTTTGCCATTTTCATTGTTCTAAAATACCTCCTTTAGATATAAAATGGGTTACCCCCATACAAAAAAAGCAACAACGCATATTTTTGTCAATATAATTATAAAGTAAATTTTTACGTTTGTCAATCAGCATTTTGCAATATAAACGCAATCGTTTTTTGGTTAATATGACAAAAATGTTACCCTCATTATATTTTTTGCCGATTTTACGAAATAAGCGATTTTATTTCTTCATCGGTCAGATTAGGGTGAAAAGTCCTGTTTATAGCGGTTGCAATAAGCCCTGCAGAACGCAAAACAAGGTTGTCTATGCTTTTCGGTGTAACGAGCATTCCGTCAAATTCTTTCGGTGTAGCCGCATGGCAAACTCCTTCTGCAACCGTGTCCATATCGGCAACAGTCGGCACACCTATTGCAACACATGGCACGCCCAAAGTCCGCTCTGACAGTTCTTTGCGTGCGTTTTCAACGCCACTTCCTGGTGAAATGCCAGTGTCTGTGAGCTGTATCGTTGTGCCGAGATGCTTAAGGTCCGAACAGGCAAGAGCGTCTACTATTATAATAATATCAGGATTTACAACGTCTGCAACAGCTTTGACAATCTCGGAGGACTCCATGCCTGTCTGTGCCATAACGCCTGTTGTAACAACCGTAACGTCAGACAAATCTGCGGTGTCAATGTCTTTCGCAAGGCGTTTTATGTGGCGGGTTGCAAAGATTCTCTCGGCAGTTAGCGGACCCAAGCTGTCGGGCGTGATTGCACGGTTGCCAAGGCCTGCAAACATAATCTTACGAGGAGCTTTACCCATAAGCATGCGTAACTCACGGCTTAAAATGTCAGTTTGCTCACTGAAAAGGTCGGAATAAAGGCTGAAACTGCCTTTAGTGTTCTCGATTGTGATATATTTACCGACAGGCTTGCCGATAATGTCGGCAGCATCGGTATCAACAACAGTTTCGATGGCTCGTATTGCGGCGTTTTGGTAGGTTCTTTCGTGCTGGGTGACGCCTTTCAGCGATGATTTGACGGCAGTTTGTGCAGACTCAAGAGCGAGGTCGGTTCTGATGGACATAGGCACTCCTTTCATGATAAAGCAGGGTTTTTCGGCAAAAACAGGGGTAGTTTTTGTCGAAATGTACAATACAGGGCGGTTTTTTCGTCTAATTTTTTTGTAAAAGCCTCTTGCATTTTAGTTTTATATGTGATACAATAATCTACAAGGCTTGTTTAAATGGTTAATTGCATTTCCTCTCAGTCGTGTGATTAGCTTTTGCAATAAGTACAAATTTATACATGAATGAGGGAGGTGTCGATATGCCAAACATTAAATCTGCTAAGAAAAGAGTTAAGGTTATCGAAACTAAAACATTGAGAAACAAGGCTATTAAGTCTGATCTTAAAACAGCTCTTAAGAAGGCTGACGCTGCAGTAGCTGAAAATGCTGACAACAAGGAAGAAGTTGTTAAGACTGCAATCAAGAAGGTTGATATGGCTTGTTCAAAGGGCATCATGCACAAGAACAAGGCTTCAAGAAAGAAATCTCAGCTTGCAAAGTCATTGAACTAACAAACAAGACTGCTCACACAAACGTGTGAGCTTTTGTTTTGTCCAAACAATTAATTGACAAGCCAACTCAAAAATGATATAATATGTTATGATTTTCGAGGTGTAGCTCAGTTTGGTAGAGCACTACGTTCGGGACGTAGGGGCCGTGGGTTCAAGTCCCGTCACCTCGACCAATAGAGAGCCTTGTATATCGCGTAAATGCGCGGTTTACAAGGCTCTTTGTTTTGTCATTTTTGGGGTTGGTCTTTATCTGGTCTTTGTTTTCGGGAAAGGGTCACCCGGCGGTCTTTTCAAGCTGATCATGCTCACGCTCGATAGCGGAGAACAGGTCTTTGCCACTCAGCTTGTACTTGTTGGCAAGCACCGTCAGATAGAGCTTGT
>JAFTAX010000075.1 GCA_017458445.1 Ruminococcus sp. | reverse complement strand
TTCATATAACGCTTCCTTTCTATAGATTTTAATTCATACTTATTATACACTATAAAAAAATATATTGCAACCGAATAATCCGCATAATTTGTCAAAGTTTAAAGTTTACAATTTGTTAATAATTGACTATTGACAATTTCCAGACGAGCGAATATAATATTTATTAGAAATTTAATATGTTAAATCCGTTGAACAAAAGTAAGTAGCTTTTTTGGATTGTTTCAGAGAGCTGATGTTTGGTGCGAATCAGTACAAGAAGATTAAGTGAATGGATTTGTGAGGAGCAATGTGAAAATTATTTATAATTAGTATCATTCGCCGTGTTTCCTACGTTAGTGTGACAGGATATTGATTTTCATTTTGGAATGCGTATCTGTGAGCCGATATATTATATCGGGAAATTGGGTGGCACCACGGTTGTTCTATCGTCCCATAGCTAAAGCTATAGTGATGATGGGACTTTTTTTATTGTCAAAAAAATCTTTTGGAGGTATTATTATGCTTTATCCGTCAATTGAACAAGTAAAAGAATTGCTAAAGGAGTATAAGACCGTTCCGACTTTTTATGAATTCCTCCTTGATTCTTTTACACCTGTACAGCTTTTTAACTGTCTGCATGAGTCTTATGAAAACTGTTTTATTCTTGAATCAGTTGACAATAACGAACGATGGGGTAGATATTCTTATGTTGGAATAAATCCTCGTGCTGAGATTACACTTAAAGACCATGTTGCAACAGTGACATATCAGGATAGTGAGCCGCAGCAGATTCAGGTTGACAACCCAATTGAATTTTTTTCAAAAATAATCGATGAGCATAAATCTCCTAAGTTTAAGAATCTTCCGAAGCTGACAGGTGGTCTTATCGGATATTTTGCTTATGATATGGTGAGATATTTTGAAAAAACTCTTGTTAATCCACCAAAAGATGATTTGAATATGCCTGACGCTAACCTGCACTTGTTTGAAGAGCTTGTGGCTTATGACCACTTAAGCAACAAGGCCGTTATCATACTCAATATTAATGCTGATGACAACATTGAAGAAAAATATGCAGAGTGTGAAAAGAGAAAAGATGAGCTTATTAGCATTATTAAGAGCTATGTTCCAAAGCACACAAGCGGTAATAACTCTCAGAAAGAAATAAATGTTAAATCCAACATCAGCAAAGAACAGTATTACAAAAATGTTGAAAAGGCTAAAGAATACATTAAAGATGGCGATATCTTTCAGATTGTTCCATCACAAAGATTTGAGATTGACAATCCACCAGATAGCTTTGATGTATACAGAATGTTAAGATCAACTAATCCGTCTCCTTATCTTTATTACTTCTCACACAAGGATTATGCTATTGCAGGTGCTTCACCTGAAATGCTTGTTTCTGTAAATGATGGCGAAGTTATTACAAGACCTATTGCTGGAACTATTAAGCGTGGTGAAACATCTGAGGAAGATATCGAAAACGAAAAGAAACTTCTCAACGACCCTAAGGAACGTGCTGAACACACAATGCTTGTTGACCTTGGCAGAAACGATATTGGTAAGGTATCAGATTTTGGTACTGTTGAAGTAACAGATTACATGATAATTGAGCGTTATTCAAAGGTTATGCACATTGTATCGAATGTCAAGGGTAAGCTTAACGCTGACAAGAAACCTTTGGACGCATTGATGGCTGTGCTTCCTGCAGGAACACTTTCAGGCGCACCAAAAGTCAGAGCTATGGAGATAATTGATGATCTTGAAACAACAAAACGTGGCTTATATGGCGGAACAGTTGGTTATCTTGCTTTTGATGGCAGCATTGACACATGCATAGCTATCAGAACGGTACTTTTTAAAAACAACAAGGCTTATGTACAGGCTGGCGGCGGTGTTGTTGCTGACAGTGTTCCAGAGAATGAATATCAGGAATCAGTAAACAAATCAATGGCTGTAATTGCTGCCATTAAAGAAGCTGCTAAACTTTAATTTGGAGGATAATAAAATGATTAATAAAGATAAAGATACTATTCTTACTGGCGACCGCCCTACTGGTCCTTTGCACTTAGGACATTATGTTGGCTCACTTAAGAATAGAGTTGATTTACAAAACACCGGAAAATACAATCAGTTTGTTATGATTGCTGACTTACAGGCTCTCACAGATAATGCTGACAATCCTGAAAAGATAAGACAAAACATTTTGGAAGTAACGCTTGATTATCTTGCAGCAGGACTCGAACCTAACAAGACAACATTTTTTGTTCAGTCACACATTCCTGCACTTTATGAGCTTCCGATGTATTATTCAAATCTTGTAACAATGTCAAGGCTTGAAAGAAACCCTACAATAAAAGCTGAAATCAAAATGAGAAAGTTTGAAAGGAATCTGCCTGTTGGATTTATGACTTATCCTATAAGCCAGGCTGCTGATATTACTGCTTTTAAGGCAAAATATGTACCAGTTGGTGAAGACCAGCTTCCGATGCTTGAACAGGCAAGAGAAATTGTATCAGCTTTTAACAGAATATACAAATGTGAAATACTGGTTGAGCCTCAGGCAATTTTGCCTAAGAATTCAGCTTGTTGCAGGCTTGTTGGTACTGACGGCGGTACAAAGATGAGTAAATCTCTTGGCAACTGCATTTATCTTAAAGATGATGAAAAAACTATCAAGCAAAAGGTTATGTCAATGTTTACTGATCCAACTCATATTAACATTACAGATCCTGGACACACTGAGAACAATCCTGTATTCATTTATCTTGATGCTTTTTGCAGTGACGATATGTTTGCTGAGTATTTGCCTGAATACAAAAACCTTGATGAGCTTAAGGAACACTACAGACGTGGTGGCTTAGGCGATATGAAAGTTAAAAAGTTCCTCAATAACGTTATGCAGGAAATGCTAAAGCCAATTCGTGAACGCAGAGAAACTTATGCTAAAGATAAGGCTGCTCTACTTGATATTCTTTATAAAGGCACACAAGAAGCTATTGAGGTTACAAGCAAGACAGTTGATGAAGTAAGAAATGCAATCGGCATTAATTATTTCAGTGACACAAGCTTTAGAGACAACTTTGTAGATTAAGCTGGGAGGTATTATTATGATTCTATTGATTGATAATTATGACAGCTTTACTTATAATCTCTATCAGGCAATCGGTGTTTTGGTTCCTGATGTTAAGGTTTCAAGAAATGATGAGATAACAATTGATGAAATTGAAAAGCTTTCACCTGAAGCAATTATTGTATCTCCTGGTCCTTGCTATCCATCACAAGCTGGTATTTCAGTTGAAGTTATCAGACACTTCAGCGGAACAATTCCAATCCTTGGCGTTTGCCTTGGGCATCAGTCAATCGGCGAAGCATTTGGTGGAAAGATTGTCCACGCAAAAGAAATACTCCACGGCAAGCAGACACCAATCAAAATTGACAATACTTCCCCGATTTTTGATGGACTAAAGGGTTTAATTAACGCTGCAAGATATCATTCGCTTATAATTGAGAGAAGCTCGCTTCCTGACTGTCTTGATATTATTGCGGAAGATAACAACGGACAGATAATGGCAGTTAAACACAAAGAACATGACACTTACGGTTTACAATTTCATCCTGAATCTATACTTACAGAGGTTGGTGAGAGAATAATAGCAAACTTTTTAAAGAAAGTAGCAGGCATTAAAGATGTCAAAACAAAGGCTGTTACACTGCCTGATTCTGAAAGAGTTGAACTAAAAAAATACGTTCAGAAATGCGTTGACGGGTATGATTTAACAGAAGATGAAGCATTTGACGCTATGAATATTATCATGAGCGACAAGGCTACAAATGCACAGATTTCTGCCTTGCTTACTGCATTGAGAATGAAAGGCGAAACAATTGAAGAAATCACAGCATTTGCAAAAGTTATGAGAGAAAAGATGAATGTTGTTGAAACTTCAACACCTGTTCTCGACATTGTCGGTACTGGTGGAGATTTATCAAACAGCTTTAATATTTCAACAACGTCAAGCTTTGTTATCTCAGGTGCTGGACAGCATGTTGCAAAGCATGGTAACAGAAGCGTTTCTTCAAGAAGTGGCGCTGCTGATGTACTTGAGGCATTAGGCGTTAAGATTGCATCAACTCCAGAAAAAGCACTTGCATCACTTGAAACTGTAGGGCTTTCCTTCTTGTTTGCACAAAGCTATCACTCTGCTATGAGATTTGTAGGACCTGTAAGAGCTCAGTCAGGTATAAGAACTGTATTTAACATTTTAGGACCACTTGCAAATCCAGCAAAGGCTGATTATATGGTACTTGGTGTTTATGACCCAGAGCTTCTTGAGCCACTCGCAAAAGTATTGAGAAACCTTGGTATTAAGGCTGCTCTGCTTGTATATGGAAATGACAAGCTTGATGAAATCTCAATTTCTGCTACTACATCTATATATGAACTTAAAGACGGACAAATTAAGAGCTATGAAATCTCGCCTGAAGACTTTGGCATGGAATTTGCTGACAAGAGCGAAATTGAAGGCGGAGATGCTGTTGAAAACTCAAAGATTACGCTTGGAATTCTTGATGGTTCAATTAAGGGTGCAAAGAGAAATATCGTTTTGCTAAATTCTGGCTGTGCATTATATATCAGCGGAAAAGCTAACACAATCAAAGATGGTATTGAAATGGCTAAGGATTCAATTGACAGTGGTAAAGCTCTTGAAAAACTGAGACGGTTTGTTGAATTCTCAAACAAGGACTAATTGACATGATACTTGATAACATTATTGAAAAAAGGAAGATACAGCTTACAAGAGAAAAGGCTAATATTTCACCTGATGAGATGAAAGAATTGGCTTTAAGTTCAAAAATGCCTGTTATATCTTTTAAAGACGCATTGAAAGCCGACAGGCTCAGTGTAATATGTGAGGTTAAAAAAGCATCGCCTTCAAAGGGCCTTATAAGAGAAGATTTTAAACCTGTCGAAATTGCAAAGGAATATGAAGCTGCTGGTGCTAACGCTATTTCTTGTCTTACTGAGGAATACTATTTTCAAGGGTCATCAGAATATTTAGCAGATATTCGTAAAAATGTGTCGATTCCGATAATAAGAAAGGATTTCATCTTTGACGAATACCAGATATATGAAGCGAAAGTTATCGGTGCTAACGCTGTTTTATTAATAGCTGCAATACTCTCAGCTGAGCAGATGAACGAGTTTCAGGAGCTTGCTCACTCATTAGGGCTACAGTGCCTTGTTGAAGTTCACAATGAAGAAGAATTGCAAAAGGTGCTGACATTTAATCCTGATATTATTGGTATTAACAACCGAAACCTTAAGACCTTTAAGGTTGATTTGCACACGACAGAGAGAGTCAGAAAGAATGTTCCATGTGAAACAGTGCTTGTTTCAGAAAGCGGTATCAAAGATAACAATGATATGAAAACTGTACGGGCACTTGGTGCTGACGCTGTTTTAATCGGTGAAACACTTATGAGAAGCGATGACATTGCATCAACGCTTCACAAACTGCGAGAGGATGTATGATGACTAAAATCAAAATATGTGGTATAAGACGTATTGAAGACGCTCTATATCTCAATGAATGTATACCAGATTATGCAGGATTCATACTTTCAAAGCCTTTCTGGCGTTGCATATCTTACGAGCAATTAGGCGAAATTTGTAAAACCTTGTCAAAAGATATAAAGCGTGTTGGCGTGTTTGTTAATGAGGAAATTGATTATATTTTAAAGTACGCTTCCCTGCTTGATGTCATACAGCTTCATGGCGATGAGAATAGTGATTACATATCTAAGCTTAGTGATAGAACTGACTGCGAAATATGGAAAGCTGTCAGAGTAAAAACATCTGATGATATAGAAGAAGCTTGCGATACACATGCTGACAAAGTTTTGATAGACAGCTTTTCAAAAACAACTTACGGTGGAAGTGGCAAGGTTGCAAACTGGGATTTAATCCGAAATGCAAAGATAACTAAGCCATTTTTCTTAGCAGGTGGAATATCAATTGATAACTGTATTGATGCTATTGGCAAATTAAAGCCTTTTGGTATTGATGTATCAAGCTCGGTTGAAACCGATAAGTTAAAAGACAAAAACAAGATTATTGAATTGATTACTAAAATCAGAAACATAAATTCATTATATGAAAGAGGGTAACATAATGAAAACTGGACGATTTGGAGATTTTGGCGGGCAATATGTCCCTGAAACAGTTATGAATGCTGTACATGAACTTGAGGACGCTTATAATAAGTATAAAGACGATCCTGAGTTTAACAGAGAGCTTCAGGAGCTGTTTCGTGATTATGCAGGCAGACCATCAATGCTCTATTATGCTGAGCGTATGACAAAGGATCTTGGCGGTGCTAAGGTTTATCTTAAGCGCGAAGATTTAAACCACACTGGTGCTCACAAGATAAACAATGTTTTAGGTCAGATTCTGCTTGCCAAGAAAATGGGTAAAAAACGTGTAATTGCAGAAACAGGTGCTGGTCAGCATGGCGTTGCAACTGCAACAGTTTGTGCATTATTCGGCCTTGAATGTGAAATATACATGGGTGCTGAGGACGTTAAAAGACAGTCACTAAATGTTTACAGAATGAACCTGCTTGGTGCTAAATGTAATTCTGTTCACACTGGTACTGCAACACTCAAAGACGCTGTTAATGAAGCTATGCGTGACTGGTGTGCAAACATTGAAACAACATTTTACTGTATAGGTTCTGCTATGGGACCACACCCATATCCACAGATGGTAAGAGATTTTCAGAAGGTTATTTCCAAGGAAATAAAAGAACAGCTTTTAGAAAAAGAAGGCAAGCTTCCTGACTGTGTTATAGCTTGTTGTGGCGGTGGTTCAAATGCTATCGGTGCATTTTATAACTTTATCGAGGACAAATCAGTAAGGCTTGTTGGAGCTGAGGCTGCCGGCAGAGGTGTTGATACAAAAGAACACGCAGCTACTCTTACGAAAGGTACACTCGGTACCGGCGAGACCGACGAAAACTTTTCCGAGACGCTA
>JAFTAX010000074.1 GCA_017458445.1 Ruminococcus sp. | reverse complement strand
TCTGCACGAAGATCTTGCAGCTGAACAAAAGGCACGTTTGACATATGATAATATTCTGCGACTGGCAGACGATCCAGATGTACGTGACCCGATAAAGTTCTTAAGAGAGCGTGAGATCGTTCATTTCCAGAGATTCGGCGAAGGACTCAGAATGACACAGGATATGCTTGATGCTAAAAACTTCTATGCTTTTAACCCAAGCTTTGATAAAAAGAAAACAAAATGATTGCAAAGGGCGGAGAAAACCTCCGTCCTTTTTCTTTTTGTAACGAAAAGTAAAATGCTACTTATGAGAAGGTTTCGGTATGTTTACAAAATTTGCCCACTGAGATTGAAGAACATGGACAAAAATCAAACAAGAGGCAGAAAAAACAACATATGTCAGAAAACAAACAACGCCGTACAGAGAAACCTGCACGGCGTATGAGCTTTGTCAGAACCTATAACTTTCTGTCGGGCCAAGATAGGATAGTTTTTCGGGCACAGTAGTGTCTCGGATAACTATACGTTCAAGTATGAGATTAGGGCTTATCTGACGATAAACAAGTCGATTTACGCCTTTTACAAGCTTAACAAATCGGCGTACTGATTTTGCGTTACGTTTATTATCATCTATCCACTGCGTACTGTTGAATATCGGGACCGAGGGGTCAAGAACGGTGTCAGCTATTATGGATCTCTCACCGTTCAAGCTGTATGAGAACACCTGTGAATTAGAATCGTTTACCGGAAGCGATGGTGCAAAGACAAACTCAGCTTGGTACTCTCCTTCTTGGTCGGTGACGAACAGGTACTCTGCAGATGGAGCTTTTTCTGGTACTTCTGTGAAGTCTGCAGTGTTAGGGTAAAGCTTTAAGCCACTGCCTGTTTTTCCGTATGGCATAAGTGTATGGTAACATGCTTCGTCTGATGTGGTAATGCTTGAATAATTAGCAGCCTCTGCCGCACCGTTGCCACAGCAGATAAGATGAGCCCCTTCGGGAATATCACCGCACAACTGCTCGTAATAATGTCTATCACAGGCGTGTAAGGTGAAGGTCACAAAGCATTCCTTGCCGTCACTCACAAACACTGTTCCCTCCGACACTTTGCTTTCGTCAAGTTTACTGCGATCTATCTGAAGAACGATACGGTCAGTCTTGTCGGTGCTACCTGATACTGACGACTTGGCAGAGCCGTCAGATTTGAATACCAACCACGGCACGTCAGATGTCACAGTATAGTTCAGCGTCAGACGGCTACCACAGGATATTTCCAGCGTTATCTCATTCACATCAGGACGCAGAAAATCATCTATCGTTTCTTCACGCTTTGTATATTCACGTCCGTCATAAAACCACGCCTCATCGCTCTTGGATACAAGCATACGATCCTTGCGTGCGGGATATATGTATACCTTTGACGGAAGCTGATTGTTGGAATCGTTCCAGAAGCGGAAGCCAAAATGTTCGGAAAGTCCGAATCCGCAGAACTTGCCGTCCGCAAGGATGTTTAAGTCGTCTACAAGTGCTTCATCGGCGTGAACACCCTCGTCTATCTCTACGCACCAGTCGTTAGCGGTATTCCTGTTTTGATTAGCATAGAATTTGTTCCACTCTGAAGCTAACCATGTTCTGTGCAGATTAGCCGTGCCATAAGCAGGATAATATATCAGTTCATAGAACGCTGTTCTGATATCTTCGGGAGTGCATGACATAATATCATCGCAAAGCTCCATGATACGCTTGCTGCTGTCAAACAGCTCACGGGCTTCTCCGAAATGAACAGGATGATATACGGTTTCGTTCATTATTTCATGCTTACATCGTTCGTTTATCAACGAATAGCGTGCGATTATCTCTCGTATTCCTGCCAGGACTTCCTTGCTGTAATAATTTCCGAATAATCTCTCTACCCACTCGCGGACATACTCCGGTGTTTTTATTTTGCCCGAAGCACCGTACTTTTCTATGTCATATGCAAGTTTCATTATGTAGGATATTTCCAGTTCCTGTGTGACAAGGTCGCCCACATTAACGACCCAAATATCCTTTATGCCATAGTCGTATGCGGTCGTGAGCTGATCGAGTATCCTCGGAAGATATGTCGATCCGATCCACTCGTAGGAATATGCACCACCGTGCATATCGAGATGATAATAAAGACCGTATCCGCCGTTCCTTTCCCGTCTGTCCTCCGCAGGCAATGTGCGTGTGTAGCCATAATTGTTATCACTGAAAACAACCGTTATACCGTCCATCTCAGGGTCATCAATAAGGCCCTTGGTATTCTCGTCACCGTAATAAAACTTCTCCATCTCGGTGAAAAGTACCAGCTGTCTCGGCACTTTTGTCAAATCGGGGTCAATGAATTTGCGTATCAATCCATTCTGTGTGCGTATTATGTCCTTTAGCAATGCAATATTCTCTTCAACAGTCGCTTCAGCCATTATCGCTGTATCTCTTTCTCCACGCATACCCATAGTTATCACTTTTTCGAAAGGAGCATTACGTTTCAATCCATCCTCCCAGAAGCGTGTTATTCCCTCACGGTTAGTGAGAAAATTCCAAGCATCTCCATATGGTGAATCCTTTCCACGCAATAGGCGGTATTCCTCGCCTGTACGCATACAAGGCTCGTGATGTGAAGTGCTCATAACAATACCAAGCTTATCTGCAAGTTCCGCACTTGCAAGCCCGGGACCGTCCATAGAGAAATTGCTTGCCCACATCGCAGGCCACATATAGTTTGCGTGCATACGGATCAGCAACTCGAAGATCTCAGCATAGCATTTTGCGTTCACGCCACCAAATCGCTTCGTTGCCCAGCTACCAAACTCAGGCCACTCGTCGTTGATGAATATGCCTCTGTATTTTACTGAGGGTTCTTTTGAAACGCCGAAGAAAGAATCTGGCAATTCAACTTTTTCCTTATGTGCAGGAACAGCTCCTGACCAGTTCACAAACGGTGTTACACCACAAGCTTCCGACACTGAAAGCAGCCCATACATAGCCCCTCTCATATCTGAACCTTGAATAACTATGGTATCGTTGCTGTCACTTACAATATGGCTTTTTTTGAACACTTCCCATATGGGGTCGCCTTTTTCGTCGCAAAGTCCTTGTGTGTTTACGGCACTCTCATCACAAAGTCTGCGGAGCATATCGCTTTTACCCATCGTCCCCACGATGATCATCGTACCGTCAGCACCGTCAGGCGAACCAAAGATACGACGAATATCCTCACGCACCCATTCAACGACTATCTTCAGTCCCTCGAAGTCTGTTTCGTCACACACTATTTTCGTATTCCTGTCAATGATAATCCTGCTCATAAGATGTCCCCTCCATATAATGTTTGGATTTACTTGTATTATATAACATCCATTAGCAAAAGTAAAGATATATTGCTACAAAAAATCTGTATGAATATATATTTGGCCGACCACTTTGTCGTGGGCATGCCACCAGACAAGTGTACATAAAATCTTATCATTGTTAACTTATAATATAAGAAAAAGCTTATCATATATATTAAAACCTGATTGATTTATCAAAAAAACTGTGATATAATAAGGCTGAAAAATAAGAGTACGGAGGTAGTCTCTAAGGATAATACATTTATGAATTGTTTTTCCTGCAAGACCGTCAATTTAGTAAGTAGGAATATTTTTGGCGTTTTAGATAATGAAAAACTGCACCTTTTTTCCAACAGGTGGCAACACTTGCAACTATGGAAAAGGAGAATATTTTCTGATTTTCCATGCTTTGCAATAAACTTAATATCGGGTGGGCAAAGCTGTTTTCAAAGGCAGATATACGCAAAGAGTAGAGTTTGTACGATAGAGAATAGCTTATATTATGATGCTGTTTGTGGAAAGTATGATTTAGAATAAAACAGAATCACTAAAAAGGACGGATTTTATCTCCGTCCTTTTTTCGTTTGCAACGAAAAACACGGTGTTTACGAAAAAAGTTTCGGACATATTTACTAAATACAACCGTTTAAATTTGTATAAATTCACAAATCAATTGTGCTAAATTTACAAAATCTCGTCATAATAATTGTTGACTTTTACCAACGAAAATGTTAAAATCAAAAAGAAAATAATAAGGAGGATATATTTATATGAAATTGGTTCAGAAATCAGTAAGCGTAATTCTGTCACTTGCAATGGTTCTTTCAATGGTAACAGGAATCTCTTTTTCTACAAGTGCAGCAGAAATTGAAGGATTTGTACACTCGGAAGGCACACATTTTATTCTTAACGGAAATTCATTTTATGTAACAGGCTGTAACTCTTACGACCTGCACAGAATAGGCACATGGGAAGTTGACAAGCTTATGCAGGAAATGCAGGATAACGGTGTCAACGTATGCAGAACATGGGCTTTCTCAACTGACTGGTATTGCGGATTTGAGTCTTATTCAAACGGTCAGTGGAATTATCATGAGGACCGTTTCAGACAGCTTGACTATATAATGAATTCAGCAAAACAGCATGGTATCAAAATGATACTTACCCTTGAAAACTATTGGGAAGGTTTTGGCGGAATTGATAAGAAGCTTGAAGCTCTTGGCATGGATTCAGAAACTCATCAGGCAAGAAGCAAGTGGTATACAAATGAAACTTGCAAGAACTGGTACAAAGCATATGCAGAGCATCTTATCAACAGAACCAATACATATACTGGAGTAAAATATAAAGACGACCCAACACTTTTTGCATGGGGACTTATGAACGAAGCAAGATTCCAGGATTCAGGCGAGGATTATTCATCAACAACACTTCGCAGATGGGTTGATGAAATGGGAGCTTATGTTAAGTCGCTCGACCCGAACCATATGGTAAGTATTGAGCTTGAAGGTCATGGACAGAAATATGGCTTTGGTAATGACGAGGGAAATAACTTCGTTTATGTTCAGCAGTCACCTTATGTTGACTATTGTTCAGTACATATCTATCCAGACGAACAATGGTGCGATATGTCAGTTGACACAACAGCAAACATTATGAATATGCTGATAAATGACGCTCACAATGCAGTAGGTAAGCCTATTATCGTAGGAGAGTTCAACGGCTCAAGAACAAACCCTAAGCTCATTGATTACTGGAAGGCAGTATTCGGTACTCTTTATAATAAAGATGCAGCAGGTGCTCTTTTCTGGAACTATTCAACCAACTACATTGACAAGCATACAGTAATGAAGGGCGATTATATCCTTGATTACTTTAAGGAAATGTCACAGAAGTATGCGGCTAAGAGCATGCACATCTCTGATGATTCAGATAATTCAGATGAATCAGATGATGACACAAAGACAAACACAAAGGTTATCGAGTGCGAAGCTTATGCAAATGCTAAGTACGCAAACAAAGCAGGTGTAACAACTGCTTCATCACTTGGCGGATATACAGGCACAGGCTATGCAAGCCTTAACGGCACAAACACACTCTATATCCCATTCACAGCTCCAAAGGCAGGTACATATACATTTGCCGTATCATATGCAAGACCACAGGGCAAAAGTGCGGATATCTATATTGACAGATATGATAACTACTCAGGTGCAAGCTACAATACATTTACAGTTGACGGCACAAAGTACTATCAGAACGCTTATCAGCAGGTAGGCTCAGGCAGTAGTTCACAGTGGAGCACAAAGACTGTTTCATATTCATTTGGTGCAGGCGAAACTAAGCTTATCGGTCTTACAGATAACAACAAGGTTGCTTACTTTGACAAGATTGTTGTAACAGCTCCAGGCAAAGTGTTTGATAAGGAAGATACAGAATCAAGTATTGCTGATTCAAGTTCAGTTGCAGAAAGCTCTGAAATCGAGTCAAGCTCAATAGCAGAATCAAGCTCTGAAATTGTTGAAGAATCAAGCTCAGAAGCTGACAATGTAGTAAAAACAAATACAAAGACTATCGAATGTGAAGACTATGCAAACGCAAGCTACACAAACAGCGGAAACGTAACAACAGAAACATCACTTAACGGCTATACAGGAACAGGCTTTGCAAGCCTTAACGGAGCAAAGACATTGTTCATTCCATTCACAGCTCCAAAAGCTGGCACATACACATTCACCGTATCTTATGCAAAGCCACAGAACGGTAACGCAGATATCTATTTCGACAGATTTGATAACTACTCAGGTGCAAGCTACAGCACATTCACAGTAGACGGTGTTACATACTATCAGAACGCTTATCAGCAGGTAGGCTCTGGCAGCAGCTCACAGTGGTCAACATTCACAGTAACACACCAGTTCAACGCTGGAGAAACAAAGCTTATCGGTCTTACTGACAACAATAAGGTTGCATACTTCGATAAAATCGTTGTAACAGCTCCTGAAGCAGTTTTTGTTGTTGAAAATAATGAGGACAGCTCAGAAGTTGTCGAAGATTCAAGCTCTGAAATTGTTGAAGATAGTTCAGAAGAAGACTCAAGTTCAGTTGCAGAAAGTTCAGAAGACGACTCAAGTTCTGAAGTGATTGAAGAATC
>JAFTAX010000073.1 GCA_017458445.1 Ruminococcus sp. | reverse complement strand
CTTGCGATTATTGAAAAGTTAAAAGAAAAAGGTGCAACACTTGTAACTAGCACTCATTATCAGGAACTAAAAATGTATGCAATTGATACTGATGATGTTCAAAATGCTTCCTGTGAGTTTGATGTGGACACACTCCAGCCGACATATAAGCTGATTATTGGTATGCCTGGTAAATCAAACGCTTTTGCAATATCCAAAAAGCTCGGTATGTCTGATGATATCATTGATTATGCACAGTCACTTTTATCACATAAAGATAGAAAATTTGAGCGTATAATTGATAGTCTTGAGCAGGCTAGATTAAAGCTGGTTGAAAATAATCAAAAGGCAGAGCAGTTAAGACAGGAAAATGAACGCATAAATTCTGAGCTTACTGCTGAGCGTGAAAAGTTTGAAGAGGACAAAGCTTTTGAATTTGAAAAAGCAAGGCGTGAATCAGCGCAGATTCTAAAGCGTGTGACTAAGGAATCACAGTCATTGATTGATGAGCTTGACTCAATCAGGAAGCAGAAAAACAAGGAAAACTTTGATGAGATGACGGCTCGGGCAAAACAAAAGCAGAAAAAAACACTTGACTCTATCTATGAGCAAGCGAAAAACGAAATGGAAATAAATGACAATTATGTTTTGCCAAGACCTTTGCAAAAAGGGGATAAAGTATTAATCACAGATACAAACCGAAACGGAATTGTCATAAATCCGCCTGATAATAAAGGTATTTGCTTTGTACAGGTTGGTATCATGAAAACAAAGGTTGATGTTTCAAAACTCAGACTTATTGAAAAGCAAAAGTCAGATAAAAGCTCTGCAAATAAGAAAAAATCATACGTTTCAACCAAAGGAGTTGAAAGCCGTATGACAAGAAAAGCTCAGTCTGAGCTTGATATTCGTGGCTATGCTTGTGATGACGGATTATATGAGCTTGACAGCTTCCTTGATGGTGCTGTTTTATCGGGCTTGAGCGTTGTTACAATCATTCATGGCAAGGGTACCGGAGTACTGAAAAACGCTGTAAGAAGCCATTTAAAACGCCATCCTCACGTTAAATCGTCCCGTAAAGGTGTTTACGGAGAAGGCGAAGACGGCGTTACAGTAGTTGAACTGAAATAGTATTACAACAGTAAGCATTATTCATCGTGCTTACTGTTCTTTTTTACCTTATTTAAAGGGTTAGCATCAGCAGCTTCACGGAGATTTTCATCAGATAAATGGGTGTAAATTTCTGTTGTTGCAATGCTTTTGTGACCCAAAACATCACGCAAAACAAGCGTATCCACATTACCGTGCTGATACATAAGCGTTGCAGCAGTATGACGTAATTTGTGCGTAGTTACGCCCAAATTAGATAGGCCAGCACGCTTTAAGTTTTCTTCTACAATCTGTTGCACACGGCGTTTGTTAATTCTTGTTTTGTTAGCAGACAGGAATATAGCGTTTTTATCCTTTGCAGATTCATTAGGACGAGCTGCATCGAGATACTGATTAAGTGCTTCAATGCAGGAGTCATTTAAATAGACAATACGCTGTTTGTTACCTTTTCCAAGCACTCTGAGCGTCTGGTTATCACGGCTATAATCGGATATGTTAAGTCCAACCAGCTCACTTAAACGCATACCGCAGTTAAGAAAAAGCACAATAATGCAGTAATCACGATCCTTGTTTTTTGAGTCGATGCTATCAAGTAGCTTTATGCTATCCTGAAGCGATAGAAACACAGGGAGCTTGTTTTTAACTCTTGGGACCTCTAAATCTTTAAGTGGATTTACACTAATCAGTTTAGATTTCTTTGACAGATAATTATAAAACTGTTTTAGGGCAGATGTTTTTCTTGCACGTGTAGCAGTTTCATTCTGACGCTCAAATTTCAGATACTTAAGATATTCGTAAGCTTCCATTATATTTAATGACTCAATCCATTCAATAGGAACGTCAACAATTGAAACTTCAGACAAATCAGCGTCAGAGGAAATTACTTTATGTTTAATTTTAAGATAACGAAGGAAAGTTCTGATGTCAATATAATATCCTTCAACTGTTCTTTCAGAACGTTCTTTAGAAATTAATAGATTAGTAAGGAAGTCTTCTAAGTAATAAGGGCAATCTTGCATGTATTCCTTTTTCATAAGTATATCCTCATTTCACTTCTCTAAGTTTCACTAAATTTTTATTTAGTGAAACTTTCTATATTTGTATTATACACTACTTCTCTGTTAATGTCAATACTTTTATAACATATTTGTGCTGATAAGCCCTTTTGGTACCTTTCCGACAATAATTGTTTCTGAGATAATATAATCATCACTAACCTTTATATTTCGTGAATGTAATGGAAGGATTGCTGACAATTCAATTGTCACTCTTAATACCATTCTGTGTCTTGTTTGGTTTATTCCGGCTGATGTAAATTTACTTAGGAGTTTTGTATCTGCTACACCTACCTGATGGAATTTCAGACTAACATCTGGTCCTCTTCCACCGAATACGTTGATTCCTGTTAATGTTCCCAAAGGAATATACGTTTTAACATTTTCTATTCGTCTGAGAGCTTCGCTGATTTTTGCTCTTAAATCTGTTTGCAGCTGATTAATTGAATTTGTATTTGACTCAATTGAAATTATTTCATCGCTTTTGTTTCTTTTAATCACAATGTAGTCAGTATCATTACTTCCCTTTAATTCATCATTTATTGCATATGAAATTATCGCATTTGCTGTTTCTTTACTTTTATATTCGCAAATCTCTGTTATGTGTTTATTTAGCTCGTTTCTTATCACAATAAACAGCAAAGCAAATATGGCAATAATTACCAGCAGCATAGTAAATACTTTATTAACTTTGGAGTCAGAATATTTACGCATTGGATTTACCCCCTTATTAATAAAATATACAGATTCGGGGGTTTTGTTAATGAAAAAACGGGTAAATAATACATTTACCCGTTTAAATAGTACATTATTTTGCTTTTACAGCTTCGATTGCAGTTTTAACGATATTATCAGATGAAAGTCCAAACTCTTTCAAAAGATCAACTGCAGGACCTGAGTGACCAAATTCGTCATTCACGCCAATCTTGATTGTCTTTGTAGGATAGTTCTCTGCAAGAACATCGCATACAGCAGAGCCAAGTCCGCCGATAACGCTATGCTCTTCTGCTGTGAGTACAAGATTTGTATTCTTTGCAGCTTCAATTATAATATCCTTATCAATTGGCTTGATTGTGTGGATATTGATTACTGTAGCTTCAATTCCTTGCTTTGCAAGCTCCTTAGCAGCTTCAATTGCTTCATTAACCATAAGACCTGTTGCAATAATAGCAATATCTTTACCATCACGAAGCTTAATACCCTTGCCGAGCTCGAATTTATATGTTTCTGCATCGTTGAAAACAGGTGTTGCAAGTCTGCCAAATCTCATATATACAGGGCCGTTGAATTCAACAGCGGCTCTTACAGCAGCCTTTGCTTCAACATCATCAGCAGGGTTAATTATTGTCATGCCAGGGATAGTTCTCATAAGAGCAATATCCTCGTTACACTGGTGTGTTGCACCGTCTTCGCCAACAGAGATACCTGCATGTGTAGCTCCGATTTTAACGTTAAGATGCGGATAACCAATAGAGTTACGAACAATTTCAAATGCACGACCTGCTGCAAACATAGCAAATGTTGATGCAAAAGGAATCTTTCCTGTTGCAGCCATACCAGCAGCAACGCCCATCATATCTGCTTCTGCGATACCACAATCAAAGAATCTGTCAGGAAACTTCTTTTTAAATGTTCCTGTCTTTGTAGCAGCAGCCAAGTCTGCGTCAAAAACATAAAGGTTTTCAAATTCTTCGCCTAATTCTGCGAGTGCTTCACCGTAGCTTTCTCTTGTAGCCTTTTTAATAACATTCTCCATAGTTTAGCCCTCCAATTCCTTCAACTGTTCATTAAGTTCTGCCATAGCCTTTGCATACTCATCATCATTTGGAGCTTTTCCGTGCCAGCCAGCATTGTTCTCCATGAATGATACACCTTTACCCTTAACACTCTTCTGGATAATAGGAACAGGCTGTCCCGAAATCTTTTCAGCTTCATTAAATGCTCTTTCAATATCATCAAAATCATGAGCATTCATTTCAATTACATGCCAGCCGAACGCTTTAAACTTATCAACTATTGGATATGGTGACATTACATCATCAATTTTACCGTCAATCTGAAGACCGTTGTTATCAACAATAGCAACAAGATTGTCAAGCTTATAATGAGCAGCAAACATTGCAGCTTCCCAAACCTGACCTTCCTGGATTTCGCCATCTCCCAAAACAGTATAAACCTTGTATGAATCATTAGTGATCTTGCCTGAGAGAGCCATACCGTTTGCAACAGATATGCCCTGTCCCAAGGAACCTGATGACATATCAACACCAGGAATATGAATACATGGGTGTCCCTGAAGCAATGCACCAATGTGTCTTAATGACTTAAGTTCGGATTTATCAAAGAAGCCTTTTTCAGCAAGAACTGAATAGAGTCCAGGTGCTGTATGACCTTTTGAGAGAACAAATCTATCTCTCTTTGGATCATCTGGCATATCCGGATTAACGTTCATCTTTGCAAAATACAGGTATGTAAGGAGATCAGCTATTGAAAGAGATCCACCTGGGTGACCTGATTTTGCGTTATAAACGCCTTCGATAATGCCCATACGCACCTTGCAGGCTTTGATTTCAAGTTGTTTCTTCATGTTTGAATCCATTTAATTCACCCTCCTAAAATTTGAGTTTATTTTAATAATCCCAAAGGATTATTGCTCACTTATCTTTTTGAATATGTACTCAACCACATTGTATATTACATCATCTTCACAGCTAATATCAAGCACTATATCGGCTGCTCTTTTCACATCATCTGTAGCATTTGACGGACATATTCCAACGTCAGCATACTTAATCATTTCTATATCGTTGTTATAATCACCAATCGCCACAAAAGTATAGTCATCATATCCGCAAACTTCCCTCATCTTTTTGAGTGCTGTGCCTTTTGATATATTCTGCGGAAGCATTTCAAAGTATTGCGGTGCCGATATTACAAAATCAACATCTTCATAGCTTTTGCTGTTTATATAATCTACTAAAGTATGAAGTTTTTCAGGCTCGTTTGTAAACAAAACCTTATACCAGTTATCACCAATATCATTTACATCACATAAAATCGGCTCAACCTTGCAGATTTCACAGTGCTTTTTCTCCATATCGGTTAATCTTGGCACGTACACACCGTCAAGCTTCAGGACTTCACAGCCAATATCTAAGTTATTCTTTAGTATATCATCAGTAAAGGTTCTTGCCTTGTCAGGTAAATACACATCATATATCTGCCTTTTTGTCTTTACATCATAAACCATGCCGCCATTACACATGATTATTGGCGCATTAACCTCAAAATCATCAAAATACTGCTGTGATGCCTGAATTGCCATGCCTGTAGCTATGGAAAACTTGCCGCCAGCTTGCTGAAATCTCTTTATTGCCTCGAGATTTTTCTTGCTTGGAATCTTACTTGCGGGTAAAAATGTACCGTCCATGTCGGTAATTAGCAGTACTTTTGAGATTTCTTCAAACATTGTAAACCTTTCTATGCTTTGAGTTTCTTGAGTATAGCCTGATAATAATCAGGTAAACAGCTGTCAAATTCCATATACTCCTCAGTTTTCGGGTGAATAAATCCTATCTTTTTAGCGTGCAGGCACTGCCCTTGCAGTCCTTTTACAGCTTTTCCATAGACATCATCGCCATAGACTGCATGTCCGATATATGCTGAATGGACACGTATCTGGTGGGTTCTGCCAGTTTCAAGTGTGAATTTTACTAAGGAATACTGATTAAATTCATCTATTACTTCATAGTGCGTTATAGCTTCTTTTGAATTAAGCTCGGTTACGCACATTTTCTTTCTGTCATATTTATTTCTGCCTATCGGTGCATTAATTGTACCTTTCGGTTCTTTAAACCTGCCACAAACTACAGCTTGATATTCTCTTGTAAAGCTGTGTTCTTTAATTTGCTCTGCCAAGTAGTTATGCGCTGTATCAGTCTTGGCAATTATAAGAAGTCCACTGGTGTTTTTATCAATCCTGTGGACGATTCCAGGTCTGATAACGCCGTTTATGCTTGAAAGTCTGCCACTGCAATGATAAAGCAAAGCATTCACAAGCGTGCTGTCAGGGTTGCCGGGTGCTGGATGCACTACCATTCCTTTAGGCTTGTTTACAACCAAGAGGTCATCGTCCTCATAGATTATTTCAATCGGGATATCCTGTGGCACTACATCAAGCTCAACAGGTTCAGGAATTTCAACTGATATAACATCATTTTCCCTGATTTTATAGCTTTTTGATACTTGCTTGTCGTTAACTAACACATTACCATTTTCAATCAGCTTTTGTATTGTGGAACGTGTTAAATCATCGTAAAAATCTGATATCAGCTTGTCTATTCTTGTGCCAACATCATAAGCTTTGGCGGAAATCTTAGTTTTACACATATTTAACTCCTCTTGTGAGGCTTCTTTTTCTTGCCGTCAATGAGAATAAAGTATATACAAAACATAATTCCGCCAAGTACAACGCAAATATCAGCAAAATTGAACACAGGGAAATTAATTGGCTCAAATTTTATATAGTCAATAACTTCTTTAAAGCGAATTCTGTCAATCAGATTTGCAATTCCTCCAGCTAAAAGCATACTTAAAGATATTGTCAAAAACTTTGAGCTGTTTCTCTTTTTATAAAGATATATAAAGCCAACAATAATAATTACTATTGGTATGCCAATAAGAAACCACGACTTCCCTGCCATAATGCTCCATGCAGCACCGCTGTTTTTAACATAGGTCAAGCTAAAAATCTTGTGCTTGCCGAATGAAATTACATTATGGAGTTCATTAAGGGAGTAATTGCTTACTATTAAGTATTTGAATAATTGATCTGCTACAGCTAAAACAAGTAGTATGACTAGACAAATAACAAACAAAACTGTTTCCTCTCTTAAGCTCAATATAATCATATAGCTCAGGTAAAAAAGCTGAGTCTTTATGGTTAATTATTTACTGTATTTCTGCATCTCTCGCAAAGTGTCGGGTGATCATCATATGTACCAACAGTGTCAGAATATGACCAGCAACGCTCACACTTATTGCCTTCTGCCTTTTTAACTGTGAATGAAACACCGTCCATTGTGCCTTTGAATTCGCCGTTTTCAGCACCTTCAAGCACGTTCACTCTTGAAACAATCAAAAGTCCTGGAAGTTCGTCAGACAAAGCTGATATTGTGTCAAACTTGTCAGCATCAACGTAGATATACAAATCTGCTTCAAGTGATGCACCGATAACTTTATCAGTTCTCTTAATCTCAAGAGCCTTTTTAGCGTCTTCACGAATTGCTGCAATCAAATCCCATTTAGCTTTAAACTCATCAGATACAGTTATACCGCTCTTTGTAGGCATATCGTTTAAGAATATGCTTTCAGCATTGTCATCTTTTGAGTGTGGAATATATGACCAGATCTCGTCAGCAGTAAATGACATGATTGGTGCAATGAGTCTTGAAATTGCAGATAAAATTCTGTAAATTGTTGTCTGTGCAGCTCTTCTTGATACTGAATCAACTGCTTCACAGTAAAGTCTGTCTTTTAGAATATCAAGATAGAAGTTTGACATATCAATTACACAGAAATTGTGAATAGCATGGAAAACAATATGATAATCAAATGCTTCATATGCAACATTAACTTTATCAATGAGCTCGTCAAGCTTAAGCAAAGCCCATTTGTCAATTTCAAAGAGCTGGTCATCAGGTACAGCATCTTTATCGATGTCAAATCCTCCGTTGTTGGAAAGATTGCCAAGTATATATCTTGCAGTATTTCTAATCTTTTTATAAGCATCAGAGAGCTGTGCAAGTATATCTTTTGAAATTCTGATATCTGAGTGATAATCTGATGATGCTACCCACAGTCTTAGGATATCAGCACCGTATTTATCTGTAATTTCCTTAGGCTCAATACCGTTTCCTAAGGATTTGTGCATTGTTTTGCCCTGTCCGTCAACAACCCAGCCGTGAGTACATACATTTTTATATGGAGACTTGCCGTTGCAGACAACTGATGTAAGAAGTGATGACTGGAACCAGCCTCTGTACTGGTCAGCACCTTCAAGGTACAAATCAGCAGGTGATGACAGCTCTTCCCTTTCATCAAGTACAGCAAGGTGTGTTACACCGCTGTCAAACCAAACGTCAAAAATATCAGTTTCCTTGACAAATTCGCTACAACCACATTCGCATTTTACAGACTCAGGGATAATATCCTTAACGTCTTTTATGTACCATGAATCTGAGCCTTCGTTTCTGAACATATCAGATATAGCCTTGATTGTTTCATCATTAACAACAGGCTTACCACAATCCTTACAGTATACTACAGGGATTGGAACGCCCCATACACGCTGTCTTGAGATACACCAGTCAGAACGGTCCATAACCATTCCCTTGATTCTCTCTTCACCCCATTTTGGTATCCAGTTTACATCTTCAATAGCCTTAATAGCCTGATCTTTAAAGTTTTTAACTGAACAGAACCACTGTTCAGTAGCTCTGAAAAGGATTGGTGATTTACATCTCCAGCAGTGTGGATACTGGTGGACAATCTTTTCTAATGCAAATAGAGCGTTATGCTCGTCTAAATATATAGCAATCTTCTTGTTTGCTTCTTCTGTTGTCAGACCTTCAAACATACCTGAATCTTTAGTGAGAACACCCTTGCCGTCAACACCTACAACGATACCGATATCATCATAGTTTTTGCAAACCTCAAAGTCGTCTACACCATAGCCAGGAGCTGTGTGTACACAACCAGTACCGCTCTCAAGTGTAACGTGGTCACCAAGAATAATTGGTGATGGTCTGTCCATGAAAGGATGCTCAGTTTTAATTCCTTCAAGTTCACTTCCAAGAAATCTTGCAACGATTTCATAATTCTCAAGTCCGGCAGCTTTCATTGTAGCAGGAATGAGATATTCAGCCATAACGTAGTTTTCGCCGTTATCAGCCTTTACTACACAATAATCATACTTAGGTCCAAGGCATATAGCAAGGTTGCCTGGAAGTGTCCATGTTGTAGTTGTCCAGATTACAAAGTAGGTCTTATCAATGTCTATACCTTTCTCTGTAAACAGCCCTTTATCATCTGATACTTTAAATTTTACATAAATTGAATGACATGGATCATCAGAGTATTCAATTTCAGCTTCAGCTAAGGCTGTCTGACACTCAGGACACCAGTAAACTGGCTTAAGTCCCTTGTATACATAGCCATTCTTTGCCATTTCACCGAACACTTCAACCTGACGTGCTTCAAACTCAGGTCTTAATGTAAGATACGGATTATCAAAATCACCGAGTACACCTAATCTTTTAAACTGTGCTTTCTGGTTTTCAACGAATGACAAAGCGAATTCTTTACAGTGCCTTCTTAGTTCAACTGGAGGTATCGCACCGTTTTCAACGCCGATTGATTTCATAGTTTTAAGCTCGATTGGAAGCCCGTGTGTATCCCAACCAGGAACATAAGGTGATGAACAACCACTCATGTTCTTATACTTAACTATAATATCTTTCAAAACCTTATTCAAAGCAGTACCAAGGTGAATATCGCCGTTTGCATACGGAGGTCCATCGTGAAGAATGTAAGTAGGTTTACCTTCATTCTTTTTGATGATTTTTTTATAAAGGTCGTTATCGTCCCATTTTTTCAATGCATCCGGTTCTCTCTTTGGAAGGTTTCCCCTCATTGGAAAATCAGTTTCAGGAAGATTAAGTGTACTGTTATAATCCTGTGACATTTGAAAAACTCCTAACAATTAATTATTTTTACCGAATTTAAGGTCATTATATGTATTCTTATGAATAACTGGGTCAAGTGAACCAGTATTAAGCATTTCATCAAGCTTCTCCTGAGCTTCTGCTGTTTCCTGTGCTTCAGCAGCTGCCTGCTGTGCAGCAAGCTCAGCCTTTTCAGCTTCAATTCTCTCTGCTTCTTCAGCAGCATCAATAGCTTCCTGAACCTTTGCTTCATAAGCCTGAAGCTCCTCATCAGAAATCTGAGGTATTTCCATAATCAAGTGAAGCTGCTTGTTATAAAGCTCAGTAAGATTTGCTTTAAAGAGTGTTACTTCAGCCTTAAGCTTGTCAAAAGCGTCCTTCTGATCCTGATAAGCTTTTCTTATAGCAACTATTTTTTTCTGGCTGTCAACAGTGTTTTCTCTGATAAGTTCAGCACATTTTTCTTTATGTTCACGAATGATTCTTTCACATTCATCTGCATTTTGTTCAGCAATTCTAACCTGCTCTGTTTTTGCAGAATCAATCATTTGTGAAGCCTGAATCTGTGCATCGCTGATAATTCTGTTTGACTCTTTCTGTGCAGAAATCATAGCTACCTTGATAGCTTCTTCATCTTCACGATATTCATTGATTTTCTCAACCAACTTCATAATCTTTTCATCATTATCTTCATTAAGCTGATTTACTTCAGATACATAGTCAGCAATTTCATTCAAAAAGCTGTTTACTGCATCTGGATCATAACCATTTTTGACAGTATCAAAAGTTTTACCTTTGATATTACTTGGTTTCAACATTTTAAAAATACCTCCTAAATATATTTACACATAGTAACGTGAAATCTATTCTTTTTTGAAATGCCGTTTACTGATTCAACAACAAATTTTCCATATCCTTTAACTGAAAAAACATCACTTTCATTAAGCATAGCGTCAGCGTTATAAGTCAACATATGATTTATAACAACACCTTTTGATGAGATGATTGCCTTAGCTTTTTCTCTTGAGAGATGAAGCACCAAGCTTAACAAGCAATCAATTCTCAGTGAAGCTACTGTTCCGTTTATCTCTTCAAATGTGATATTAGGCTTAATCTGTTCTGACTTTTTGACCTGTATCGATACACCGACACGTCCGATTTTGGATATGCTGTCAATAATCATATCGCATACAGTGTCATAGACATAAACCTGTGCAAAGCCGTCATTTACGATAATATCTCCAACAGTATTGCGGGCAATATTAAGCGACATCAATGCACCGAGAAAGTCACGATGTGTAAGCTTATAATCTTTTTTATATTCAAAGAGCAAAGGCTTAATTGGATAGTCACCATTTTCAATGACATCATACTCAGGATAAACACACAGTACTTTCCTGCTTGCATCATCAAAGCCACCATAGAAATCGTAGCTTGAAAAGCATAGCGATTTCAGCAACTCATCACAAAGTGCCGATTGGCGTTCGTCAAGAAAGAATGAGAACTTTTTCAAGTACTTTTCACTTGATATAACAGTCCAGTCCGCAACCTTGTTTAGTAATATTTTATCTTCATCAGTTAAATTCTTGAAAAAAGACAGATTAAGATTTTTCATTAAAAGTTATAGCCGTTGTTCTCCAATTCGCTCATAAGGTCAACGCCTGAGAAGCTAACATTCTTTGGCATGATAGCAAAAGTTTTCTGAGCCATCATCTTGATTTCAGCGCCGTTTGCATAAGCAACACCTGAAATAAAATCGAGAATACGCTTAGCATCATCGCTCTTTACTGTTTCAAGATTAAGCAAAACAGTTTTCTGCTGATTAATCTCTCCACCGATAGCTTTTACTTCGCTAAAGTCATTAGGTCTTGCGAGAACCATCTGAAGTGAACCTGATGACATTTTCATCTCTCTGCGATCACCTTCATTTGCAGATTCTGAATAATCAGCCTTGTTATCATAAATTGACTGATAATCGCCGTCTGTTTCAAATTCGTCAGTTCCTACAAATAAACTTTTGATACCTTGGATTACACTCATTTTCTAAACCTCCAAATATTTTCTTGCTCCGAAGAGCTTAGTTCCTATTCTTACAAGATTTGAGCCATGCTTAATTGCAAGCTCATAATCTCCTGACATTCCCATTGACAAGGTTTTCATAGAAACATTGTCAATCTTCATATCTCCAGCTTTAATGAAAAGCTCGTGCATATCATTAAACACGCTTTCATCTGAGCCAATTGGCGGAATTGCCATAAGTCCGCAAACTGAAATATTCTTAAATGTTGAGATTTCTTTGATAAATTCAAAAAGCATTTCTTTTGAAACACCGCTTTTTGATAATTCATTACCAATATTGACCTCAACAAGAATGTCCATTACTTTATTGTTCTTCGCACTAAGACGGTTAATCTCACGAGCGAGCTTAACGCTGTCAACAGACTGAATCATTTTTACTTCATTGACGATATATTTGACTTTGTTTGTCTGCAGATGGCCAATAAAATGAACATCAGCATTTTTATTGTACAAATCCTTCTTTGAAAGGTATTCCTGAACCCTGTTTTCACCGAGTAAAGTAATACCATTTTCTATCGCAAAATTGATTTTCTCAGGCTCTACAGTTTTAGTAACTGCCATCAAGTCAACATTACTGTTTTCTCTGTTAAACTTTATCTTGGCATTATTTATATTATAACATATCTCTTTATAATTTTCAAGGATATATTTAAATTCCGGGTAATTATTTACTGCTTGACACATCTTTATCTGAAATCGCCTCCAAAAGTATCTGATCATATAGCAATAGATACTCATCGTCTGATGTATTCTTTGATATCACAAAGTCGTCATCTTCACTTTCATAGATTACATCAATCTTTTTGAAAATAATATCATTACCGAGCATTACATAAACGCCCTTCTGGTCACCCTTGAATCTTATTGCACTTCTTGGTACCTTGATTCCGTGGTAGTCGTCAAATACTATTTTCATTGTTCTAACACGAGTTTGCACCATTGTGTCATCAAGGATTTCACAATCAAATACTGCAATAACCTTACCATCTTCATCAGCAGGCTTAACGGAATCTACAGTTAATTCGTAAATCTGATTAGATGAATTGGTAGTCATCTGCAAAGTTTCGCCCTCAACTATTCGTTTGTCATTATTTAATATACCGACAATTTTACAGCTGTAGTCATTAAACATTTTGCCTAACACATTATCTACAGGCTCTATTTTGCTGTTTACAATCTTATTTATTGCATCTTCTGTAAGCTTAGCAGCATTTTTATAAGTCAGCTTGCCCTCATAGCCGTCTGCATACGACACAAAATAACCTGTTGTATCAGCTTTTATTGTATCAATTGGCTTTGAGGATTGCTTTAGTTTAGCTGACTCATTCAAAAGGCTCTTGATTCTTTCGTTATAGTTATCTGCACTACCTGTTACAAGATTATAAATGTTTATAACGACCGACAAATCATCTTTAAGGCTGTTAAACGCAGTATAATCCTTTTTCTGAGTCAAGGTCAGAATCTGCTTATACTCATTATCAATTTTAGTCTTCAGTGTTTCAGGCTGTATGTAATTTGTTGTGCCTGGATTCTGCGCTCTTTGCAAATCTGATACTATCAGTGCATCTTTTTCAATCTTACGCTGTGCGATAATATCATCAACTGTTGCATAAACATTAGCTATTGTGCTGTTAACCGAAACCTTATTGCCGTCCTGATATTGATAATCAAGCACTCCGTCACCGTCATACTTAATCACTTTCTCATTACGAACAATAATTCCCTGAAATGTAATATCTTCGTTGATATCACATAGCTCAGCTTCAACAGTATTGTGCTTGTCATTTATCTTATAATAAATCTGACTTCCTATTGTTGCGAACAAAAGAACACACAAAACACCTAAAAGTATTCTTGTAGTTAGGGATTTCATTTATCTCCACCTGTTTGATCTATGTTTTCATTTGAAGCGTCAAGTATGTTAATTGATTTTGATGGAGAAACAGTTGAAATTGCATGCTTGTACACAACATTCTGTTTTCCTTCACAGTCAAGGATTACAATATAGCTGTCAAAACCTTTAACATATCCCTTCAGCTGATAACCGTTCATAAGAAAAATAGTTACCGGAATTTTGTCTTTTCTCGCCTGGTTTAGAAAGATGTCCTGTAAATTAATGTTTTTCACTGTTATACACTCCTTTTTAACAATTTTAAACCAAATTATATTATATCATATAATTTCCGATTTGGCTATAATATTTTTAACATTTTCTATAATTTTTTGATATTCAATATATTTATCAAGCTCAATCCATTGAATTCCGTCAATTCGTCTGAACCACGTTAACTGACGCTTGGCATAATGCCGTGTTTCAAGCTTGATTTTATCTATACAAGCTTCTAAAGATTCTTTTCCTTCAAAGTATGGGATAAGCTCTTTATAGCCAATAGCTTGCCTTGAAGTTGCAGTTTTGCAGTTTTCAAACATATATTTAGCTTCTTCAATCAGCCCGTTAGCAATCATGCTGTCAACTCGCTTGTTGATTCTGTCATAAAGCAAGCTTCTGTCAGAAAATGTAAGCCCGATAATGCAGCAGTTATATGGTGATGATTCTCTTCTGCTTAAGACTTTTTGCTCCGATAGCTTTGTCCCTGTAAGCTCAAAGTATTCAATTCCTCTTATAACTCGTGAGAGATTGTTTTCATGCACTACTTTTGCAATTTCAGGATCAATGCTATTTAGCTTTTCCCAAAGAAAATGATTGCCCTTTTCTTTGGCAAGTAAAAGAAGTTCCTGCCGTAAACTTTCATCACCTGAGGTTTCATCAAATTGAATATTATCAATAAGTGAACTGATATATAGCCCTGTACCGCCACAGAGAATTGGCGTTTTACCTCTTGAATAGACATCATCAATTGGTCTCTTTGCCATATCAACATACTCAGCAACACTGAATTGATAATCAGTATCGAGGATATCTATAAGATGATGAGGTATTCCCTGCATTTCCTGAGCAGTTGGCTTTGCACTTGCAATGCTCATTTCTTTGTAAATCTGCATTGAATCTGCTGAGATTACTTCACCGTCATATATCTTTGCAAGCTCAACTGCAAGTTTTGTCTTGCCTGATGCTGTTGGACCTGCAATTACTATAAGCGGAATTTTATTATTATTTTCCATTATTTACTCCAAATGGATTTAAACTATTCTTTTAAATTGTTTTTCAATATCTCTTTTTGAAAGCTTTATCATAACTGGTCTGCCGTGTGGACAATACCTGATAGCATCGTTTTCATAAATTGAATTCACAAGTGCCTGAAGCTCGATTATATCGGAATCATCATTAGCTTTTATTGCAGATTTGCAAGCTATTGAATGGAAAAGCTCGTCAAACACCTTAAGCTGAGGATTATGTCTGCATTTTATAAAGTTTTCAGCAAGCTCAGTTATTATTTCACTTGGGTTTTCATTTCCCAAAACAAGTGGAACACCTTTTACTGCAACTGTAGGTGCAACGTCAGGCTCAACAGAAAAGCCAAGCTTTGCAATCTTATCAAGATTACTGCTTAGTGCGTCATATTCTTCATAAGACAGCAAAACCATTATAGGCTCAAGATACATTTGCGTATCAAGCTGGTCAGCATCATTTTTAATCTGCTCAAATATATATCGCTCGTGTGCTGCGTGCTTGTCAATTAAAAGCATTTCATCACCAACCTGAGCAACGATATATGTCTTAAACAGCTCGCCAATTACAACAGGATTCTGCTTTGGCTGCTGTATATCATCGACTACTACAGTTTTATTCTTTGTAAATGCCTCTTTTGTGATATATTTAAACTCGGTATCATTAGTATTAAAGTCTGTTTTTTTAGATTCAGGCTCAATAGTTTTTAGATCTACATTAGTTGGTGGTTGCGAAGGCTGTGAGATGGATTCAACTGTTTCAGCTGGTTTTTCATACTCAATCTTTGGAGTTTGTTTATTGAAATCTATTGTATTTTGATTAAATTGATGCTGTGGTTCAGATTTCTTTTCCGCAACTGTAAATTGAAGCTGATTATTCTTTGATGTATCTGGTGGAAAAACATAAAGCTCTTTATCAGTAAACTTACGATGATTATCAAGCTTAAGCTCATTTGGCTTGTCAAAATGCAATAATGTATTTTTTACAGAAAAGAAGACAGTTTCATAAATAAGCTTATT
>JAFTAX010000072.1 GCA_017458445.1 Ruminococcus sp. | reverse complement strand
GGCATAAGTACAATGTCCGCACCAGCCTGAATCGCCTTGACTGATGCATAGCCCGACTTGTAGTTTTTCGATATCGCACCCATAGCTAAAGCGTCAGTGATAACAACACCGTTGTATTTTAGTTCTGATCGAAGCTTGCCTGTAATCATAGCCTTTGAAAGAGATGCAGGAAGCTTGTCGTTTGTGACCTTGTTTGCAGTAATGTGTGCAACCATAACCATGTCGGTAGTTTTCAGGTTATTTACAAACGGAATTAGCTCACATTTTTTAAGCTGTTCCCATGTCTTGTTCACAGCAACATAACCGTTGTGAGTGTCGCCCTTTGTATCGCCATGTCCAGGGAAATGCTTGATGCAGGTCATAACCTTTGCAGAGTGAAAGCCTGTAATCATAGCCTTGACCATGTTTGAAACAAGTGTCGGATTGCTGCCGAACGCTCGGGCACCGATAACAATGTTGTTCGGATTTGTGTTCACATCAGCAACAGGTGCAAAGTCAAGATTAAAGCCATACTTTTTAAGATATGTGCCGATAGCCTTGCCAGCATTCTGTGCGTTTGCGGACTTTTTCGTGTTGCCGATTGCCTGCATACTGGAGTAATGTGTAACGTTGAAATTCTGGTTGTTGGCAATCCTTGCAACCGAACCGCCTTCCTCGTCAACAGCGATAAAAAGCTTTGTCTTGCTATATTTCTGCAAATCCTTGTTAAAGGCAGTTATACCAGACGGCGTGCCAATGTTGTTTGCAAACATAATAACACCGCCAACATTGTATTTCTTGATAGCGTTTGCAATGTTTTTGTTTATGCTTTTGATATTGCTGTGTGCAGTGTCAAGCTGTTCAGGCGTTACAAGAAATAGCTGACCAACCTTTTCCTCAAGCGTCATCTTGCTGAGTTTATATTGAGCTTTGCTGAAAGTCTTGATAGCAAGCTGATTGAAGTCACCGTTGTATGTCACACCGTTTGCAACACGGTATGCCTTAACAGTGAAATAGTAAGTCGTCGCTGGCTTTAGACCAGTTTTCTTGTAGCTTGTATTCTTTGTTGTTGTAAGACCAACCCATTTGCCGTTAGCCGATGTCTTGTAATAAACCTTGTAGCCTGTTGCACCAGTCACCTTAGCCCAGCTTGCCGTAACATCAGTAGCAGTGCGAGTGAGCTTAAAGCTGACAACAGCAGGCTTGGTAGATGTCCAGAGTGTCGGGTAAGATACGCTGTAATAGTTCTTTCCACCGACCGTCTTGTATGCCTTCACAGCATAGCGGTAGCTTGTCCCTGACTTGAGCTTGCCCTCATAAAAAGCAGGTGACTTTGTAACGCCAACTCTGACCCATTTGCCTGAGATTGCCCTATAGAAAACATACCCTGTCGCACCGTTAACCTTGTTGCAGACAACCTTAACAGCCTGTGCTGATATAGCCGCAACCTTAAAGCCTGTAACAGTAGGTACTGTAAGCTTAGGCTTTATGTTATCCTTGTAACTGGCACCGCACGAGCATTTGTGAAGAGTGTAGCCGGCAGCTTCATAGGTCGCAGGTACAACAGTCGCCGTGTATGAATGTACATGGTCTATCTGCTCATAATCAAACCCATTGTCTTTTGCATATTTTTCACCAGCAGAGCCAGTGTAGCATCTGATTTTAAAGCCATCTATTTTGTTCTCGTTTAAATATCCAATCGCAAAATCCTTGATGGAAGACACCACCTTGCCGTCAATTTCCTTTGGTATCTCAACATCAGTATCATTTTCGTTATACTTCACTATCTCAACCGTGCCGTCATCAAGCACGCTGTACTCATAATCGCCATAAACGTCTGCATTAGCCGTGAGAGCAGGCATAACGCCAAGCAAGCTTAAAAGCAAAATGAGTGAAGTAAGCACGCAAAAAATATTCCGTTTCATTGATTATCACCTCGTCTTTGGAACTTACCTTCATTATATCACCATTACAAATCATTTGCAACAGCAAAATAAAAAGCCCTGCCGTCATAAGCAGAGCCTTAGTCATCAGTTGGGTTTTCATACTTGTCATGCAGCGTTTCAAGAGCCTTTTTCTCAATGCGTGAAACGTACGAGCGTGAGATACCAAGCTGTGACGCAATCTCACGCTGAGTCAGCGGAGCGTTGCCCGAAAGCCCGTACCTGAGTATTACAATTTCACGTTCTCTCGGCGTTAAGTACTTGTCAATAAATCTGTAAAGCTGTTCAGAGCGTATTATAAATTCAATCTTGTCATCAACCGATTCACCGTCAGGGATAATGTCAATAAGCGTCAGCTGATTGCCGTTTTTGTCTGTTTCAATCGGCTCATCAAAATGCAGTTCACCAGCCGACTTTTTAAGACTGCGAAAATGCATAAGTATCTCATTTTCAACGCACCTGCTGCCATAAGTTGCAAAGCGGCAACCCTTGGTGTAGTCAAAAGTTGATACCGCCTTGATAAGCCCGACCGTGCCGATTGAGATTAAATCCTCCTGATCCTGAGCGTTCGAGTAATACTTCTTTATAATGTGTGCCACCAGCCGAAGATTATGTTCAATCAGCTTATCTCTCGCCTCATGGTCACCACTTGCCATTTTCACAAAACATTCATGCTCTTCCTTTGCCGACAAAGGCTTCGGGAAAACGTTCTGGCTTTCAAAATGCAGAGCAAAGAACAAAAAATGCTGTGACAAAAGCTTAAGTAAAAAAGTGAGCATAAGTAATCCTCCAAACCGAATGTGAGTTTGTATATCTTATGCAAACTTAATGTTTGTCTATGCGTTTTATCTAAATTTTATCTATAAGATTCAGCACTATGTAGAATTGAGTGCAATATACTTGACAAAAAGAACTATAATTTATTTAAATAAACTCAATAAAAGCCTTGAAGCGTGAATATGCAACCACAACCGACGGCCAGCACGCTCATATCACAACACTTGCACCATTTAAGAATTCAACTGATGATGTCGTTTTTTGCAAAAAGAAAAGCAAAAAGGCAACACGGCGATAGCCATAAGTCTGACTTGTTTCACGCCGACATTTACAAATAAGATCTGAAAGCTCCATATCTTTTGTGCACTGCTGTATGTGTTTGTAACTTTTTGGCATAACAAAACCTCCTATGGTTTCTATTGTACCATAGGAGGTCATTCTGTCATTGTATTTATTTAATGGTTCGGTTCGATTCTTGCATACCCTTTATTATTTTACTGTGCTGTATTGTTGTTTTGTTCTTCTTTGACTTCGTTCATAATCTTATAAACGTTTGATGCAGAGAATGTTTTGAGTGCGTCTTCGTTTACAGTGAACTTAATCTTCTTAACCCAGCTGTCAATCTTCTTCTGGAAGTCGTCGCCTTTCATTTCTGTAAGGACATTCTTATGTGTGTCTTCATCAGCAACATATTCCTTGCTTCTGTCGGAAACCTTGCCCTTTATGATGATGTAGTAAGCACTGTCATTCTCATAAGATGTTACTTTGTTTTCTTTCATGCCTTTGATTTCAGAAAGGAGCTTGCCATAGTCGCTTGTCAGATCTTCATCTGAAAGTGAACCAAAGTTAAGCATCTGTTCATTTGCATAAGGATCTGCTTCTTCAGCTGTTTCCTCTTCGCCTGTAGTTGCAGCTTCTTCAGCTGTTGCTACATCAGCATCTTCTGCAGTTGCAACGTCTTCGTCAGCTTCTTCTGCATCAGCCTTAGCATCAGTAACCTCAACTACTGAATCAGCTTCATTCTGAGCTTCAAAGTTTGAGAGTGTTTTATCTTCAGCAGTGTCAGCGTCCTTTGTTTCTGCTTCTGTTGTAGCAGCTGACTCTGTTACCTCAGTATCGTTATCGAGGTCATAGGTATCCGCAATTTCCATTCCCTGACTTTCCTGCTGCTGTGCTTCTTGCTGCTTTTTCTGTTGTTCTTCCTGATATGCAGTGATTATTGTATCAAACTCATCAAAACCAACGCCTTTTGCAAGCTTGAGATACTTATCTCTTGATTCCTTGCTTTCCTTTGTTGCGGTTTTGTCCTCAGAATTCTTTGCGAATGAAAGAATCTTGAATCTGAGGTAGTTGTCGTTTACATACTTAATAATCTCTTTATCGGAAACTTCTTCTGTTCCGCCTTTTCCGTAGAAAGAATCAAAAACAGCTGTACGCTTGCCTGATGTAAGAGAAACATCTTTGAGAGATTCTTTGCTTATACCCTGCTTTTCATAATCTTCACCAGATTCGTCCCATGTTGATGAGATGTTTGAGTTGAGCTGCTTTATTTCTTCTTTATCCAAAGCAAGCTTAAGCTCTTTGAACTTGTTGTTTATAGCGACATGCTCTTTTGTTTTTGTCAAAGCTACATCTTCAACATATTCAGAAAACTTCTTGCCGTCAATTTTCTGCTTCAGTGGGCTTTCGGTTGAGCCTGAATATGCCAGAGTATTAACCTGATTTGTGATTTCATTGTAGAGGTAGTCAATATAAATTCCGGCTTTGATTTCTTTATTATCTGCTTTTAGTGCATAGCTTGTGTCAGAACAGCCCGCAACACAAGCAGTCATCATTACGGCTGTCAGAAAAGCCGTAGTTCTCTTTAAAATTGCCATTTAATTATACATTCCTTTCCGAACTTGCTGTTTTGGGATTTGCTCACACAAAACAACACGCAATTTTATGCTTTTTAACTTATACATTATACCGCTTTTTTGCATTTAAGTCAAGCGATTTGAATAAAAATGCCTGATATTTAACATTTTTATTAGATTATCTACTTTGAATGGTTGCTAATCCACATGTTTCGTTGATTTTTTTATGGCTGTGTGATATACTAAATATTAGAAAACTATTGAAAGGTATGATATTATGAGTGAAAAAAGAATACCAAAACGCAGTGAACAGAAAAAAGAATACACATGGGCTATTGAGGATATATATGCATCAGATGAGCTTTGGAAAGCTGACCTTGAAAGGCTTAAGTCTTTGGTGGATAAAATTGCAGGCTTCAAGGGCAGGCTCGATGAGAGCGGAAAGACTTTGTATGAGTATTTTACATTGTTTTTTGATGAAACTGTAATCCTTTGCAACAGCTTATCTACCTATGCACAGAGAAAAAGCGATGAGGATACAACAAACTCTACCTATCAGGCAATGACAGGACAGATAATGAATGTGTATGTAGCAATAAATTCAGCGTCAAGCTTTCAGGATTCCGAGCTTATTGCGATACCCGATGAAAAACTTGAGCAGTTTTATAAAGAAACGCCAGAGCTTGAGCTTTATAAAACACACATTAACAGAGTGAGAAAGCAAAAAGAGCATATCCTCTCAGAAGCAGAGGAAAAGATACTTGCTCTGTCAGGCGAGCTTGCACAGTCACCTGAGAATATATACTCTCTGTTTAATGATGCTGACCTGAAGTTTCCTGATGCTGTTGATAAGGACGGAAATAAGCATCAACTCACACACGGAAGCTATATCCCTCTTGTAAAGTCAAATGACAGAGAACTGAGAAGGTCCGCTTTTGAACAGCTTTATCACACATATGACAGCTTTAAGAATACTTGTGCGGCAACACTGTCAGCACAGGCAAAAATGCTGAGTTTCTATGCAAAGGCAAGAAAGTACAACTCGACTTTAGAGGCGGCTTTGTCTGAAACTGAT
>JAFTAX010000071.1 GCA_017458445.1 Ruminococcus sp. | reverse complement strand
GGGGGACGACCCTTTTTCAAAAGGGTCTCACCCCAATAAACAACTTTATTTGTTACTACAATACATAGGTTGTATCAGAGCAGAGGAGCAAAGGTACGGAGGATAGCTGAGGTCATTCTGCTGACGAGCGGCCTGTTGATACAATCCTCAACCGTCAGCTCCCTGCACTTGTTCTTCAGCACGTCCGCAAAGTCCTGCTTTACGTCTGCGATACACGGCATATTGTACATATAAGTTGCACACTCAAAGTGCATATAAAGACTGCGAAAATCGAGGTTTATCGTACCCACAACTGCGGTCATGTCGTCTGATATAAAGCTCTTTGCATGCATGAAGCCGTGATACTCATATATTTTTACACCAAGCTCCATAAGCTCACGGTAATACGACCAGCCAATCGATTTTATATACCACTTGTCAGGTATCTCAGGCACGATTATCTTAACATCCACACCGCTCTTTGCCGCATAGCCGAGTGCCGTCACAAGCTCGTTGTCTATCAGAAGATACGGCGTTGTGATATAAACATAATCCTTAGCATTGTTGATTATGTCAAGGTATACCATTTCGCCGACATTTTCATCATCAAGCGGCGAGTCACCGTAGGTCATAACAAAACCGTCGCTCTCGATTGCAGGCAGATCTTTCTTGTCCAGCCTGAACTTGTCATAGTTGGTCGGAAAGTCCTTTTTGCTGACGATTTCCCACATCTGCAAAAACATCATCGTGAAATTCCAGACAGCATCACCCTTGAGCATAACTGCCGTGTCCTTCCAGTAGCCGAACCTGACAATCTTGTTTATATATTCATCAGCAATATTGTTGCCACCATTAAACGCCGTGTGGCCGTCAATGACGACGATTTTTCTGTGGTCACGGTTATTCTGAATGGTTGAAATCATCGGGCGGAACGGATTGTAAACATAGCACTTTATGCCCTTTTCACGCAGCTTTTTGTCATAACGATATTTTAAGCGTGAAACCATGCCGTCATAAAGCATTCTGACATCAACGCCCTGCTGCACTTTCTCAACTAAAATATCCTCAATTTCAGCCCACATCTCGCCGTTTGCAACAATAAAATACTCAAGGAAGATGAATCTCTTTGCCTTTTTTAGCTCAGCCTTTAATGCCGCAAACATTTCTTCACCGCTTCTGAAATAGTCAACGGTCGTGTTCTGATAAACAGGGAAGCTTCCATATTTGTTTACATAATTTGCAAGCTTGTAGACGTTTTTGTTGTCTTTCATTAAGTTTTCTGCAACCTTTTCGTCCTGCATGAGAAAAGGCCTTGTTTCAATACGCTTTTTTAAATGTGCCTGCCTTAGCTTTTTTGTACCATACTGATTGACAAGTATAAAATAAGCAACCGTTGCAAACAACGGCATAGCAAGCAGCGGTATAATCCAAACAAGCTTGTATGCAGGATTTGTATGCTGGTTAAGTATATATATCGTCAAAGCAAGGCCAATTATAGTGAAAACTATGTTCAGATATGCGAATTGTGCACTAAGATTAAAGAAGGTAAATATTATAAAAGCAAACTGAGCTAAAAGCAACAGTATAATAGTCGCTTTTTGTGAAAATATAAACCTTACAAATTGCTTTATAGTTTTCATGCTGTGTCCTTTCAAAAATTATTTGTATACATATACATTATAGCATACAGGGCTTGCTGTTTCAAGAAAACGCCTTGGAGTTTCTATGTTTTATTTGCATTTTCTTTTAAAATCCTGACAATTTCCTGCTCTGTGTCAGCTTCTGAAACCAGTTTTGCAACCTCGTCAGCCTGCGATTTTGTCCACTGTGAAATAACCTTTCTTGTGTAAAGCACTGACGAGCCGTTCACGCTGAACTCATCAAGCCCAAACGATATAAGTAGCGGTATCATGTACTTATCGGACGCAGCTTCTCCGCACATTCCGACAGGTATGCCTGCATTTTTGCCACATTCAATGATGTACTTAATGCTCCTGATAACCGCAGGATTGTATGTTGAGCAAAGATATGCAACGTCAGCATTTCCTCTGTCGGCACACATTATATACTGTGTCAGGTCATTTGTACCGATGCTGAAAAAGTCAGCTTCCTTTGCAAGCAGGTCAGCAACAAGGCATGCCGCCGATGTTTCCATCATAACGCCGACTTTCAGATTCTTGTTGTATGCAACACCCTTTTGTGACAGCTCGTCCATGATCTTTTGTATCATCTTTCTGACCTGTCTTACCTCGTCAACCGATGTCACAAGCGGAAGCAGTATCCTTACATCGCCAAAAGCACTCGCACGGATAATTGCACGAAGCTGCTTTTTGTACATACTTTTATTCTTAAGACAGTATCTCACACCTCTGCAACCGAGGAAGTAGTTGTCTTCTTTTTTTATCTTAAGATACGGTATTGCCTTGTCACCACCAACGTCCAGCGTTCTTATGATAACAGGCTTGTTTTTCATTATAATTGCAGCTCTTTTGTATTCTTCAAACTGCTCTTCTTCATCAGGTGCGGACGATCTTCCCATAAACAAGAATTCTGTTCTGAAAAGACCAATGCCCTCGCCGTCACATTCAATCACATTAACAGCGTCATGCGTGTTTCTGATGTTACCCAAAAGTTCCAGCTTTATGCCGTCAGCAGTCGTTGTTTCTCTGCCGACAAATTCATAAAGTGCCTTTCGCTCCTCAATGAAATCGACACGCTTTTTTGCATATTCTTCAATCTGTTCCTCATTCGGCGACTGTATAATAACACCGTCACTGCCGTTTACAATAACAGTATCTCCGTTTGAGAGAATACCCGTTATGTTCTCAACGCTTAAAACAGCAGGAATTTCCATCGCCCTTGCAATAATCGCAGAGTGTGATGTCCGTCCGCCTGTTTCGGTAATAATGCCTGAAATATTGTCTTTGTTTATGCAGGCAGTCATCGACGGAGTAAGGTCCTTTGCCACAAGAATTGTATTCTCTGGAGCTGACGAAATATCTGTTTCTTCTGCACCAAGCAGTATTGACAAAACCGTGTTTTTTATATCATGCACATCAACAGCTCTTTGTTTTGTAAGCTCGTCCTTTGCCGATGAAAACATATTGGAAAACTTGTGGCAGACTGAAGCCAAAGCACTTTCGGCACAGTGTCCTGCCTGAATAAGCTTTTCAATCTCCTCGTTCATATATGGATCTTTTATCATAACAATATGGCTGTTGATGATGCCAGCTTCCTGTTCGCCGACTGCTTCTTTAAGATGCTCTGCAACCTGTTTTGTCTTGTTGCAAAACTCATCAACCGCTTTCTTATATCTCTCAAGCTCTCTTTCAGGGTCGCAGTCTGATCTTGGCACAAAATACAGGCTTTGCTCTTTAACGATCAACACTTTACCGATCCCATAGCCCTCAGAACTACCGATACCCTTCAGCATAGCTTTTCACTCCTTTTATTATTAGTCTAAAATTTTCAAGGCTTCCTTTAACGCCTGTTCCTCGTCTTTGCCATCACAACGTATCAGGATTTTGCTCCTGCCTTTAATGCAGGCAGCCATAATCTGTATAATGCTTTTTGCATCAATACTACTGCCGTCATAGTCAATTGTCACATCGCAATTATATTTTCCCATAGCATCCGCAAGCTCGCCTGCAGGTCGCATATGAAGCCCGTCATCACTTAATATAGTAAGCTCCTTTGACACCATTTTAAGCTACTCCTTTGTGCTACAAAACGTTAAGCAAACTTAATATCTCATCTTTTTTTGCAAGCTCGTTTGAAAAAGCAGTTGCACTGCCTGCTGCCGTGCCAAGCCTTAGTGCATAGCTGTAATCATGCTTTTCATTATATCCTGCAAGGAAACCAGCAAGCATCGAATCGCCTGCACCAACAGAGTTTCTGACCTCACCTTCCGGCACACCAATCTGGTGAACATCACCCTGCTCATCAACAAGTATCGCACCGTCCTCAGCCATTGACACAAGAACATTTTTTGCACCCTGCTGTTGCAGAAGCTTTGCATATTTCACAATGTCATCGAAAGATGTAATCTTTACATCAAAAATCTCAGCCAGCTCAAAATTGTTCGGCTTTATCAAAAACGGCTGATATTTCAGCACATTCAAAAGCAAATCCTTCGTTGCATCAACAACAAACCGAATGCCCTTGCCCGACAGTCTTTCAAGAATCTTTTGATAAATATCATCAGGCAGAGTATTTGGAATACTGCCAGCAAGCACAAGCGTGTCGCCGTCTTTTAGTTTATCCAGCTTGTCAAAAAGCATAGCTATCGCAATGCCACTGATTTGAGGTCCCTGACCGTTAAGCTCGGTTTCGGTTTCAGCCTTAATCTTAACATTAATCCTTGAACAGCCTTTTTCAAGCCTTACAAAATCAGACTCTATTCCCATATCTCTTACACCCTGCTCGATAGCATCACCCGTAAAGCCTGCTACAAAGCCAAGTGCCTTTGATTTAACGCCCAGCTCATTTAGCACAATAGAAACATTTATACCTTTTCCGCCAAAATAAATCTTCTCTTTTTCAGAACGGTTTATAAATCCTGCTTTCATCTCTTTCAAACTCATCACATAATCTATTGCAGGATTGAATGTCACAGTGTATATCACTTTGTTTACCCCTTTAACCATTGATTTTTATACAACCTCTTACAACAATAAAATAGCACATTTTTGCCATTTTTTCAATAGCTTTCATCTAAACAAAAGCAGTGAAACTTATTTTTATGCAAGCTATACAATCAAACCACCTGTTAGTTATACATTTTAAACAATGAAAACAGTTGACAAAGCGTCCTCAATGATTATATAATAAAAGCAACAAACACACATCAAGGAGGAAATATGTCAGAACGTTTTATAAGAACCGAGCTGACTTTAGGTGAGGATGCACTCAAAAAGCTGTCATCAGCAAGAGTTGCAGTTTTCGGTGTCGGCGGTGTCGGCGGATATGCTGCCGAGGCACTTGCAAGAAGCGGTGTCGGTGCAATTGATATTATCGACAACGATACAATCAGCAAATCAAACCTGAACAGACAGATTTATGCACTGGAAAGCACTGTCGGCAGATACAAGGTCGATGTTGCAGCAGAGCGTATCAAGGATATAAATCCTGATTGTATTGTGACAACATATGCCAAGTTTTATACACCCGACACCTCATCAGAGTTTGATTTCACACAGTATGATTACATCATTGACGCTATTGACACAGTCGCAGGAAAGCTTGAGCTTGCTGTGCAGGCACAAAAGGCTGGTGTTCCGATAATAAGTTCTATGGGAACAGGCAACAAGCTTGACCCGACAGCCTTTGAGGTTACCGACATAAACAAAACCTCAGTCTGCCCGCTTGCAAGGGTAATGAGATATGAGCTAAGGCGAAAAGGTGTAAAAAAGCTCAAGGTCGTCTACTCAAAGGAAACACCACTTGTGCCAAGAAAATTTGAAGAACCGTCACAAGCATCAAGACGACAGATTCCGGGAAGCACATCATTTGTGCCCCCTGTTGCAGGAATGATAATGGCAGGCGAAGTCATAAAAGACCTCATAAAAGCATAATAAAAGCCGATAGGTTTTTCCTATCGGCTTATTTTTATTTAACTATTCCAACTGGCTCGTATCTGATTCTCATAACAGGCATTTTTGTCATCTCAGCATAGTAATTGAAATTCCAGTCATCATTTTCAGTCTGGTCGTTCACACCATCAGCAGGTGTTGCAAAAATCTTCATCACAAGCTCAGTGTTGTCAGCAATTGGCTTTTCAAAAAATGCTGGCATAAGGTCAATTGTCTTTGTTTCAGGTGCCTTGTAGAACCACTTGCCGTTAAGCTCAATCATCAGGCTAAGCTCTTCTTCAAAAGTCACCTCACAAAATTCAGGGCTCTTTTCAAAGTAAAGCTTCATACCGATTCCGTCAGCGTCCTCAGCACCACCCCAGCGCATTTTTGCAGGAAGTGTTGTCTCGTCAGACTGCTCCATTTTCGGAATGAATTATTCATCATTCAGGATTTCATTATAATCATTAAGAAGCGGCTGTGGAATACCAACGCTCTTGTTGTTCGGGTCCTCAATTTCAAGCCCGAGTCGACCTCTGTCACGGAACTGATAAAGCGAAATCGCATTAAACCAGTCTGCCTTTGTATCCTTGATTTTCTGTGTGAACCTCTTAATAGCCTCACCCTGATGAAGCGGTCCTGTAACGTCACCGTCATTGTTAAACTCAGCTGTAATAAGTGGCTTTGCAACACCGCCGTTTAGCTCTTTCAGCCTCTGAGCAGTGTTCTTGAAGTTGTTGTAAAACTCATCAACCGTCAGGCAGTTGTATCGTCCGCCTTCACCTTTTTCTGCTACATCATAAGGCCAGCCGTAATGCAGTGAAAGATATGCGTCCGAACTCCATACATCTGCGGTTTTGTATGCTTCCTTGAATTCTTCTTCATAGTCAACAGGCTCTCCTTCTCCTCTTGAAAAGCCAGCACAGAAGATAGTTTCAACGTTTGGTGCTTCTTCTTTGATTATGTTTGCAAATCTCACAAAGAACTTGCCTACCTCTTCATAGCTGAATCGTGTGTTGTGAGTAAACCATGTTCCCTGACATTCGTGATTGATTCTGATTTTCATTCTGCCGTATGGCTTAAGCTCTCTTGCGATCTGTCTTAAATATTCATCATCAAGCGAGCAGTCAATAGTCAGCGTCAGCGTTACGTCCTGACCATGCTTTCTTATGTCCTTCATAAATGTAAAAGGCTCACTGTCGGTCGTTCCACCAATTCCACCAAGATAAGGGAAGTAGTCATCATAAGGATAGTCCCACTGGAATGTAATGTCCATATCCTTGCAGGCAACAGATATCCTCTCTGGCCACTGCTCGTCCTTTGGATAGTATGTATACATAATGCCGATATTTCTGTGCGGTCTGCCGAGCGTGTTTAAGATATAATCCTGACAAACATATTCAGCTCTTTCGCTGCCATCACCCAAGTCAAGTGCACATGACGCTTTGTCCATGTGAATCTTATAAAGTTTTTCCATAATTTGTCCTCCTGCTGTTCCGCCGCTTTAAATCTTAACGCAAATTCTTGCGTTTGAGCTTAAACGTTTAAGTCGCCATGACAAAACAATTCCCGATATTCAATAAATATATTATTACCTAAAAACAAATGTTTGTCAAGGGAAATTTGAAGCTTTTTTTGATAAACCAAAAATACCAAAAATAATTCCACAACACAAACATATTTCCTAACCGAAAAACCCATAGCATTAATGTCGCAAAAAGTTGTGCTTATTTTGTTTGTAATTAGCTTAAAAATTTGTCCAAAGCTATTTACAAAGGCTTAAATTAGTGCTATAATAAAAGAGTTAAGGCGGACTTGATTTTAATAAGTATCAGGTACCGTCACCGACCGTTACATATTTATCATTACAATGATATTATCATGCAGTCGGATAATTGAGAAAGGATTGATTCTAAAATGGCAAGAAAAATGAAAACCATGGATGGAAACAACGCTGCTGCTTGGGCGTCATACCCATTTACAGAAGTTGCTGCTATCTATCCAATCACACCTTCATCCGTAATGGCTGAAGTAACAGACCAGTGGTCAGCTAAAGGTCAGACAAACCTTTTCGGCTCTCCTGTAAGAGTTGCTGAAATGCAGTCTGAGGCTGGTGCTTCTGGTACAGTTCACGGCTCACTTACAGCCGGTGCACTTACAACAACATACACAGCATCACAGGGCTTGCTCCTTATGATCCCAAATATGTACAAGATCGCAGGTGAGCTTCTTCCTTGCGTAATCCATGTATCAGCACGTTGTATCGCATCACACGCACTTAATATTTTTGGTGACCATTCAGACGTATATGCTTGTCGTCAGACAGGTTTTGCTATGATGTGTTCATCAAACCCACAGGAAGTTATGGACCTCGGTACAGTTGCTCACCTTGCAACAATCAAGGGCAGAGTTCCATTCCTCCACTTCTTTGACGGCTTCAGAACATCTCATGAAATCCAGAAGATTGAAACATGGGACAAGGCTGACATCGCTGATATGGTAGACTATGACGCTGTACAGGAATTCAGAAACAGAGCTGTAAATCCTGAGCATCCAATCCTCAAGGGTACTGCTCAGAACTCAGATATCTTCTTCCAGGCTCGTGAAGCTTGTAACCCTTATTACAATGCTATCCCTGCAGTTGTTGAAGAATACATGAACAAGGTTAACAAAAAAGCTGGTACAGACTACAAGCTCTTCAACTACTATGGTGCTCCAGATGCAACACACGTTATCGTTGCTATGGGTTCTGTATGTGACACTATCGAAGAAACAATCGATTACCTCAACGCAAACGAAGGCACAAAGCTCGGTCTTGTTAAGGTAAGACTTTACAGACCATTCTGTGCAGAAAAGTTGGTTGAGGCTATCCCTTCAACTTGTGAGCAGATTTCTGTTCTCGACAGAACTAAGGAACCAGGTGCTATGGGCGAGCCACTTTATCTTGACGTTGTTGCTGCTCTTAAGGGTACACAGTTCCACGACATACCTGTTGCAACAGGTAGATATGGTCTTGGTTCAAAGGATACAACTCCTGATCAGATTAAGGCTGTTTACTGGAACGCTTCATGGAAAGATACTTATAAGCCACGTTTCACACTTGGTATCAAGGACGACGTTACAAATCTTTCACTCGAAACAGAAGGCAAGCTTGACTCTGCTCCAGCAGGCACAACAGCTTGTAAGTTCTGGGGTCTTGGTGCTGACGGTACTGTTGGTGCAAACAAGAACTCAATCAAGATTATCGGTGACCACACAGATTTGTATGCTCAGGCTTACTTTGCATATGACTCAAAGAAATCAGGCGGTGTAACAGTTTCTCACCTCAGATTCGGTAAGACTCCAATTAAGTCAACATACCTTATCAACCAGGCTGATTTCGTTGCTTGCCATAACGAATCATACATTACAAAATACGACATCGTTAACGACATCAAGCCAGGCGGAACATTCCTCCTCAACTGTCACTGGGATGTCAAGGATCTTGACAAGCACCTTCCAGGTCAGGTTAAGAGATATATCGCAGAAAACAACATCAAGTTCTATATAATCAACGGCGTTAAGATTGGTAAGGAAATCGGTCTTGGCAACAGAATCAACACTGTTTTACAGTCTGCATTCTTCAAGCTTGCTAACATCATTCCTATCAAGGACGCTATCAAGTTCATGAAGGACGCTGCTACAGCTTCTTATTCAAAGAAGGGTGAAGCAATCGTTAAGATGAACCACGACGCTATCGACGCTGGTTGCCAGCAGATCGTTGAAGTTAAGGTTCCTGCTAAGTGGAAAACTGCTAAGGATACACAGATGGGCTTGGGCAAGGTTAAATGTGCCGATAAGAAGCTCCAGGATTTCGTTAACAACATTCAGATTCCATGTAACGCTCAGAAGGGTGACTCTCTCCCAGTTTCAACATTCGTTGATATGGCAGACGGTACATTCCCACAGGGTTCAGCTGCATTTGAAAAGAGAGGAATCGCTGTTGACGTTCCTGCTTGGAACGGTGAAAACTGTATCCAGTGTAACTTCTGTTCTTATGTTTGTCCACACGCTGTAATCCGTCCTGTTGTTATGACAGATGCTGAGCTTAAGAAGGCTCCTAAGCTTGCTAAGGATAAGGCTGTTGCTATGACAGGTATGCCTGGATACAACTTCGTTATGACAATGTCTGCACTTGACTGTACAGGCTGCGGCTCATGCGTAAACGTATGTCCAGGTAAGAAGGGCAACAAGGCTCTTAACATGGCTCCGCTGGAAACTCAGATCGCTGAGCAGGAAGTATTCAACTATGGTCTTACACTTGCTGAAAAGCCAGAAGTTCTCGAAAAGTTCAAGGCTACTACTGTTAAGGGTTCACAGTTCAAACAGCCACTCCTCGAATTCTCAGGTGCTTGTGCTGGTTGTGGTGAAACACCTTACGCTAAGCTCGTAACTCAGCTCTTCGGCGACAGAATGTACATCGCTAACGCTACAGGATGTTCATCTATCTGGGGTGGTTCTGCTCCTTCAACACCATACACAGTAAACAAGGACGGCAAGGGTCCAGCTTGGGCTAACTCACTCTTTGAAGATAACGCTGAATTTGGTTACGGTATCTTCCTTGCACAGAATACAATCAGACAGAGAACAATCGCTAAGGTTCTTGAGCTTGAAAAGGCTACAAAGTCTGCACCTCTCAAGAAGGCTATTGAAGGTTACCTCTCAACAGTTGATGACGGTGCTGCTAACTCACCTGCAACTGACGCTTTGATTGAAGCTTTGAAGAAGTCAAAAACTAAGGCTTCAGATGAAATTCTCAAGGACGCTGATTTCCTCCGCAAGAAGTCAATGTGGATCTTCGGTGGTGACGGCTGGGCTTACGATATCGGATTCTCAGGTCTTGACCACGTTATCGCATCAGGCGAAGATGTAAACATATTTGTATTCGATACTGAGGTTTACTCAAATACTGGTGGACAGTCATCAAAGGCTACTCCAACAGGTGCTATCGCTCAATTCGCTGCAGCTGGTAAGGAAGTTAAGAAGAAGGACCTCGCTGGTATCGCAATGTCATACGGCTATGTATATGTAGCTCACGTTGCTATGGGTGCTGACTACAACCAGTGTATCAAGGCTATCGCTGAAGCAGAAGCTTATAAGGGACCATCTCTTATCATCGCTTATGCTCCATGTATCAACCATGGTATCAAGGGCGGTATGTCAATCGCTCAGACAGAAGAAAAGAAGGCTGTTCAGGCTGGTTACTGGCACCTCTACAGATTCGATCCACGCCTCAAGGCAGAAGGAAAGAATCCATTTATGCTCGATTCTAAGGCTCCTACAGCTGATTATAAGGAATTCATCATGGGTGAGGTTCGTTACAACGCACTTGCTCGTCAGAATCCTGAAAGAGCTGAAAAACTCTTCGATAAGGCTATCAAGAACGCAGCAGACAGATATGACTACCTGCTCAGATATGCTAAGCTCTATAACAACGAAGAGAAATAATCCAAGCATATATAATACTAAATGCTCCGTACTTTCCGTGCGGAGCATTTTTCTTGCCTTTCACATAGTCTTTGACGTTGTTTACTGAGAAGAAACCTTTTTGAAGAAAGGTTATCCTCTCAGACTCTCTTTCCAAAGACTTTTTAATGATTTTTTTGAGGGTGTGAGATGTTCTTAAAGAGATAATTTATACTATATGCTTTAATTTGATTTTAAAGCTATTCCACACCCTCAAAAAAATAAATTAGAAGTTTTAGTGAGGGGTTTTGGGGGACGACCCTTTTTCAAAAGGGTCTCACCCCAATAAAACAATACCAGAGAATATGCGAAAAACAAAAAACACTTCCGTGAGGAAGTGTTTTTTATTTAGACATAGCGTCATACGCCATTTGTGCAGCATCTGTTGAGATATTACAACCCATTCTCCAGACCGGCGTGTTAGTAATCACAAAGTCAAGCAGGTTAAGCAGCTTATCCATATAAGACTCAAAAGGCGGTCTTATCGTCTGGTTCATAATGCTGTATATCGCTGTACCCTTTTCGAGCGGCTCGATAAAGTTCTCCTCAGACCTCTCGAGTACGCAAATCGCCTGCAAAGGCACACGTGCGTTAACGTTGAGATCCGACTTGCCACTCCAAGGCGTGCCGTAAACATAAGCCTTACCGTTCTCGATTTTGATTGCAGGCTTGTCATCGTTGATGATAAACGCACGATCGCCGAAGAGTTTCAACCACTGTTCTGTATGCGTAGACTTTCCTGTACCACTGCTCGCAGAGAACAGATACGCCTTGTTGTCCACACACACAGCAGATGAATGAAGCATAAATCCGCCAAAATCAAGCAGCTTTCTGTAGAAAATCGCTGTCGATAGAATAAGCTCTTGCTCAGGCACTGAAAGATACGGTGCAAGATTCTCCAATTCCACCATAGTTTTATCCTTGACATCAACAATAACATCAGGATTGTCGGTGTAATCAGTTAAGTATTTTTCTGCCCTGTCCCTTATCATCGAATACTTGAGATCCATATTCACGATAAGGTTGCAAATTTTGTAAGACTTCATATTACATCAAGTCGCCCCAACCTTCTTCAAGGTTAGGTGGCACCTCGCCGTTTTCGTCCAATGGTATAGAATCAAGCTCGTCAAGGTCAATTTCGTCAACGATTTCCATTCCGCCGCCAGTTGCCTGACCACCGTTACCATTGTCGTTAGTGTTTGTGTTTGTAGTGTTGTTCTTGTTGTTTGCAGCGTTTGAAGCTGAGCTGTCAGCCTTTGAATCAGCCTTGCTGTCAGAGCTTGCGTCAGCCGTGCTGATTACTACTGCTGATGATGCAGAAGATGATTTATCCTTGCTCTTCTTGCTGTTGTCTTTAATATCATCAGCACAAGAAGCCATAAGAACAATACTTGTCGCAATAGTCATTATAATTGTTATAAGTTTAATTCTGTTCATTTTGAATACCTCCTGATAAAATTACCTGTGAATACATTATATCACACTGCAAAGAAAAATGCAAGCAGAAAAAAGCGGCAACCAACTTTGTTACCGCTTTTAGTCTGATTTTATTAAAACACATAATCAGGTTCTGTATACCAAACGCAGCGTGCTTTCACATTATAGCCATTAAGGTAGAGCTTCTTAGCCTTAGCGATCAGATGTGCTGAATCAGCATCAAGAACTATTCTGCCATAATTGCCGTCAAGATCGTAAGCATTCCCTGTTGCAGGATTGTTGATAACAAATTCCTCGCCTTCACTATCGATACCTGAAAGCTGGACCTGTGGATTATCACCTAAAGACTCAGCATATACAGTAATTTCTCCACCTTTTTCAGCTATTGGATAATTATTTTCTATTAATATTTCTTGCGTCCATGAAGTTAAATCTTCATTTCCTGTCCATATCGGTGGAAGAGCCCAATGACAAGGCAGACATTTAACCTTAGTAATTACTACATTTGTTCCATTGAGGCAAATTCTGTTTGTTTCTCTGAGAATCTGTGCTCCCTCGGCTGTGAGCATGAAATATGCTTTTCCATCATTAACCTCAAATGCTGAATTGCCATCTCTATCACAAATATTTTCCAAGCATTCATCTTGATCAGCAGCTTGAATTGCTACCTCTGCACTTTTACTTGAATCTATTGGAGTAGCATATATTACAATAATGCCCATATCTTCAGCATCTGGAATATTTGTGACTCCTGTCTCAAAGCCTTTCCACTTATTGATTTCCGCATTGCCTTCCCAGATTACATATGACTCATCATTATCGTCTGAACTCGAATCAGATTCAGAGCTTGAATCAATCTCTGAGCTTTCATCAATTATTTCAGATGATTCATCAATAACCTCTGATGATTCCTCTGGCATTTTTATAGCATAGGCATCCGGGTTTGAAACTGATGTGTCACAATCAATGGTAACTTCTTTCCCACAAGCATTAGCAAAGCCAAGCAAGAAGATTTCACCATATACATGATCTCCAGGGTTAAAGCTACCCACCGGATCAGATATAATAAAAACATATCCATCAGGAGCATATATTGTTTCACCATCTGCTTCGTATAAATAAGCACACTTTATTGTAAGTGGCTGTGTTTCTACTTCTACAAAGTTTTCAGGATCATCAGCCGGTGCAGCTTCAATATACCATTCAGCAGCCTCTGATTTCTGATAATCTTCATACTTGACCTCTGCCACAAAAAAGACATCTGCTCCGCCGTACTCGCCTGGGGTTGTATGACATGTAATCTTACAGTCTTTCAAAGCAGGTATTAACGGAATATCTGAATCTGTTTTGCTCGATGAGTCATTCACAACCGACGAAGAGTCACCATTTCCTCCGTTTTGATTTCCGCCCCATCCTTCTTCTGATGAGTCGTCATCATCGCCTATAACCAGTCCTGATTCTGAGCTTTCTTCAGCCTGCGAGCTTGAATCTGTTGACTCACCGCCGATTGTAACTGTACGATATCCATAATAATAAGCATCGACTAATAAAGTTAACTTTCCCTGAACTACATCGCTGTTATTTAAGCTTGCAACTTTTTTTGATATTATATAGCTATAATCTTCAGGAGCTGTAACCTTCTTTCCGCTTGCGATAAGTGATTTGTACGCTTTAGTTGTTTTTGGCTGTGTTTCAACCTCTACAAAGTCATTCGGTGCATCAGCTGTAGCTGCTTCAATGCTCCATTGTGCATAGTTAGCATCCTCAACAGCCTTGTCCATAACTTCTGCAACAAATCGTATTTCTGTTCCACCATTTTCAGCTGTCCTTGTCTGATACTTAACATCTTTTATACCACCTATCATGTATATAAAGGTGTCTTCGTCTTCTTCCAGTCCACAGAAAACCTCATCGGCAGATGAACTAAACGTTGACATACTTGCCAGAGTTGTAAATGCAAGTGCGCCTGCAACTATTGCAGATAAAAACTTTTTGATTTTCATAATAGTTCTCCTTACTATAATTTTTCATACACATTAATTATATATTACCACGAAAACGTTGTCAATTAAATGCGCTGATTCAATGGAATAATCGACGACTTACACAAAATTCTCTTGTAAAATTTGGCTATTATAACAATAGCTATTCATGCATAAAAAAACGGCAACCTAAATGGCTGCCGTTTTTGCATATTTTGTTATG
>JAFTAX010000007.1 GCA_017458445.1 Ruminococcus sp. | reverse complement strand
CTTATCTTTCAGAGCTTTTGCTCGAAAAGGGTTACGAAGTGCATGGAATAGTCCGCCGTTCATCAACAGAATACAGAATCAGAATTTCTCATGTTGAGGATAATCCAAACTTTTATCTGCATTATGGTGACATGACCGATTCAGTAAGTCTTATTTCGATAATCAATGAGGTTAAGCCTGATGAGATTTACAATCTTGCGGCACAGAGCCATGTAAAAGTGAGCTTTGAGGTACCTGAATACACTGCAGACGTTGTTGCAACGGGTGTTATACGCATACTTGAAGCAGTAAGAGCCTGCGGTCTTGCGGACACTTGTCGTATCTATCAGGCATCAACATCGGAGCTTTATGGTAATGCAAAGATTGTTCCACAAAATGAAGAAACTCCATTCCACCCATACAGCCCTTACGCTGTTGCAAAGCAGTATGGCTACTGGATTGTGAAGGAATATCGTGACGCTTACAATATGTACTGCTGTTCGGGAATTCTTTTCAATCACGAGTCTGAACGCAGAGGCGAAACTTTTGTTACAAGAAAGATAAGTCTTGCGGCAGCAAGAATATCACAGGGCTTGCAGGACAAGCTTTATCTTGGTAATTTGTCATCTCGTCGTGACTGGGGCTACGCAAAGGATTACGTTGAATGTATGTGGCTGATGCTTCAGCAGGACAAGCCTGAGGATTATGTTATTGCAACAGGTGTTCAGCACAGTGTTCGTGATTTTGCAAAGCTTGCGTTCCAGTATGTTGGTATTGAGCTTGAATTTAAAAACGAAGGCACTGTTGATGAAGTTGGTATTGACAAGGCTACAGGAAAGACTATAATTGAGGTTTCACCTGATTTTTACCGTCCGACTGATGTTGTTAATCTCTGGGGCGATCCTACAAAGGCTAAAAACGAGCTTGGCTGGAATCCGACAAAGACATCTTTTGAAGAGCTTGTTAAACTTATGGTTGAAAATGATCTTAAGCTGGTTGCTGCAGAAAAGGCAGTGGCTGAGCTGAAATAGAGGTTTCGTTAAATGGAGAAAAATGCAAAAATATATGTTGCAGGGCATAAAGGCATGGTCGGTTCTGCGATTGTGCGTGCTTTAAAAGAGCAGGGCTATACAAACATTGTTACCCAATCTCACGCTGAGCTTGATCTGACAAGACAGGCTGATGTTGAAGCTTTTTTTCAAAAAGAAAAGCCTGAGTATGTTTTTCTTGCTGCGGCAAAGGTTGGCGGAATTATCGCAAACAGTGAAGCACTTGCTGATTTTATGTATGAAAACATGATTCTTGAGATGAACGCTATTCATTCTGCATGGAAAAACGGCTGCAAAAAGCTTATGTTTTTAGGCTCAAGCTGTATTTATCCGAGAATGGCACCACAGCCGATGCCCGAAAGCTGTCTTCTGACAAGCGAGCTTGAAAAGACAAACGAAGCATACGCTTTGGCAAAGATAAGCGGACTTAAATACTGCGAATACCTTAATCGTCAGCATGGCACTGACTATATATCTGTTATGCCGACAAATCTTTACGGCAAAAATGACAATTATCACCCGACACACAGCCATGTACTTCCTGCTTTAATCAGGCGTTTTCATGAGGCAAAGGTGTCTGGTGCAAAGAGCGTTACCTGCTGGGGTGACGGCAGTCCGCTAAGAGAGTTTTTATATGTAGATGACCTTGCTGACGCTTGCGTTTATCTTATGAACAATTACAGTGGCAATGAAACTGTAAACGTCGGTACAGGTAAAGAACTGACAATTAAGGAGCTTACAGAGCTTGTGGCTGAGGTTATCGGCTACACAGGCGAGATACTCTGGGACACTGATAAGCCAAACGGCACTCCGAGAAAGCTTTTAGATGTCAGCAAGCTTGAATCTTTAGGCTGGAAATATAAAACAGAGCTTAAAGATGGAATAAAGCTTACCTATCAGGACTTTTTGAACAATCCTATGAGAGCAGAAAGGTGATAGATAAATGAATATCGTTCTTTTATCAGGCGGCAGCGGAAAGCGTTTGTGGCCGCTTTCAAATGATATACGTTCAAAGCAGTTTATAAAGATGTTTAAAAATAAGGACGATGAATATGAATCAATGGTTCAGAGAGTTTATCGTCAGATAAAAGAGGCTGACCCTGATGCCAGCATTACTATTGCGACGAGCAAAAAGCAGGTAAGTGCTATTCACAACCAGCTCAGCGATGATGTATCTGTATGCGTTGAGCCGGCAAGACGTGATACTTTTCCTGCAATTGTTCTTGCGGCTGCATACATGAAAAGCGAGAAACACGTTGCTGATGATGATGTGATTATTGTATGCCCTGTGGACCCGTATGTTAATTCGGATTATTTTGAGTCGTTCCTCGAGCTTAATGAAATGGCTTTAAACGGCAGTCAGAATCTTACGCTTATGGGCATTGAGCCGACATATCCGTCAGAAAAGTATGGATATATCATGCCGCTCAGCAAGGACAGAAAGTCTGATGTTGCATATTTTATCGAAAAGCCGAATGAAGCAGACGCTAAGAAATACATTGAGCAGGGTGCTTTATGGAATGGCGGTATCTTTGCTTTCAAGCTTGGATATATGCTCGATATTGCAAGACAACACATTGATTTTGAAACGTATCAGGACGTTTTCAAAAACTATGACAAGCTGAAAAAAATCTCTTTTGACTATGAAGTGGTCGAAAAGGAAAAGGCTATCAAGGTTATGAGATTTTCAGGGCAGTGGAAGGACATTGGTTCCTGGAATACTTTTTCTGAAGAGATGCACGGCAATGTTATCGGCAAGGCGGTTCTAAGTGAAGGCTGTAAGAATACCAACGTTGTAAATGAGCTGGATATCCCTGTGCTTTGCATGGGCTGCAGGAACATGATTATTGCGGCAAGTAATGACGGTATTCTTGTGTCCGACAAGGAAAAGTCAAGCTATATGAAATCTTATGTAAACGAATTTGACCAGCAGGTTATGTATGCTGAAAAGTCGTGGGGAAGCTACACTGTGCTTGACGTTCAGGACAACAGCATGACGGTTAGAATTGAGCTTATGCCAGGCAACAGGCTTTATTATCACAGCCACAAGTTCCGTGATGAAGTGTGGAATGTTATTGCAGGAAGCGGTAAGGTAATTATTGACGGCGAGGAAAGACTTGTTCATGCCGGTGATATTATAACGCTCAAGGCTGGCTGCAAGCACACTGCTATTGCAAAGACGGAGCTTAAGATTATCGAGGTTCAGATCGGACCTGAAATTGATGTTAACGACAAGGAAAAATTCCAGTTATAATAGAGATATTTTAAAAAGGGGAATAGATATGCTCTCAAAGTTACAATCTGATTTTCTTAAAATTATCAGAGTTTGTTTTGAAAATGATGAAAGCATTGAAATATCCCCTGATATTGATTTTAGGGCTATTTATGAGCTTGCATGTGAGCATTGTGTGCAATCGCTTGTTTATAATAAAATCTATACTGTCATAGCTTTGCCTGATGATTTGCGTGATGTCTGGTCGGACGCTACGTTTTTCGCAGTTTCATGGCAGATGTCAAGGCAGGATAAATTTTTGCAGGTGTATTCTAAGATAACCGATAGCGGTATTAATGCTATTGTGCTGAAAGGTATTATACTTCGTGCGATTTATCCTGCTGGTGATTGCAGACCGAGCTGTGACGAGGACATATTTATTGAGAAAAAAGACGTTGACAGAGTAATAGGTATTCTTAAAGGTTGCGGTATGACCTGCCGTAATAAATATACTGACGCTTTGGTGTATGAAGACAGAAAAACTAATCTTGTTATTGAGCTTCACACCGAGCTTGTTAAGGATAATCCACCGCTTAATGTCAGCTACAAGTCGTATCTTAATCCCGACAAGGTGGCAATTGACGGCGTTGAGCTGAGGACACTTAACTGCACAGAGCATTGTTTATATATCTTTTTCCACATTTACAAGCATTTTTTGTTTGCAGGGATTGGAATAAGACAGCTTTGTGACCTTTATCAGTATATCAATACTTATTACAGCGATATTGACTGGAGTGCTTTTTACAAAGCCTTAGAAGACAATAATCTGACACGTTTTTTTTATGCTCTTGTTAATGTTGGACAGCAATATTTGTTCCTCGACAGGACACTTATTGATGTGCCTGATATTGACGTTGATATGCTTGTTTCTGATGTGTTATCAAGCGGTGTATACGGTGGAAGTCAGGCTGAAAGAGCATATATCAATTCGTATATAATATCTGCGGCAAACAGTAAATCAAAAAGCCGTGTTTTAAACAAAATCAAAATGGCTTTTCCGAGCTATGATGTTATGAAAAACAGGTATAAATATATTGTAAACAAGCCGTACCTTTTGCCTGCGGCATGGATAAACAGGTTTTTCAGGATTATAAAATCGGGTGCTTTTCACAATTCAAAAGAAGCTGTCGGGCTGGCTGAAAAAAGGCTTGATATGTTTGAAAAGTATGGGATTATTGTGAAAAAAGACTAATTCTTGCTTTATTATATATTAGGATTTTTAAGGAGAAAACGCATTATGTCACAAGCTGAGAGTAAGAAAAAAATGCTTATATATGCTCACTATTATTACCCTGATGTTGCGTCAACAGGGCAGATTTTAAAAGAGCTTGCTGAAGGTATGAAAGATGTATTTGACATATATGTTATCTGCACAGTGCCTTCATACACAGGCGTTATTGATGAGAAATATAAGACAAAAAGGTTTTACAAAGAGGATATAAATGGCGTTAATGTTATAAGAATAAGGGTGCCTGAGTTTTCAAAGGAAAAGAAATTGAGCCGTGTAAGAAACATTGTGTCATATTATTTTGGTGCAAAGGCTGCGACAAAAAAGCTTGGCAGGATTGACTATGTTTACTCGATTTCACAGCCACCGATTCTTGGCGGACTGCTTGGTGTCTATGGTAAAAAGAAAAAGAAAGCTAAGTTTATCTACAACATTCAGGACTTTAACCCTGAGCAGACTATGGCGGTTGATTACTGCAAAAACAAGCTTATCACAAAGGCTATGATGTTTTTTGACAAGCGTAGCTGCAGGATATCCGACAAGGTTATTGTTGTCGGCAGAGATATGGTTGAAACGCTCAAGAAACGTTTTAAGGGCGAAAGAGTTCCAGATTATGCATATATTAACAATTGGATTAACGAGAGCGAGATTTATTCTTTGCCTGAAGAAAACCGAAAGGTACAGGATTTCAAGCGTGAATATGGGCTTGAAGGCAAGTATGTTATAATGTATTCGGGTAATATCGGGCTTTATTATGACCTTGAAAATCTCATGCGTGTTATAAAGAAATTCAGAAAAGGATACACCATGACTGGCATTGAAGAAGAAGGCTTTTTTACACCTGACGGACGTGAAGTAGCTTTTGCATTTGTCGGTGACGGCTCAATGCTCAAGGAGATAAAGGCATACAAGAAAAGACACCATATCGACAACGTTATTTTTATTCCATATCAGGACAAGGCTGACCTTATATATAGCCTTAATGCTGGTGATGTTCACTGGGTTGTCAATGCAAAGGGTATTAAGGGTATCAGTGTTCCGAGCAAGTGTTATGGTGTTATGGCAGCAGGAAAGCCAATTATTGGCGTGCTTGAAGAAGGCTCGGAAGCAAGGCTTATTATCGAGGAAACAAAATGCGGTCTTTGCTGTGAACCTGAGGATTATGAAAATGTTGCAAAGATAATTGAATGGTTTATTGAGAATGCTTATTCAGATGAGGCTTTGGCTATGGGTAAAAGAGGTCGTGATTATCTGGTCGGCAATCTTACAAAAGACATCAGCATTGAAAAATACATTAATGAAATCATTGATTTATGAGGTTAGCTATGAATAGTAACTGGTTTAAGCTTGCACTTAAGGCTTGCAAGGTAGAGTATGGTAAAAACCTTTTGCTCAAGGGTGTTCCTGTTATCTTTAACAAGAAGGGTGCTACACTTAAAATCGGCGATAATGTAACAATCAAAAGCAGTTTTTTATCAAACCTCGTCGGGCTTTATTCAAAGACTATAATTGTTACAAGAACGCCTGATGCAAGCATTGAAATTGGCGATAATGTCGGCATTTCAGGTGCGACGATTTATGCGAGAAAGTCGGTAAAGATTGGCGAGAACACGCTTATTGGCGGAAACTGCAAGATTCTTGATAATGATTTTCACCCGATTGAGATCGAGGCGAGAAATGCTGACGACAAGGACAAAATCGGCACAAAGCCGGTCCACATCGGTAAAAACTGCTTTATTGGCTGCAACAGCCTTATACTCAAAGGAACAGTGCTTGGTGACGGCTGTGTTGTCGGTGCAGGAGCAGTAGTCTGCGGTGAATTTGAGGACAACTGCGTTATTGCAGGAAATCCTGCTAAGGTGATAAAGAGGCTGACAGATTAAGATTGAGGATAAATAAATGGTTGATTTAACAGTCGTTATACTTACAAAAAATGAAGAGAAAAATTTAAGAAAGTGTGTTGAATCTTTCAGAGGTATTGCTAAGCGTTTTGTTATCGTTGACAGCTTTAGTGATGACAAGACACAGGAGATTTGCAGACAGCTTGATCTGGAGCTTAAAAAGATCGGTTCATCACTTGATTTCTATCAGAACAAGTGGATATCCTATGCAAATCAGCTTAACTGGGGCTTGCAAAACACCAACATCACGACGGAGTGGTCGATGAGAATGGACGCTGATGAAGAGCTGATGGAAGATTTGGCACAGGAAATAGATGAAAAGCTTGGAACACTCGAACCTGATATTACAGGCGTTATAGTTCGCCGCAGACTTATTTTCATGGGTAGATGGATAAAGCATGGCGGACGTTATCCCGAGCTTTTGCTGAGAATTTTCCGTACAGGAAAAGCATCATGCGAAATGAAAATTATGGACGAGCATATTATTCTCTCGGAGGGTAGAACAACCCAGTTTAAGCATGATTTGTGCGACAACAACCAGAAGGACCTTGAATGGTGGACTGCAAAGCACAACTGGTACAGCAACCGTGAGGTGCTTGACCATCAGATGACGCTTGAGAGTGACATGGAAAATTCGCTTGAATCGGGCGGTG
>JAFTAX010000070.1 GCA_017458445.1 Ruminococcus sp. | reverse complement strand
GCTTTTATCAAAACAGGATAGCCAAGGTCGTTAGCAAGAGAGTGGGCAGCGTCAACGTTGAAAATCGGACCGTCCGAACCCATGATAACAGGTACGCCTGCTTCTTTCATTGTTTCCTTTGCCTGTGCCTTGTCGCCGAGCATTTCAATAGACTGAGCTCTCGGACCTATGAAGGTAATTCCGCATTTTTCGCAGGTTCTTGCAAATGATGCATTTTCTGACAAGAATCCAAAGCCTGGGTGAATTGCGTCAGCACCTGTTACCTCACAGGCAGAAATTATAGCTCTTACGTTAAGATAACTGTCCTTGCTTTCGGCAGGACCGATACAGATAGCCTCATCGGCAATTTTTGCATGAAGAGCATTTTTATCCGCAGTAGAATAAACCGCAACAGTATGTATGCCTAATTCACGACAGGCACGGATTATTCTGACAGCGATTTCACCTCTGTTGGCTATAAGAACTTTTTTAAACATATAAATAAGCCTCTCCTTGTAAGAAGTCGAATGTTTTGTGATTATTTTATTGCAAAAGTGATTTCAGCATAAACAGCTTTCTTGCCGTTTACAGTTGCAATACCCTGTCCTATACCGATAGGACCTTTTACTTTAATTATTTCTACCTCGAGTTTAAGCTCGTCACCTGGTACTACTTGCTGGCGAAACTTACAGTTGTTTATTCCGCCGAAAAAGCCGATTTTGCCCTTGTTTTCAGGCAACGCAAGAAGTGCAACAGCACCTGCCTGTGCAAGCATTTCCACCATGAGAACACCTGGAGTCACAGGATACTCTGGGAAATGTCCCTTAAACCAGAAGTCATCTTCCTTTATATATTTTGTGGCAACAACTCTCTTGCCAACCTCAAGCTCGTTTACTTCATCAATAAGCAGAAATGGATCTCTGTGTGGAATGATTTCTTTAATCTGCTCTTTGTTTAAAACTACAGCCATAACTTTTCCTCCATAATAATGAGCAATACTCTGTAATTTTTTGTTAGTCGATAATCATAACCGTCTGGTCAAATTCGAGTGATTCGCCGTTTTTAACCAGAATCTTTTTAACCACGCCGTCAAATTCAGACTGAACTTCGTTCATTACCTTCATTGACTCGATGATATAAAGTGTGTCACCTTTTTTTACAGTGTCACCAACCGATACAAAAGGCTTGTCATTTGGTGACGGAGCAGCATAGAAAGTACCAACTATCGGTGCTTTCACATGGTTTCCTGACATATCGTCAGCGTCTGTGTCTGCTGTTGCAGGGGCAGCCGCAGAGAAAGCAGGCATTGGTGGCATAGCACATCTTCTGCCTTTGATTGAGATTGATTTTTCTCCGTCAACTATTGTGATTTCGCCGAGATTTTTCTCGTTTATAAGATCCGCAAGATCTGAAAGTGTGTTCATATCAAACTGGTCATATATTTTCTTACTCATATCCGTCTACTCCTTAGTCAGCATATTTTTTCAGGCAGATTGTTGCGTTGTGTCCGCCAAATCCCAGTGAATTTGACAGTGCCGCATTAACTGGCATTTCTCTGTTTGAATCAACAGCATAGTCAAGGTCACATTCAGGGTCAGGTGTCTTGTAGTTTATTGTCTTATGCACAAAGTCGTTCTTTACAGATAGTGCAGTTACAATTGCTTCAACACCGCCTGCTGCACCGAGAAGATGACCTATCATTGATTTGGTTGAGTTGATAACAACCTTTCTTGCAGCTTCTTCGCCAAGAGCAAGCTTTATAGCGTTTGTTTCATATTTATCATTAAGTCCTGTTGATGTGCCGTGTGCGTTGATATAATCAACTTCCTCTGGCTTCAGTCCTGCTTCTGTGTATGCCATTTTCATAGCGTGAGCAGCAGCATCTCCTGTCGGTGACGGGCTTGTCATGTGGTATGCATCGCATGAAGCACCATAGCCCACGATTTCAGCATAAATCTCAGCACCTCTTGCTTTTGCGTGTTCAAGCTCTTCAAGAACGAGTATGCCTGAACCTTCACCAAGCACAAAGCCCTGACGTTCAAGGTCGAAAGGTGTTGACGCTTTGTCAAGCTCAGTTGCCTTTGAGAGTGCTTTCATGTTATTGAATCCGCCAAGTGCAAAACGTGAAATGCATGATTCGGAACCGCCTGCAATACAGACATCAAGATAGCCGTCCTTTATTTTGCGAAAAGCTTCGCCGATTGCGTGTGTTGCTGATGAGCAGGCTGTTGTTGTGCAGAAGTTGTCGCCTTTAAAGCCTGTTTTCATTGAAATTGTGCCTGCTGCCATGTTTGCAATCATCATAGGTACATAGAAAACAGAAATCTTATCAGGCTTTTCCATGAATTTTGTATGCTCATCTTCAGTAAGCTTAAGTCCGCCAACGCCGACACCTACGATTACACCGCATCTGAATGGGTCAGTGTCCTTAAAATCTGTTCCGCAGTCGTTAAGTGCCTGATATGCAGAGCAGAGAGCAAACTGTGTGAATCTGTCCATTCGTCTTGCTTCTTTTTTCTCTATATATTCAGAGCTGTCAAAATCCTTTACAGCACCTACAATCTTTACAGGAAAATCTGATGCATCAAACTGGTCAATAAAGCTAAGCCCGTTTTTGTTGGCAACAATATTGTCCCAGAATTCAGATACGTTTTTGCCAAGCGGGTTTACTGTACCCATTCCGGTAATTACTACTCTTTTCATCTAAGCACTCCTCTGTTTTTTCTTGTTTATATTGGTTGTTCTCATTGTCTTATCAACCATTGACCCGAGCCAACTCAAACTCTCTGCCAAATCAAGCTGATGTGGCGAGTATTGGTGCAGGGGTTCGCCCTTGCTACATCATCAGTCCGCCTGAGATTTCAATAACCTGACCTGTAACATAGCTTGCATCAGGTGATGCAAGGAATGATACCACGCCAGCGATCTCTTCAACTTCACCGTAACGCTTCATAGCGACCTGATTTATCATAGCTTCTTTCTGAGCATCGGTAAGCTTGTCTGTCATAGGAGTTTTTATAAATCCAGGTGCAACCGCATTACAGGTGATACCTCTTGAGCCAAGCTCCTTTGCAACAGTCTTTGTCATGCCGATTATAGCAGCCTTTGTAGCCGAATAGTTCATCTGTCCAGGGTTGCCATAAACGCCAGCAACTGACGAAAGATTGATAATTCTGCCACAGCGTTGTCTCATCATCATGCTTCCGACAAACTTGCACATATTGAATACGCTTTTCTGGTTTACGGCAACAACCATGTCATACTGCTCTTCGCTCATTCTTGCCATAAGTCCGTCACGGGTAATGCCTGCGTTGTTTACAAGCACCTCGATACTGCCAAAGCGTTCTTTGATTGCCTTTACTGTCTGCTCAACCTGAGCATAGTCTGATACATCGCAGATGAACTTTTCACATTCAACGCCTTCAGCCTTTATCTTGTCCATTATGTCATTGCCCTCAAACATATCTTCAGATATGTCATTAAGTGCAATATTGTAACCGTCCTTAGCAAGTCTTAGTGCAATAGCAGCACCGATACCTCTTGCTGAACCTGTAATTAACGCAGTAGCCATTTCTTTTTACCTCCCGGATTAGTTTGTACAGATTGCAGTTGCCTGCCCGCTATCTACAATTTTAAATATACAAAGATTTTCACTCTAAGCTCTATTATTGACTTCCTTATTTAAAGGTATTGTTCTTTAGTGACTAATATAAATTGTATTTATTGAACCTCTTAATGATCTCATCTGATGCATAGTCAATGAAATAAATTATCCTGTCATAGCTTATATATGTAGGCTTGATAAACTCTCTTTTGTTGTCAAACCAGTTCCATGTTATCCAGCCTTTTGCTGTCAGTGAATATTTTTTAAGGTACTGTTTTATATGAGATATCACCTATTTGTTCAGAAGAGCTTCTGCCTGTGAGAACATTTCCTCTATCATGTCCTTAGCAGGCTCGACCTTTGTGACCATTCCTGCAATAGCTCCGCAAAGGAACGATCCCTCATCAAGATTACCGTCCTGAACAGCTTTTCTCAGAGAGCCGAGAGTTATCTGCTCGAACTCATCAGGAGTGATAGATCCGTTCATCTCACCGCTTGCAAGCTTTTTCGAGAACTTTGTCTTTACATTTCTGCATGGGTGACCTGTTGTACGTCCGGTAACAATGCTGTCCGTGTCCTTAGCCTTTACAACAAGCTCCTTGTATGTTGGGTGTATCTGACACTCTTCTGCTGCAAGGAAACGTGTTCCGAGCTGAACGCCTTCAGCACCGAGCATAAATGATGCGGCTATTCCTCTGCCGTCAGCAATTCCGCCTGCTGCGATAACAGGTATCTCAACAGCATCAACGACCTGTGGAACAAGACACATCGTCGTGTTCTCGCCGATGTGACCGCCTGATTCAGTACCCTCAGCTACAACAGCGTCAGCACCTGCTCGCTCCATTCTCTTTGCCAAAGCAACTGATGGAACAACAGGGATAACCTTGATTCCTGCTTCTTTCCATGCTGCCATATATTTTCCAGCGTTTCCTGCACCTGTTGTTACAACAGGAACGCCCTCGTCAATTACAAGCTGTGCAAGCTCCTCAGCATTAGGGCTCATAAGCATGATGTTCACACCAAAAGGCTTGTCACCAACTGACGCTTTAGTCTTTCTTATCTGGTCACGCAGATAGTCAATCGGAGCAGAGCCGCCTGCAATAATGCCAAGTCCGCCTGCGTTTGTAACAGCTGAAGCCAGAGTTGTTTCAGCAATCCAAGCCATACCACCCTGCAAGATAGGGTATTTTATTCCTAAAAGTTCAGTGATGCGAGTTGTCATGTTCTCAGCTCTCCTTTGTAGTAATTCTCTATCGAATAATCGTTAATTGCAAGATAATGTTCGCCACGCTGAAGAGCTTTCAGCTCTTCGGTAATCTGGTCAACACATTCAGCTATATATTCATCAATAAGCTCTTTTGTAAAATGCCTTAGTGTGCCATTGTCAGTACATTCAAAATCCTGCTTCATTTCATCAAGCCACTCATCGGGCGTGAATTCAAAACGCTTGTATATATCCTCGTTTTTTATATCATCAGGGAAAGCAGGTATCGTAATACCATATCTTTTTATCAATATCGGGTTGAGCAGTCGGTAGTCGTTATAAAGCTCGTCAATAAGCTCTGGCTCTCCTCTGCGTTTTAAAAGGCCTACTCTGTAATAAAGATATTGCCTGAAAACATTATCCTCAATTAGATGAACATAATAGCCAAGATAAAGCATATCGTGAAGCTTGTCTTTATACTCATCATAAAAGCGGAAAAAATTATACGTCTTTCTGCCGTTTTCCAAAAGCGTGTAAAAATGAGTTTTCTTTTTTGCAGGCAGGCGGTATTCATATTCGCCAACAATCATATCGGGAAGGATATGCCCGAGGATAAATCGTTGCTTGTCTTTTATCTTAAGTCTTACCATAAGCTCATAAGCCACAGCAAGATGAATCGTTCTTGATGCCATTTTACTCCTCAACCATAAGGTCAAAATGCCTGCGGTATCTTTTTGGTATGTTTATATCGCTGCTAAATCCAAGCTGTTGCAAAACGTCTGAGATAACCAAATTTCCATCTTTGTAAAACTGCTTTATGCGTCTTGTCTTGTCTGTTATGCCCTTGTAATCAGGTGGGCATACAAAAGTCCAGTCTGCACCGTTTTCATCAAGCACAAGCCTGAAATATTTATCAATATCCTTGTCGGAAAAGCCAGCCTTTAAAAGCAGGATATGATGCTCAACAGCCTCATCAATCTGGCTCATTATAACCGTCTTGCCGTCAAATGATATGAGAATAAGCAACGGCTCATTTTCAGCAACAGCCTGATCTACACTTGTTTTATCAGGGCATTTGATTATGTTCATATTTTTCTCCAGAGAGTATTAATACTCAAATATAACTGCACCGTATGTAAGTCCGCCACCAAAGCCGACAAGGCAGATCGTATCGCCTCTTTTGATTTTGCCGTCATTAACAGCATCATAAAAAGCAATTGGGATAGATGAAGATGATGTGTTGCCGTAGCGATCTATGTACATAGGGAACTTGTCCATTGAAACGCCAAGGTTCTTTGCGGCAGTTTCAATTATTCTTATGTTGGCCTGATGAGGTACTATCTCGTCAAGGTCATCAGGAGATAAACCTGCCTTTTTGCAAACCTCTTTGACTGCACTCGGCATGATCCTTGTAGCAAATTTGTATACCTCCTTGCCGTCCTGAGCAAAGAAGTAATCTCTCGTTTCAGGCATCTGCATATCAAATTCTTCTTTGTTTGTCCTGAAAGCATTTTCAGACTTCAAAGCTCTTGCAACGAGATATTTAGCACCTGTGCCGTCAGCACCGAGATAGCTTGCAAAAAGCGTGTCCTCACGCTTCTGAAGCACAAATGCAGCAGCACCGTCACCGAAAAGAACACAGCTTGAACGGTCTGTATAGTCAACAAACTTTGAAAGCTCTTCTGATGCAATAAGCAAAACTGTCTTTACATCATCGTCAGC
>JAFTAX010000069.1 GCA_017458445.1 Ruminococcus sp. | reverse complement strand
GCCCCTTGCGCAGTATGAGGACGTGGAGCCCGCCGCGAGGGACAACTATACCTTTGCGGCGTGGTCGCCCGACGCCAACATTCAGGTTTCCGCGTTCCGCGACAAGAATGGAAATCTCACCAACGGCGTCACCGTGACAGACTGGACGGGGACAATGCCGGACAAGGACATGGCCGCCTATCCCATCTGGATTCATGAAATAATAATAAAGCGAATGATTAACAACACCTATTTTGTCGCATTTAAACAAGAACTGATATGCCATAAAGCGATCTTCGTGAAGTTTACCAACAGGAAATCTTAAGTCATTCCACAAATCTCTTGCATATAGAGGTCCACAAACAGCATTTGGATCATAAGTAACATCTGTATATACCTCGAAAGGTTTTCGCACATCCATCTCTGGATTATCAATACTATAATCTTTTAATTCTCTGTTAGTTACGTCAATTGAACCACAGCATGTAACTTTTGTATTAAATCTTTTAGCACAACTTAATACTAATTCTAAATATCGTGGATGCACCCAGTCGTCACTATCAACAAAGGAAAACCAATCGTTATCATTATGCTCAAACGCCCAATCAAGAGCAGCATTTCGAGCTGCAGATAATCCAGCATTTTTCTGATGTATTACATAAATATTATTATGGTTCTTAGCATAATCATCACACATAATAGGGCACTTGTCTGGCGAGCCATCATCAACAAGTATTATATCAAAATTCTTATATGTTTGTGCAAGCAACGATTCTAAGCACTTGTCTAAGTATTGTTCAACTCTATATACAGGCACAATTACACTTATTTTATCCATATGATACTCCATTTTTATCATTAATCTTCGCTATATTAAGACTTCCGTCTTCTTAATACTCTCTGGTAAACTAAATTTCCTATAATCAACCTTATACTCACTTATCGACTGTTCATAGCAAAGATTGCCAAATGCTTTATTTATTACTCCGACAAAGTGACCAGTCAATTTAAAAAACCAGCCAAATCCCTTAACCAGTATTATTCTTTTGCCGTGAGCTGAAGCTATCATCTTAACAAGTTCAGATGTATTACTGTACTCTCTGTTTTGTGGCCAGAATGTACCAGCTTCATTATTATCAATCATCAGCTTTACAAATTCAGCAAGATTTTCAATATAAAGCATAGAACGTGTGTTATCTACATACGGAAAAAACGGCAGTTTTCTTGCAAGCTTTGACATCAAAGGATAATTACCCTTGCTCCCTTTGCCATATATCATCGGTGGTCTTAATACTACAACCTTAAAAGTATCAGTTTCAAGCTCTTTCAAGCCATTTTCAGCCTGAACTTTACTGTCGCCGTAACAATTTGCAGGATTTACCTCCGTATCTTTATTTATAATCTTTTGTTTTCCTATCGGAGCACTATTCCCATATACTATTGCACTGCTCATAAATATAAACTGTGAAACGCCTGAGTTTTTAGCTTTTTTTGCAGTTTCTAGCGTAAGATTAGTATTCACATCATAATAAAGCTTTTCACGTTCTTTACTAATCTTTCCAGAATCAGAATGAGCAATTCCTGCTACATGAAAAACTACATCATAACCAGAAAAGTCCTTGCTTTTCCATTCATCTCCAATCATGTCAACAGTATCAATTACATATTCATCTGGAAACTGTTTCATATAGTTTTCAAAAGAAGTACCAATGTAGCTGTTAGATCCGGTAATAAGTATCTTTTTCATTCAACAGACACCTTTTCTTTTTCATCATCCTTATGTAATTCTCCAGTACCGCCTTCCACGACACCGTCATGCTTCAAAACTGACGCTATAGTACCAAAAAAGCACTTCACATCAAACCAAAAGCTCATTCTTTCAACATATTCACCGTCAAGCTTTGCCTTGACTGGTATTTCAAGCTCATCTCTGCCGTTAATCTGTGCCCAGCCTGTAAGTCCAGGCTTTACATCGTTGGCACCGTACTTGTCACGCTCTTCAATCAAGTCATACTGATTCCAGAGTGCAGGTCTTGGACCGATGATGCTCATTTTGCCAATGAATATATCCCAAATCTGCGGAAGCTCATCAAGGCTGAACTTTCTAAGCAACTTTCCTACCCTTGTGATATACTGGTCAGGATTGTCAAGCATATGAGTTGGAATATCATGCGGCGTTGACATCTTCATCGACCTGAATTTATGTAGCTTGAAGTGTGTCTTTCCTTGTCCAACACGTTTTTGTGTGAAAAACACAGGTCCCGGGTCATCAATGATTATTGCCAATGACAATATAATATATAGCCAGGACAAAAGTACAAGTCCAAAGAATGACATAAATACATCTATTGCTCTTTTAAAAAATCGCTTATACATATTTTGTATAACCCCTTATGAATATAATTTGATACAACAAAACTTAGTCAGACTCTTACAAGATCCAAGTCATTATCCTTACTTTCTTCAACATCATCAACTGTTTCATTGTTTTCAGGGTGATATGTTGTAACAATCTGTGCGACCAGGTTTCGGATATTATCACTGTTCATATATGCGATAATCATAAGATCCTGCAGCTGTTCGAGGAAGCTATCAACATCAAAAGGAATCGGGTTGCCGATATGAATCAAATCATTGTTAGTCTTTCTCTTTCCTTCTTCAGCCATCAGCTTTTCTTCATACAGCTTTTCGCCTGGACGAAGTCCTGTATATTCAATTTTTATATCTACATCAGGCTTGTAGCCAGAGAGCTTAATCAGGTTTCTTGCGAGAGTATCAATCTTAACAGGGCTTCCCATATCAAGAACAAATATCTCTCCGCCATGTGCATAAGTTCCAGCCTGAAGTACAAGGCTTACAGCCTCAGGGATAGTCATAAAGTATCTGATAATATCAGGATGCGTTACTGTAACAGGTCCGCCGTTTTCAATCTGACGCTTAAAGAGCGGTATTACACTGCCGTTGCTTCCAAGCACGTTTCCAAAACGAACAGCTACAAATTCTGTTTTTATGTCTGTCGGGAAACCTGCAGTGTCGCTTCCTTCGCCATACTCATCAGCATGAGTAAACATATTCGGAAGCTCATAGGCTTTGCCTTCTTTAATCTTTTTGGCAAACGACTGAATTATCATTTCGCAAAGACGCTTTGATGCACCCATGATATTTGTAGGATTAACTGCTTTATCAGTTGAGATAAGCACAAATCTATTGCAGCCATGAAGTATTGCTGCATATGCAGTCTTATATGTACCTATTGCATTATTCTTGATAGCTTCACAAGGACTGTCTTCCATGAGAGGTACATGCTTATGAGCTGCAGCATGATAGACAACATCAGGCTTATACTCTTCAAAGACCTGATTAATCTTTCTGCTGTCACGGACAGAGCCTATAAGCGTAACCAAATTAAGATTCGGATATTTATTCTTTAGCTCAAGCTGGATATCATATGCGTTATTCTCATAAACATCAAATATTATAAGCTGCTTAGGGTTATGGCTTGCAATCTGTCTGCAAAGCTCAGAACCTATAGAGCCGCCACCGCCTGTAACAAGAATCTTCTTGCCCTGAATGAATGTGAACACTTCATTCAAATCAGCTGAAATCGGGTCACGGCCAAGCAAATCTTCAATTGCTACGTTTTTCATTGAAGCTACTGTTACTTCTCCGTTTACAAGCTGATATATACCAGGCAGGCTCTTTAGTTCGCAGCCTGTTTCGTTACAAATACTGAGAATATCTCTCTTTTGTTCTGCTGTTGTGGAAGGAATTGCAAGATAAATCTTATCAATGTTATATTTTTTGCAACTAGCTAAAATATCATCTCTGCCACCGACAACAGGTACGCCCTCAACAAATCTGTTCCACTTGTTCTCGTTATCATCAATTATGCAGCAAACTCTGTCATTGTTGTTCTCGTATTTCTGCAGGTCACGCAAAAGCATTTGTCCGGCAGCACCTGCACCAATCAACATTACGTTCTTTCTGTCGCCTGAACTTGGCTTTATAAGTTGAGTTTTTACAACTAATGTAAATCTGTATGCAAATCGAATGCCAAAAACCGACAAAAACTGAAGCATAAGTCCTGTCAGGTAATATGAAATCGGCATTCTCCAGTGAGGTACTGGAGTGTGTGCAAGTATAATCACCGTACCCAAAATCTGGCAAAGTCCTGTTATGACAGTTGCAAAAACTGTTCTGACAAGCTCGTTGTAGTTGGCAAATCGCCAGATTGTATTGTAGAGCTTCAAGAACGCAAAGACTAACACACAAATAACTGCATAAACTGGTGCAAATATTAAGTATGTATGCAAATAGAACTCCGGGATTTTTGAGATTGTGCAATCAAATCTCAGCCACAAGGCAAGGAAAAATGAAAGGTTTACAGCTACGATGTCAAACAAGACAAGTAAAGCACTTATAACCTTCCAATGCGGAATGTATAATTTACGTTTTACAGCTTTTTTAATTTGCTTTGATTTATTCTCCATAATTAACCTACGCCCCCAAGATTTTATTCTTGTGTCAAAACAATAACAGCATTAAAAACAATGCAAAAAACTAATGTCAAAAATAGCATAAATACGAACTATTTAAGGCTATGCAAAATCGTTTAATAAAAGTTTGCTCAAATCCGTTATCAAGGCATAAATAGCACAGTATATTATCAATTTAATTATATAATATTTTTAGGCTTTTGTCAACAAATTTACGCATAAATCGCACTACTTTTTACAGTATTTTTGACGTAACCATATCGTTTTAATTCGATGCTATTCTTGGGGCATAAAAAATGAGATTATTCTATGCATAAAGATAGAATAATCTCAACAAATATACATTTTTTTATATTGATGTAAACAGCTCAAGCAGATTGTTTGCAATACAGATGTTCGGGTACTTCTCAAAGTCAGATTTTGAAGTTGAACCTGTAAGCACTCCTGCAAAATCAACACCTGCATTTAATGCAGTTTTTGCATCTATATAGCTATCGCCGATATACAAAACATCAGACTTATCTACATTCAGCTTTTTAATCATCAGCTCAAGCCCGTCAGGTGACGGTTTTGCATTTTCTACGTCTTCACCGCCGACTATTTCATCATAAGGGAAAGAGCCTGACTGAACGTCAAACGTTTCAACGATTCTGTATCGGTATTTAGTTGACACAATGCCGACTTTCACGCCTGCGTTCTGAAGGGTTTGCAAAATTGCAAGAACATTGTCATAAAAGAACGTGTTTTTCGCCATTACCTCGTCCGCTTTTTTGACATAAACCTTTCGCATTTCTTCCCTTTGAGGATTTGGCTTAATACCTGTCAGCACATCGAAAGCATCAGGAAGTGTAAGCCCGATTGTATTGAAAATAGTCTTATCATCAGGTATCGGATATCCAAACTCCGTAAGCGTATGCTTAAAACAAGTAAGTATCGCTTTTGACGAGTCAGCAAGGGTTAAGTCAAAATCAAAGATATATGCTTTATACTTTGCCATGGATTACTCTACTGTTACCGATTTTGCGAGGTTTCTTGGCTTATCAACATCATTTCCTCTGAGGACCGATGTGTAGTATGCAATAAGCTGAAGTGGCACAACAGCAACCATTGGCATAAGCAAATCGTCAATAGTCGGCAGCCCGATTTTATAATCTGCTACGTCATCATCAACGTTGATATAGCTATGGCTGACAAATATTACCTTTCCGCCTCTTGCCTTAACTTCCTTGGCGTTGCTTACTGTCTTGTCAAACAAATCACGCTGAGTTGCAACGGCAATAATTGGCATTGTATCTGTTACCAATGAAATTGTACCATGCTTTAGCTCTCCTGCTGCATATGATTCTGAATGGATATATGATATCTCTTTAAGCTTTAATGAGCCTTCCATTGACAATGCATAGTCAAGTCCACGACCGATATAAAGCAGATTTTCAGCATTAACAAGAGTTGATGCAACATACTTACAAAGCTCATCCTGCTTTAAAACAATCTCCAATGTTGCAGGAACGCTCTGAAGCTCTTTTGTAAGTCTTATACACTCTTCCTGTGAAATTGCGCCCTTTGCATAAGCAAGCTCGAATGCAAGAAGATAGAATACTGCAATCTGCACGCTATATGCTTTTGTTGATGCAACAGAAATCTCAGGGCCTGCATGAGTATAAATTACCATGTCTGCTTCTCTTGCGATTGATGAGCCAACAACATTTACAATAGCAAGTGTGTCTGCACCTTTCTTACGAGAAAGCTTCAATGCTTCAAGTGTATCTGCAGTTTCACCAGACTGTGAAACAACAATAACCAAGTCTTTATCAGTAACGATTGGATTTCTATATCTGAATTCTGATGCTACGTCAACAATTACAGGTATTCTGCCAATTGACTCAATAACATATTTGCCTACAAGACCTGCGTGCATAGCTGTTCCGCAAGCAACAACAAATATGTTTGAATATGCAGCAAGCTTTTCCTGAGTCAAGCCGCATTCTGAGAGATCTGGCATACCATCTTTAATTCTCGGAGAAATTGTTGCGTTAATAGCAGCAGGCTGTTCGTTGATTTCTTTAAGCATGAAATGCTCATATCCGCCTTTTTCAGCTGCTTCCATATCCCAGTCGGCAACCATAAGCTCTTTTTCAATAGGAGCACCGTGTTTGTCGAAAATCTCAACGCCGTCATTGCTAAGAACAACTATCTCGTTTGTATCAAGCAGGTAATACTTGTTTGTATACTTCAAAAACGCAGGCACGTCTGATGCAATAAATGCTTCATCATCGCCGATACCAACAATAAGTGGTGAATCTTTTCTTACGGCATAGATTCTGTCAGGAAAATCCTTGAAAAGAATGCCAAGAGCATAAGAGCCTTCAATTTCGCCCAAAACGTTCTTTATAGTATTGAGCGGATCACCGTCATAGTAAAAGTCCAGAAGCTTTGCTACTGTTTCTGTATCAGTCTGGCTTTCAAAGACATATCCCTTTGTTTCAAGGAATGACTTGATCTTACTATAGTTCTCAATAATGCCGTTATGGACAATAGAAATATTAGCGTCACCATGTGGATGTGAATTAACATCTGATGGCTCACCGTGAGTTGCCCATCTTGTATGACCTATTCCACAGTTGCCCTTAATTCCGCCTTCATGGTTGATTCTTTCTTCAAGCTGGGCAATTCTGCCCTTTGTTTTTGCAACTTTTATACTATCATTTTCAAATACAGCAATTCCTGCTGAATCATATCCTCTGTATTCAAGTTTTGACAATGAATCAAGCAAAACCTTAGTACAATCCTTTTTACCTAAATATCCAACAATTCCGCACATACGAAATCTCCTTTCAACTAAAAAGACAGTATATTCATAATATACTATAACATTTAAATTGTACCATAGAATTATGATAAAATCAAGTGAATTCTAATTTTTCATAGATATTTCCACACCTACACACAGTTTAAATGAATAAATATAGCAACTTTTCACAGGAATATCCAGTATCAGATCAAGTGCTGCTTTATAAAGCTCAAGCTGTGTCTGATACTTATAAAGTTCAGACTGGTCCTTGAAATTATCCGTCTTGTAATCCACAAGCACATAGCCGTCATCTTCCCTGAAAATGCAGTCAGCTATACCCTGTAGCATACCATTACCGTCAACAAATCCTTTATACTTATCTCCGACATCAATATCCCTGAAGTTTACAAGAAAACGCTTTTCTCTTATTACATCGCTGCTCTTTTTAATTCTTTTATAAAACTCGCTCTCAAAGAACTTTTTAACAGCATTTACATAAACGCCTTCTTTTTCACGCTCGGTAAAATAGCCTTCATCGCAAAGCCTTTGAAGCTCATCCGCAACGCTATTATAAGCATTATCATAGTCAGCAAGCTCCATAAACAGGTGGGTATATGTACCCTTTTCTGAGGCTGAAAGCTTTGATATTTCTTCCTCAAGCCTTGGAAGCTGTGGATAAAACTCAGGGTTCTTCTCGCCATATTCCTTTTCTTTTTCCATGCTGACAATCTCGGTAACCGTGAGTTTTGCAGGTGCATTAAGCTCAGGTGATGAATATTGATAGCTAAACTTATCCTTTAGCTCCTGCACCTTTTCAGCCACAGGTGGCTTCAAAGCATAGCTTGTTCTTTGTGCATTTACTATCGCTGTTTCATCAAATACATTATACGATATATCTGCACTGCATGGAATACTGTCTGCACCAGTTATAGCACCAAGCACGTCAAGCAGTGGCTTGTTGTTTTCAATGCAGAGCAAAGTCATATAAATCCACTGTGCAAAGGATTTACACCTGCCGACAAGGAGTGGTGTTATGCCATGTTCAAGTACAATGTCCTTCGCAATTTCAAGTATCTTTTTCCTGCTGACAGTAGACCTTGACTTATCGTTGACATTAAGTGCAATAAACAGCTTTTCCTTTGCTCGTGTCATCGCAACATATAAAAGTCGCAATTCTTCGCTGAGTGTTTCATAAAGTGAAACTCTTTGTAAGACCTTATAGTTTACAGGTACTGTTATTGACAGCTCCTCATGGTTAGAGATTCTTGCAGCAACACCGTATTTTTCATTAAACAGCACTCGCTTGCTGGTGTCACGCAGGTTAAATTCCTTTGAAAGCCCGCAAAGAAAGACAAAAGGATATTCAAGACCTTTTGATTTGTGCATGGTTTTAACAATAACCGAGTCAGCACTTTCTGTTACAGTAACCGCCTGTTTAAACTCTCCGCCGTTTTTCTCGGCATTTTCCATGTATCTTATAAAGCCTGCAACTCTGCCATCAGAATTACTCTCATATGCTGTTGCAAGCTCGAGCAAAAGCCTTAGATTCGCTCTTTTCTGCTTGCTGTTTTCAAAGGCTGATGCAACCGCAAAGAAATCTGTTTCATCATAAATCTTTCTGATAAGATGCTCAAGATTCATACTTACAGAATAAAACCTCAGCTTCTTGATAAGCTTTACAGCATAAGAACATTTGCCCTGCAAGTCCTTATTATTAATTGTGATTTCATTACTATCAACAGCATTTATAACCTGATAAATTCGCTTTGTATAGCCGTTTTCACCCTTGCACATAAGCCTGATTACCGCAAGCTCGTCAACGTTGAACCCCATCACAGATGAAAGCATAACTGATGCAAGCGGAATGTCCTGCATCGGATTGTCAATCACCTTTAAAAGATTCATCATTACGGCAATTTCTCTTGAACGCAAATAGCCACTTGATTCTTCGGTGTATGCACTAAGTCCGACCGACTGCAACGCTTTTCCCATTTTCATGCCGTCAGCTTTGTTTCGTGACAGAACGCAAAAATCGCTCGGCTTGCACGGCCTTGATACGCCGTTTTCTTCGACAGTGCAACCGCTATCATAAAGCTCTCTGATACGCAAAGCTATTGCCTGATGCTCACGGTCAAACTGTGAATAATCCGATGTGTCATCAGACTCTGTTTCATTAATAAGCATAATCTCGGTGTCAAAGTCAGGGTTGTTATGCTCTGCTCCGAGATAGAGCTTTTCTTTGTCATTATACTCAATCTCACCGATAGTATCGCTCATCAGCTGTGAAAAAGTATAGTTTACAAAGTTTATAACGTTGCTGCGGCTTCGGTAATTCTTCATCAGCTGTACAGACACAACGTCATTATAGCTCTCATCACTGGCAATTTTCTTGGCTTTGATAAAGAGCAAAGGATTTGACTGTCTGAAACGATAAATCGACTGCTTTACATCGCCAACGACAAACACGTTCTTGCCCATTACATTCAAATCATCAGTATCAGAAATAACCTTAAACAACAGTTCCTGCAGGTTGTTAACGTCCTGAAATTCATCAATAAGTATAACCTGATAGTCCTTATTATCGACAATTTCCTGTGCAATATCTGTACGCTCAAGTCCGTTTTCCGTTTTATTAACGAGAAGCTTTATTGCCATCATTTCAACATCAGAGAATTCAAGTACATTTCTCTCAACCTTGACCTCCAAGGCATACTCCTCAGCCTTCTTTGAAAGCTTATAAAGTCCCTCGCAGATTGTTGCAGTTTCCTTCATAGGACCTGACGCATCTCTGCCGATTGTCTTTATATCCTTTAAAATGCCCTTGAAAGCTGCCACATAGTCCTTGCGGATAGTTTTAATGCTTTCGATATAGTCATTCTGCTCTTTTGCAATATCGTCAGGCAAATCGTCTGGCAGCTTCTGCGTAAAATGTAAATTTGTAAACGCTGAGAACAAAAACTTGTCATATGCAGCCTCCCAGTCGTCTTTTTTCAGCACTTCGCAGACATCAGAAAGCAGTTCGTTATCGCTAACAATCACTTTTTTGTTTTTGTCATCAAGGCTTATTAACCTTGACATAAATGAAAGTGCAATTTCTGATTTTTCGAGTGCACTTCGCAGTTTTTCCAAGTATGTATCAAGTAATTCTCTTATGAATTTTTGCTCACTTGTGCCATTATTCAATTCATCAATTACATCATTTATCCAGCTGTCAGGAAATGGCAGTGATCTGAGAAAATAGTACATATCCGTAACAATTTTCTCAAGCTCGCTTTGCTTATTGTCTGTAAGCTTATCAATTAAAAGCTCCATCATTTCAGGCTCATTTTCAAAATAATGCTCAAAAGCAGCCTTTATAGCCTGATTAACCACAGCTCTTGCGTCAGTTTCTTCGATGATAGAAACGCCACTTTGAAGCTCAAAACTATTTAGATTATTCTTTACCAAATCAAGACAAAACGAGTTTATAGTATTGATTTTTGCAAGATTTAAGTTGTCAAGCTGTTTTTGAATCCACTCGTTAGACGGGTCATTATTAAGTGCTTTTTCAAGTGCTGAAAACAGCTTGTCACGCATCTGGTTTGTAGCGTCTTTTGTGAATGTAACAGCGAGCAATTTATCAGCAGGTATTTTATTCTCTTCATCAGTAAGAAGTCGGACTGTACGCTCGATTAAAACAGCAGTTTTTCCGCTTCCTGCTGCTGCAGATACTATTACGCCTTTATCAGTTGTTTCGATTGCATTCAACTGCTCTTTATTCCATGATACTGCCATAAATTCTATTCTCCATTTTGGTGAAAATCATTAAAATCATCTACTGATAATTATACCACTTTTAGCCTTAAAGGTCAATAAAAAAGCACAGGATTATATAACCCTGTGCTTAAGTATTAATGATTATTCCATTTCTACTGTTCTTTCATAAGTTATTTCGCCGATTGTAAAGTGAGCAACCAGACCGTTAAGCGACTCAGCAGGGATATTCATAAATTTGCCTAACAGGAATACTCTTCCTTCACCAGCATCAACTCTATTACCAGCAGCAATAATGCTCTTATATGCTCTTGTTATAGTCAATGTTGCACTATCTTCACTGTTTGGTAATGTTACATAAACAGTTGCATTATCTGCGTCTATTGCGTCTTGTTCATCAACTGTAAGAACAAATCTTACGCCGTAAAGATCACCGTCAATGTTCATAAGCTGATACTTCAAAACGCCATTATCAATATAGCTAAACTCAATTTCGTTTGCCTTTGCATAAGTTTCAGCTACAGATTCGTTATAAACCTTTAATGTTAGCTTATTATCATTGTAGAACGGTTCCTTAGCAAACAATGATAATGAATTTGGTATAACAGCTTGTTCAAGGTTTGTACAGTTTCCGAATGCCTTAGCCTTTAATTCCTGTACGCCTTCTTTAAGCACAACTTTTTTAAGATTTGAACAGTTATAGAAGCTATACGAACCAACAGTTGCAACGCTTCCAGGGATTGTAGCCTCAGTTAAGCTTGTACAACCGAAAAATGCTCTTGACTGCAAAGTTGTCAATGTATCAGGAAGGTCAATTGCTGTGAGTGATGCACAATCGATAAATGCATAATTTCCGATACTTTCAAGCTTGTCATTAAATTCTACGGTTTCAAGATTTGAGCAAAGCTCAAATGCTGAATCACCGATAGTTGTTACATTCTCTGGAATTGTTATGCTCTTAAGGCTTGAGCAAGAATAAAATGCATTTGTTTCAATCTCAGTACAAGTGTCCGGCAAAGTTACACCAGTAAGTGATGTACAGTTGTAGAATGTTTTTTCAGGGATTGTTGGAAGATTCTCTGGTAGTACTGCTGTTTTCAGCTTTTTATCATAAGCAAACATTTCCTTACCAAATGTGTCGACATTTTTCGGCATTATTGCTGACTCAAGAGTTCCGATATTATAAAATGCTCTCAGTCCGATATTCTTTACGCTGTCAGGAAGCTCAATGCTTACAAGACCTGATGATGAAAATGCTTTTTCACCGATAGCATCAACTGAATTCGGAATGTCGATATGCTGCAGTTTTACGCAATTATAAAATGCATAACTGTCAATTGTTGTCAGTCCACTCGGCAAAGTTACTGACTCTAATGCTTTACAGTTATAAAACGCTCTCATGCCGATATAAGTAACAGTTTCAGGAATTGTTACTGTCACAAGTCCTGTTGCATCTTCAAAAGCGTATTTATCAATTGAAACTACAGGCTTTCCATTAATCTCTTCTGGAATTGTTACTTCAGTCTGGCTAATGTCAAATCCTAAAATACCGATTGTACCATTGCTCTTTTCGGCATATTTCAAAGAACCATAAGTTTCATACTCACGTCCCCAGGCATCAGTCTGGGCAGTTGCCAACATAGATGTTGAAAAGCCGATAGTGCTAAGTGACAAAGCTAAAGCAGATGCGATAGATAATATTTTATTTCTCATGTTTATTCCCTCCAATTGTATTAAATACATATTTTCCTACATTATTAATGATATCATAATTTCACTAAAAAGTCAAGGAGTTTTTAACAATTTTTGTGCGATAACACAAAAGAGTTTAATGGCGGTAATTTGCCTTACATAACAACAGTTTTACACAAAAGAAAACCGCCTTTTTAGGCGGTTTTTAGCATGGCGGAGAAGGAGGGATTCGAACCCTCGATGAGCTATCAACCCATACACGAGTTCCAGTCGTGCGCCATAAGCCGGACTAGGCGACTTCTCCATATAAACAACATTGTAGATTATAGCACATTATAATTCTGTTGTCAATCTTTATAGTAGTATTTCTACAAGATTAATTTAACTCATATAATTTAACATGGTTGACATAAAAACTGAATTGTGATATAATAAGTTAGCCAAAGGTAACTTTTAATTTTATGGAGGTAACATGAAAGATAAAACAATTAACGACTTATCAGTTGGTGGATCAGCAATTGTGGTTTCAATCAACTGTGAGGGTGCTATGAAGCGTCGTTTGATAGATATGGGCATAACTCCTGGTGTTAAGGTAACTCTGCACAAAGTGGCTCCTTTAGGTGATCCGCTTGAATTGAAACTTCGGGGGTATATGCTTTCAATAAGAAGATCAGAAGCTAAAAAAATCAATATCGAAAAGGAGACAGATGTATGATTACTGTTGCTCTTGCAGGTAATCCGAATTGTGGTAAGACTACCCTTTTCAATGCACTTACTGGTTCAAATCAGTATGTCGGCAACTGGGCTGGTGTTACTGTTGAAAAGAAAACAGGTGTTACAAAAGACGGCAAAATTAATATTGTTGACCTTCCTGGAATATACTCGCTTTCGCCATATTCTATGGAAGAAATGGTTAGCCGTGACTACATAATCAAGGAAAAGCCTAATGCTATTATAAATATTATCGATGGCACTAATTTTGAGCGAAATCTGTACCTCACCGTTCAGCTTGTTGAACTTGGTATTCCTATGATACTGGTTATAAACATGATGGACGATGTCAAGGCTCAGGGTACGACTATTGATACCTGCTACTTATCAAAGCTTCTCGGCATTCCGATTGTCCCTATTTCTGCGAGAAAAGGCGACAATATAAATGAAGTTGTAAGACAGGTTGAATATGTTGCTAAAAACAACATCATACCGCCAGAGATTAATTTTGATGTTCACACACAGAACGCTTTAAACTCTATCTTTTCGGAGATTTATGACAAAAACAAGGACATACCTTGTGCATTTTATTCATCAAAGATTCTTGAAGGCGATGACAAGGTTATTTCTGAGCTTAAGCTGTCAGACAAGACGCTTGAAAACATCGAAGCTATTGCGAAGGAATATGAAAAAACATCAGAATATGGTGACAGAGAAACTATGCTTGCCGATGCAAGATATCGCTTTATTGAGGACGTTGCAAACAAGTGCGTTGTAAAAGGTGGCAACGAGGATAAGCTCACTACGTCTGAAAAAATCGACCTTGTTGTTACCAATAAGTTTTTAGCTTTACCTATTTTTCTAATAATAATGCTGACAATATTCTCACTTACTTTCGGCACTGTCGGAACATATTTGTCTGACCTTATCGAGCATTTCTTCAGCAAGGTGCTGTCGCCTGCTGCAGAGAGTTTTCTAACAAAAGTTGATTCACCTGAATGGACAACTTCCCTGATAATCAACGGTATAATCAATGGTGTTGGAGGTATACTGACTTTCCTGCCACAGATTACAATTCTGTTTTTATGCTTATCAATCCTTGAGGACAGCGGTTATATGGCAAGAGCGGCGTTTATCACTGACAGGTTTTTGCGCAGGCTTGGGCTTTCGGGCAAAAGCTTTATACCGATGATTATGGGATATGGCTGCACAACGCCTGCTGTAATGGCAACAAGGACACAGGAAAACATAAACGAGCGTCGAATGACTATTCTGCTTATACCGTTTATGTCATGTGGTGCAAAGCTACCTATTTACGCATTATTTGCTGGTGTATTCTTTGCGGCATATCAGGGGCTGATTGTATTTTCAATGTACATAATAGGATTTATTCTTGCTATAATTGTCGGGCTTATACTAAAAAAGACATATTTCAAGACAAATCAGGCACCATTTATCATGGAGCTTCCAGCATACAGGCTTCCTATGGTATCGTCAGTATGCAAGAACACATGGGATAAGTGCAAGGGTTTTCTTGTAAAGGCTGGTACTATTATTTTTGCTATGTCAATTATAATCTGGCTTTTACAATCCTTTACACCAAGCCTTGAATACACATCAGACAGCAGTGTTAGCTTGTTTGCATACTTAGGCGGACTTATTGTACCAATTCTTAAGCCATTGGGCTTTGGCAACTGGAAAACGGGTGTATCACTACTTTCTGGACTTGTTGCAAAGGAAGCAGTTGTAAGCACTATGCTGGTTTTATACTCAGCATCAAACGAAGCAGCATTGTCAAGTGCTGTGCTAAACTCATTCACTCCGCTATCAGCATTCTCATTCATGGTGTTCTGCCTGCTTTATATGCCATGCATTTCTGCTTTTGTTACAATTAAAAAGGAAGCAGGAAGTATTAAATGGGCGTTTGCAAGTGCTATAATGCAATGTACTATCGCTTATATTGTATCACTGCTCGTTTATCAGATAGGCTCATTGTTTGTATAAATTCACAGAGGTAAAAACATGAAATACTTTATAATTGCAATTTGTCTGATTATTATTTTGTTGTCTTTTATCATAGTTATACGCTATTTAAAAAGAAGTATCAAGCATCAATGCTGCGGCAACTGCAGTACCTGTTCATCAAATCAATGCGAACACAAGAAAAAGCATTGATTGATACTTCTAACCTTGACTTTAGCCATTATGTATGGTATCATATTTTTAGCTTGATTTAGAATTGGGGTAATAATATGATTATAGATATGCATTCTCATATTCTTCCTGGAATTGATGATGGTTCCCGAAATGTTGAAGAATCTGTAAAGCTTCTTGATTCTTTCGCAGAAAGAGGTATAGATTTAGTTGTTGCAACCCCACATTTTTACTGCGAAGAACAGAGTATCAACAGGTTTTTAGAGAAGCGAAATAAGGCTTATGAAGAACTGAAGCCTCATCTTAAGCCTGAGCATCCGAAGATTTTGCTCGGTGCTGAAGTTTTGTACAGCCCGATACTTGTTGGTAATGATGATATTTCAAAGCTCGCTATTGAAGGCACTGATTTTGTGCTGTTTGAAATGCCGTATCAGAGGCTTACTGAGGACATTATTGAAAACGTATCTAAAATCGTCAACTTTATGGATATAAAGCTTCTTATAGCTCACATTGAACGTTATTTGTATTTTACATCATTCTCAGAGCTGTCAGAGCTTATGGATCTTGATGTTATCGGTCAGATTAACGTTAAGTCGCTTATGAAGTCATCATCAAAGCGTGCTTGCTTTAAGCTTATCAAAAATGGTTATGTTCACGCTCTTGGCACTGATTATCACAGAATTGACAGACCATGTTCTCACGTTGATGAAGCTTACAAAATTCTTGACAAGAAGTTTGGTGAAGGCTACACTGACCATCTGATGCATAACGCATTAGAAATTCTCAAAAATGAGAGCTTAAGCTATTTTTACAGATAACAAGTTCACAATTAATTTACATATATTTTTCTACAGTTCTTGACACCTGTCGAATACTGTAGTATAATATTAATGTTATATTTTTAATAACCTTATCAAGAGTGGTGGAGGAACAGGTCCTGTGAAGCCCGGCAACCTAACAATTAACGTTAAGGTGCTAATTCCTGCGGATTTTCCGAGAGATGAGGAATCATTTATTGACTTCAAGCGTTTCGGAAAGAAACGCTTTTTTATTTGCAAAATCACAAAGAAAGAGGTAGTTTAAAATGAGTAAATATGTTTTTACATCTGAATCTGTAACAGAAGGACATCCTGATAAAATATGTGACCAGGTTTCAGATGCTATACTGGACGCTATGCTTGAACAGGATCCAATGTCGAGAGTTGCCTGTGAAACTGTCACTACAACTGGCATGGTAATGTGCATGGGTGAAATCACAACTAATGCATCTGTTGACATTCCCCAGATTGTTCGTGATACCGTAGTTGAAATTGGCTACGACCGTGCTAAATATGGTTTTGATGGTCACACTTGTGCTGTATTTACAACAATAGACAAGCAGTCCCCTGACATCGCTATGGGTGTTGATAACGCTCTTGAAGGCAGAGATGAAAATGCTAACGACACGGGTGCAGGCGATCAAGGTATTATGTTTGGTTTTGCCTGTGATGAAACTCCTGAGCTTATGCCGATGCCAATTTCACTTGCTCACAAGCTTGCACTTAAGCTTACCGAGGTAAGAAAGAACGGCACTCTGCCATATCTTCGTCCTGACGGCAAGACACAGATAACTGTTGAATATGATGACGGCAAGCCTGTAAGAATTGACGCTGTTGTAATTTCATCACAGCATGATGATGCTGTATCGCTTGAACAGATTAGAGAGGATTTAATCGAACACGTTGTTAAGGCTGTTATCTCACCTGAGCTGCTTGATGAGAACACAAAATATTACATCAACCCTACAGGCAGATTTGTTGTTGGTGGACCTCAGGGTGACAGTGGACTTACCGGCAGAAAGATAATCGTAGATACATACGGTGGATACGCTCGTCACGGTGGCGGTGCTTTTTCTGGCAAGGATCCGACTAAGGTTGACCGCTCTGCTACTTACGCTGCAAGATATGTTGCCAAAAACATTGTTGCTGCAGGCATTGCCAAAAAATGTGAGGTCGAGCTTGCTTATGCTATTGGCGTTGCGAACCCTGTTTCAATCACTGTTGACACATTTGGCACAAGCGATTATTCAGATGAAGCAATATCAAAGGCAGTTGAAAAGGTATTTGACCTACGCCCTGCTGCTATTATAAAGGACCTTGAACTCAGAAAGCCACAATACAGAAAGCTTGCGGCTTACGGACATATTGGTCGTGAGGATCTTGGTGTTGCCTGGGAAAGAACAGACCGCACACAAGCACTTCTTGATGCACTGAAATAGGCTATAATATATACTGAAGCTATGGAGGTTTCATATGGCAAAGGATATGTGCGTTCCATGTGAAAGCGGTTTAATCAATCTCCGTGTCGGAGCAATCATTATAAAAGATGGAAAACTACTTATGGTTGAAAACAAAAGAAGCCCGTACCTTTACTCAGTTGGAGGAAGAATCAAATTCGGAGAAACAGCAGAAGAAGCTGTAATTCGTGAAGTTTTTGAAGAAACTGGTGTACAAATGGAAGTTGACAGGTTGGGTTTTGTTCACGAGAATTATTTTTATGGTGATGCAGCTACTAACATGGGAAAACTGATTTATGAAGTATCGTATTTCTTTTATATGAAAGTACCCGAAAATTTCTCTCCAACCTGCAATAGCTTTACAGAAGATGAGCAAGAAGAGTTCCTTCGCTGGATAGAATTGGACGAACCGATTCATTACTATCCTGAGTTTTTCCGTGAAGCACTAATTCATCCAGTAAACTATGTAAAGCATTTTGTTACAGACGAGCGATGATGATTCTGAAAATTTGGCTAAACTACAATAAAGCAAATTTTAGATTACGTTGTCAGTATAATAGACGACGAGAAATCGAGATTTGTGAGGATGATGCAAAATGAATTATAAGGTTATAGATAAAGAGACTTACTATAGAAAGGGCGTCTTCCGGCACTTTACAGAGGACTGCACATGTTCGACTTCTATGACAGCGAGGATCGATGTTACTGATCTTGTTCGTTATTCCAAAATGACCGAGACAAAGTTCTACATCAACTTTCTTTATATCCTGTCAAAGGTTCTGAATTCTCGCGAGGATTACAGGATGGGGTATCTTAGGGAAAAAGACGAACTGATCTGTTATGATGTGATCAATCCCATACAGTAT
>JAFTAX010000068.1 GCA_017458445.1 Ruminococcus sp. | reverse complement strand
ACTATCACAAAGAGCTTTGGAAATATGACAACTATTCAATCTGGTATTTTGATAACGATAACTTGACGCTTTATTATATCCACAAGCAAATATAAAAACGCAACAAAAAGGACTGTCTGTAAATCAGGCAGTCCTTGTTTTTACTTGCTTAAGTATTCTTTTATTGCACTTAAAAAGGCGTCCATTTCGTCATCAGTGCCAATGGTTATTCGCAGATAATTGTCAATTCTCGGCTTGTTGAAATAGCGAATGTATATCTTTTTTGACTTTAGATATTCAAAAATATCCGTTGCCTTGTGGTCGGGGTGAGTTGCAAACAAAAAGTTTGTGCTGCTGTCAGCAACCTTAAATTCCAAGCTTCTGAGTGCTTCAGTTACACGCTTCCTTGTTTTTACAACCTTGCCGACAGTCTGTTTGAAATATTCATCATCGTCAAGTGACGCAATAGCTGTCTTTATCGCAACGCTGTCCAAAGGATATGAGTTGTAAGAATCTTTGACAGCGTCCATGTATGAGATGAGATATTCGCTTGCTAAAGCTATGCCGACACGCATACCAGCAAGCGACCTTGACTTTGAGAAGGTTTGCGTTACAACGAGATTGTCATATTTACCGAGCAGCTCAACTGCTGAATATCCGCCAAAATCAGCATATGCTTCGTCAATAATAACGATACTGTCCTTGTTGTGTTCAAGCAGGTCAATAATGAAGTCTCTGCTTTCGCCGATTGATGTCGGAGCATTAGGGTTCGGGATAACAACACCGCCGTTTGGCTCGTAGTAATCCCTGACATTGATTCTGAAGTTTTCATCAACAGCATACACCTTTGACGGAATCTTCAGAAGCTTGCACCATACAGGGTAAAATGAGTATGTTACATCAGGATAAACAATCGGCTTGTCTGAGTTGAAAAACGCCCTGAAAGCAGTTGCAAGAATGTCGTCCGAGCCGTTGCCTGTAAAGACATTTTCTTTTTTTAGCCCGTAGTATTTTGCAACAGCCTCACGCAAAGGGGTTGCATCAATAGACGGGTATTTTTTGAGATCGCCGAACTCAAAATCAGCTAAAACCTCATGCACCTTTGGTGACGGCGGATAAGGGTTCTCGTTAGCGTTGAGCTTTATTATATCATCAGTTTTTGGCTGTTCACCTGCGACATAAGGTTCTATGTCCAAAAGGTTTTTCTGCCATGGTTTTTCAAGCATTTTTATTTTCCTTTCAATTATTCGTCAACATCAATAAGGTTTACAGATGTGGAAGACTCTAAGCTTTCCACATCACGAAGCTTGCGGTTGATTGCCCTTGTCCTTGTGCCGACAAGTGCATCAAGGTCTTTTTCTACCATTCTTATACGCTTTGTTGCAGAGTTAAGCACTTCATCAAACTTGCCAAATTCTGTCTTGACTGCACCAAGCACTTCCCAGACTTCGTTGCTTCGTTTTTGTATAGCAAGCGTTTTAAAGCCCATCTGCAGTGAATTCAGCATTGCTGCCATTGTTGACGGACCTGCAATATTTATGCTGTAGTCTTTTTGCAAAGTTTCCACAAGCCCGTGGTTTACAACCTCTGCATACAGTCCTTCAAAAGGCAAAAACATTATAGCAAAATTGGTCGTATGCGGTGGTGCAATATATTTTTCCTTAATGTCTTTTGCAAAGCTCTTGATTCTTGTTTCAAGCACCTTGTACGCTGCGGCAACTTCTTCCTTTGAGCCTGATTCATAAGCTTCCTGCAAAGCTGCATACGAATCTCCAGGGAATTTCGAGTCGATAGGCAGATAGATATGCTGACCGTCCTCGCTACCCGGTAGCTTGACTGCAAATTCAACACGGTTTGAGCTGCCAGGAATTGTCGGAACCTCTGTGTCATACTGGTCAGGTGTGAGTATCTCGGTCAGAATTGCACCGAGCTGAATCTCGCCTAAAATACCTCTTGTCTTGACGTTTGAAAGCACTTTCTTGAGATCACCAACACCTGATGCAAGATTTTGCATTTCGCCAAGGCCCTTGTATACCTGCTCAAGACGCTCGCTCACCAGCTTAAACGACTGGTTCATCTTGTCCTCCAGCGTTTTTTGCAGCTTTTCATCGACCGTAGTTCTGATCTGGTCGAGCTTTTTGTTGTTGTCTTCCTGAATATAGTTGAGCTGCTTTGAGATTGTGCCACGCATAGCCTCCAGCTTTTGTTCGTTGTTTGCTTCAAGAGTTTTAAAGCGTGTTTCGAGCGTTTTCATCTGTTCTGTCTGTGTTGTGGAGGCGGTTTTCTGGTTTTCAGAAAGCATATCGCCTAAGTTTTTGACAGAGCTTTGAATACTCTCGTTTACTTCCTTGCGAAGCTCACGCTCATTTGCAGCATTTTCTGCACGAAGCTTTTCAAGCTGCTGCGAATAATCGTTTGTATCATCTTTTTTCAAGCCGACAATGAGTATCACAATCAGCAGTATAATTATAATAATCGATGCAACAAAAATTGCAGTTTGCATTAAAACATCTCCCTAAAAAATATGTCATAATAAAGTATATCACAGATTAACCCATTTAGCAAGAGAAAATGCAGTTTTAAGTGTATTTCTACTTGAAAAACAAGAGAAAATATGGTATCATAGCATTGATAGATTCACTCATTCAGGGAGGTGTTTTTTCATGATGCCGTCACAGTTTCATAAGGATATAACTTATCTTAAGGGCGTAGGGCCTAAAAGAGCGGAATGTTATAACAAGCTGGGCATAATGACAGTCTATGACCTGCTCAACCACTTCCCGAGAGCATATATCGACTTTTCAAATCCACTGTCTATATCACAAGCTGCAAACACAGGCAACAATGAAGTCATAAAAGGCAAGGTCGTGAAAAAGCTCCCTGTGGCACGTATAAAAAAAGGCCTGACTATCTATAAAGCCGTGTTTACTGATGATGTAAGCGATTTAACTATTGTGATATACAACAGCGAGTATGCTTTTGAACAGATTGAAACATATAAGGAATATATACTTTATGGCAAGATAACAGGAAACCTTGTAAGATTTGAGATAACAAATCCTCTGATTCTGCCAGTTGATACACCAGATAAGATACAGCCTGTCTATGCACTGACTGAGGGCTTAAATCAGAATATGCTCAGAAAAACAATGCATACAGCGCTTGAAGCCTTTGACGGCGAGATATATGAACCGATGCCTAAAAGCATAATGCAAAAGTATTCGCTTTGCTCATATAATTATGCACTCGAGAATATCCATTTTCCGAAAGATATACATTCCTGCGAGCTTGCAAAACGCAGGCTTGTGTTTGATGAACTGCTAACGCTACAGCTTGGAATGTATATGCTAAAAAGCAGATCCAAAAGCAGAACAGGCTGTATGATGAATAACTGCCCGATTGATGAGTTTTATAAATCCCTGCCGTTTGAGCTGACAAACGGTCAGCAGGAGGCGATTAATGATTGCATAAAAGATATGTGCAAAAGCTCACCGATGAACAGACTGGTTCAGGGCGATGTCGGTTCGGGAAAAACTGCTGTCGCAGCAGGAGCAGCCTTTTTTGCGTATAAAAACGGCTTCCAGACAGCACTTATGGCACCGACTGAGATACTTGCAACACAGCATTACAATACACTGTCAGAGTTTCTCACACCACTCAATGTTAAAGTGGCGTTGCTGACAGGCTCGCTTACACCAAAGCAGAAATCAACCTTAAAGCAACAGATTGCAAACGGCGAGTATCAGGTCGTTGTCGGAACTCATGCACTATTCCAGCAGTCAACGGCATTTTTGAAGCTCGGGCTTGTAATAACGGACGAACAGCATAGATTCGGCGTAGAACAGCGTGCAGCACTGGCACTCAAAGGGCAAAATCCACACAAGCTTATAATGTCTGCAACGCCGATTCCAAGAACGCTTGCACTTATGATTTACGGCGACCTTGATATATCAGTGCTAAAGGAGCTTCCGAAAGGCAGACAGCCTGTGGAAACCTATGCGGTCACAGGAAAGCTTCGTGAGCGTGCGTTCGGCTTTGTAAAAGAGCGTCTTGACGAAGGAAGGCAGGCATATATCGTCTGCCCGATGATTGATGAAAGCGAAATGGATTTGCAGGACGCTAAAAGCTATGCAAAAAAGCTGCAGGCAGGCGAGTTTAAAAACTACAGAGTAGGACTGCTTCACGGAAAGCTCGGCTCTGATGAAAAAGAGCAGATAATGAATGACTTCAAGGAGCATAAGCTTGATTTGCTTGTGGCAACAACCGTTGTCGAAGTTGGCGTTGACGTGCCGAATGCAGCGGTTATGATGATTGAAAACGCAGACCGATTCGGGCTTTCACAGCTTCACCAGCTAAGAGGAAGAGTAGGCAGAGGCGAGCATAAATCCTATTGCATACTCATAACCGACAATGTCAGCGAAGAAAGCAGAAAAAGGCTGAAGATTCTCTCAAAGGAGCATGACGGATTTAAAATTTCAGAGGAAGACTTGAAGATGAGAGGGCCTGGCGATTTCTTTGGAAGCCGACAGCACGGACTACCTGCCATGAAAATTGCGGATATGTCGAGCGACTTTGAAATACTAAAGCTTGTGCAACAGGCAGCAGAGGATATTACAGCTAATGACCCAATGCTGAATAATCCAGAAAATCGTGGCTTAAAACAGCTTGCACTATTGCTTTTTAAAAATAAAAACTTAGACTAAGCGAAAAGGAGTTATTGCTATGAACGAAAATGTAAAGAAAACTCTAATGATGAGAATGGAAAGAACAGCCGAGAACCTCCGAAAAAACAGAATGGAAGCTTATATCGCTGAGAATAGTGCCGAAGCTGTGAAAATCGTTGAGGGAATTTTAAAGGAAGGCGAGAGCATTTCCTGTGGCGGTTCGGAATCACTCAAGGAAAGCGGCGTTATGGATTTGATGAAATCGGGCAGATATAACTTTATCGACCGCTCAAAAGCAAGCAGCCGTGAAGAGGTTGAGGAAATATACCGCCAGATTTTCAGCTGTGACACATTCTTAACATCATCAAACGCAGTCACAGAAAACGGTGAGCTTTATAACGTTGACGGAAACTCAAACAGAGTTGCGGCAATCTGCTATGGACCAAAGAGCGTTATCTTTGTTGTCGGCATGAACAAGATTGTAAGAAACCTTGACGAAGCAATCGCAAGGGTCAAGACTTGTGCTGCACCACCAAACTGCGTCAGACTTGACTGTCAGACACCTTGCCACGAAACAGGCGAGTGCATCTCGTTGTCAAACGGCGGAGATATGCCAGCTGGTTGCCATAGTGACGCAAGAATCTGCTGTAACTATGTGGTGTCTGCACACCAGCGTCATTTAAACAGATTTAAGGTAATCCTTGTTGCAGAGAATTTGGGATATTAAGAGGTAGAAATATGGATTCATTAGAGTTTTTAATATATACGTTAAAAAAAATAGGGATGATGATTCTTCTTATTTTGTTTGCTACGTTAGTAGTATTGGATATTGCACCATCTCTTGCGACTTTCTTTGTAGAATCGAGTCCAATTTATAAATATCTGACAAGTGTCGCAGGAGCTTCATTCACTGGCTGGTTGGTTATGCTTATATTCCTTGCAAGGCTTTTCTATGATGACGGGAAAAGGCATACAGCCTATGAGATATGGAACAGTGCAAATATCACAATAGTATTTATCTTGATGCTGGTTGTCTATTTTGTGCCAACAGTGTTCAAGGATTCGCTTCACGCAGAAGGAAAAGGCAAGGCTTTTTATGAGTTATTTTATGCACCTGTAGCATGGCTTGAGGTTTTATTCGGCATGAAACTTACCTCTGCAGCAGCAGTGGGGCTCGGTATAATGCTTGTCATTCTTTTTGCAGTCTATGTTATAGCGTATAAATTGTATGTCAGAAAGCATAAATCCTTGCAAAAGAAAGGGTAATATGTTATAATTGTAACGTTAAATGCAGAATTTATCACTGATGAGTAAACTTTGAAAGCTTTGCTCATATTATATTGAAAAGAGGAGAATATTTATGACAAACAGTTATGAAAGCCCGTTTTGCACAAGATATGCAAGCAAGGAAATGCAGTATATCTTTTCTGCTGACAAAAAGTTTACAACATGGCGTAGACTTTGGGTAGCACTTGCAAGAGCAGAGATGAAGCTTGGACTTCCTGTAACACAAGAGCAGGTTGACGAGCTTGAGGCAAACATTGAGAATGTTGACTATGCCGTTGCAGCAGAGCGTGAAAAGGTCGTAAGACATGATGTTATGGCACACGTTTATACATACGGAAAAGCTTGCCCAAAGGCAGCAGGCATTATCCACCTTGGAGCAACATCATGCTATGTCGGCGACAACACAGACGTTATAATCATGCGTGACGCATTAAAGGTTGTAAAGAGAAAGCTTGTTAAGGTAATCGACCAGCTTGCAAAGTTTGCAGATAAGTATAAAGGGCTTCCATGCCTTGCATATACACACCTCCAGCCGGCACAGCTGACAACTGTCGGCAAGAGAGCAACACTCTGGTGCAACGAGCTTCTTATGGATCTGGAGGATTTGGACTTCAGGCTCGCAAATCTCAAGCTGCTTGGCTCAAAGGGTACAACAGGCACACAGGCTTCATTCATGGAGCTTTTCGAGGGCGATACAGATAAAATCAAAAAGTTAGAGCAGATGATTGCAGAAGAAATGGGCTTTGATTCAGTCGTTCCTGTTTCAGGCCAGACATATTCAAGAAAAGTGGACTATCAGGTTTGCTCCGTGCTTGCAGGAATTGCACAGTCAGCAAGTAAGTTTTCTAACGATATTCGTATTCTGCAGTCGTTTAAGGAAATCGAGGAGCCGTTTGAGAAAAACCAGATTGGCTCATCAGCTATGGCATATAAGCGTAATCCAATGAGAGATGAGCGAATCACATCTCTTGCAAGATACGTCATGTGCGATGTGCTTAACCCTGCATTCACAGCAGGCACACAGTGGTTCGAGAGAACACTCGATGACTCAGCAAACAAGAGAATTTCTGTTGCAGAAGCATTTCTCGGTGTTGATTCAATACTCAACATCATGCTCAATGTTACAGATCCTGAAAACGGACTTGTGGTTTATGACAAGATTATCAGAAGAAGAGTAATGGCAGAGCTGCCGTTTATGGCAACAGAGAATATTATGATGGACGCTGTTAAAAAAGGCGGCAACAGACAGGATCTTCACGAGAAGATTCGTGAATACTCAATGATTGCTGGCGCAAATGTCAAGAAGGAAGGGCTTGATAACAATCTTTGCGATCTTATTCTTGCAGACCCTATGTTTATGATAACAAAGGAAGAAATGGACGCAATAATGAAGCCTGAAAACTTCATCGGTAGATGTCCACAGCAGGTTGAGGAGTTTATCGAAAACTGTGTTAAGCCTGTTGTTGAGGCAAACGGTGTATCAGACGACGTTGCGGAGATTAATGTATAAAAGATAACATTCTCCGCATTGACATATTCTATCTTTGTGGAGAGGTATTAGACTTATGACAGGTTTTTTGGTAAGACTTTTTGTAAAGGACTATGAGAAAACTGATGATGTAAAAGTGCGTGAACGCTACGGGCTTCTGAGCAGTATTGTCGGGGTAATATGCAATATCCTGCTTTTTGCGGTAAAATATCTTATGGGAACGCTTGCACACTCAATTTCTGTAATATCCGATGCGTTCAACAACCTGTCGGACTGTGCAAGCTGTGTCGTAACACTTTTTGGCTATAAGCTTGCAGCAAAACCAGCGGATAAAGACCACCCGTTTGGCCACGGCAGAATGGAATACTTAACATCACTGCTGATTGCGGTTGTGATTATCGTTGTCGGAATAGAACTGCTTGAAGATTCCGTTGTAAAAATAATAACCCCAGGAAAAATAAAATTCAGCTGGATAGTGCTTGTATCACTTGTCTTGTCAGTCGGCGTCAAGCTCTGGATGGCAATATTCAACACAAAGCTTGGCAAAAAGGTAAACTCATCTGTTATGATTGCAACGGCAAAGGATAGCAAAAGCGATGTGCTTGCAACATCAGCTGTAATCGTTGCATTGGTTGCAGCACCGTTTACAAGCCTGCCAGTCGATGGCATAATGGGTATTATCGTGTCCTGCTTCATCTTAAAATCAGGCTATGACATAGTCAAGGAAACGGTTGACGAGCTTTTGGGAAAGCCAGCCGACAAGCAGGTTATCGAGAGTATTCAAAATCTTATCATGTCTTATGACAAAATAATTGAAACGCACGATATGATTATCCACAATTACGGACCTGGCAATATGATAGGAAGCTGTCATGTCGAGGTAAAAAGCGATGAGAACTTTTTGCAGATTCACGAGATTGTAGACCAGATTGAAAGACGCATCTACAACGAGCTGGGAATACTCATGACAATCCACATGGACCCGATCGAAACAGATAACGAGCAGGTAAATTACTGCAAGAATATGGTCCGCACAATTATCAAAGGCCTTGACGAAAGACTGCATATCCATGATTTTCGTCTGGTGCCTGGCGAGAAGCATATCAACGTATTGTTTGATATAGTCGTACCTTACGATTGCTCATATACAGATGAGCAGATAAAAACGGTCATTGACGATAAACTGAAGAATGAGGACGTTGATTATTTCACTGTTATAACTTTTGACAGAGAATTCTAAATAGCATATAAACGAAAGGATTTGATAAAAATGAAGATTGAAACACAATGTCTGCACGAGGGTTATAAACCTAAAAACAGCGAACCAAGGGTTATGCCAATAGTACAAAGCACAACATACGTTTATGATTCAACAGATGATGTCGCAGCGGTTTTTGATGACCCGACAAAAAGCCTGATTTATTCACGCTTCGAGAACCCGACAACAGATGCTGTTGAAAAGAAAATCGCAGCACTCGAAGGCGGTGTTGCTGCAATGTGTACATCAAGCGGTCAGGCTGCATCACTTTGTGCAATACTCAACATCTGCCAGGCAGGCGACAGCTTTATTTCATCATCATCAATCTATGGCGGAACAGTAAACCTTTTTGCCGTAACATTGAAAAAGCTCGGCATCGAGTGCATTTTCGTTGACGTTGACGCTGATGAAGAAACAATCAACGCAGCATTCAAGCCAAACACAAAGGCTGTTTTCGGCGAAACAATCGCAAACCCTGCAATCACAGTTCTGGACATCGAAAAGTTCGCAAGAGTTGCACACAAAAACGGCGTTCCGCTTATTGTTGACAATACTTTTGCAACACCAATTCTTTGCAGACCTATCGAGTGGGGTGCAGATATAGTAGTACATTCAACTTCAAAATACATGGACGGCCACGCTGTACAGGTCGGCGGAGTTATCGTTGATTCAGGCAAGTTTGACTGGAAAAATGGCAAGTTCCCATGCATGACAGAGCCTGACGAAAGCTATCACGGCACAGTTTATACAGAGGCATATCCTTTTGCACCATACATAATTAAGGCAAGAATGCAGCTTATGAGAGATTTCGGTTGCTATCCTGCTGCAAACAGCTCTTTCCTGCTTAATCTTGGGCTTGAAACACTGGCAGTAAGAATGAAGCAGTACTGCGAGAACGCAAAGAAAGTTGCAGAGTATATCAAAAACAGCGGACTTATCGAATCAATTTCTTACCCTGCACTTGAAGACGACCGTTACCATGAGCTTGCAAAGAAGTATCTGCCAGACGGTTGTAGCGGTGTTATCGCTTTCTCAATCAAGGGCGGACGTGATACAGCAGTTAAGTTTATGGACAGCCTTAGCCTTGCGTCAAATGAAGTTCACGTTGCGGATATCCGTACCTGCGTGCTTCACCCTGCATCAGCTACACACCGTCAGCTCACTGACGAACAGCTTGTAGCAGCAGGAATTGACGGCGGACTTATCCGTTTCTCAGTAGGTCTCGAAAACGTTGATGACATTATCGCTGACATAGAGCAGGGCTTTAATGCAATAAGGTAAAAAAGTTTATAATAAAAAAAGGAGTGTGTAAAATGGAAGCAAATAACAACATGGCGTATAATCAGCCGATAAATGTGCCACCAGTGCAGCCAAAGAAACCAATCGCTTTTGCAATCGTGTCTTTCGTGCTTGGCGTTTGCTCAATCTTGTTCTATTGCGTTTGGATTGTATCAGTCCTGTGTGCATTGTTCGGAACAATCTTTGGTATAGTAGCATTAGGCAAAAGACAGGGCTTTAAAGGCATGGCTATCGCAGGACTTGCAATCAGCCTGCTCGTGCTTGGCTTCTATGCCGTAACATTCTTTGCACATATCTTCTCTTTCAATCTGTTCGTAACATGGGACGAGTTCCTCAGAACAATCTGATTATGTAACTAAATCTCTTTTTGTCTGTTTTACTGTTACAAGCCAAAGTTTGTAGCGTTGTATAAGTTTGTCCATTGGGGTGAGACCCTTTTGAAAAAGGGTCGTCCCCCAAACCCCCTCACTAAAACTTCTAACTCATTTTTT
>JAFTAX010000067.1 GCA_017458445.1 Ruminococcus sp. | reverse complement strand
CCGAATCTATATCATCAGGGTCTACAACAGGGTCATTTTCATCTTCATCTTCATCTTCTTCGCCAAACAGCTTTTCATAAAGCTCATCACCTAAAACACTCTTTAGGTTTGCAAAAAATCCGTCAACGTCAGCTGATTCAATATATGCCTTAAGCTGTTCCTTGTCGCCTACAGAATAAATATTTTCTGTCGGAATTTCAATGTCTGTCGGCTCAACAGGCTCAACCGTTATTGTAACGTTACTGATTTCCTTGTCGTTTTCGCTTTCGACACAATTAATCGTAACCACACCGTCATTTATACTCGATGTAAGCTCCATACGGCTGTTGGAATCCTCGCCATCATAATTGTCTTCCGTTCTTTTAACAATCTTTCCGACAGGAATTCCGTTTGCAAATGTTACATTTTCAAATACTGTTCTTTCATTATTATATGTTTTTCCGTCACTATCTTCTTTATAGTTATGGTCAATCACACCGTTGATACCATTGTCGTCAATTGTCAAACCGCCTGTAGTTGTGGTTTCATCATCTTCATTTCTTTCAACAGTTTCAACGCCAACGAAGCCATTATCAACTATTAAGATATTTCTCTTCTGAATTTTCTCAACATCGTCAATATAGCCGGCACCTACAATCTTACCACCCATTTTAAAGATGATTATCTGTGCTTTTTTTGCAAGCTCTGATGGTCTTAAATCATTATAATAATCAATAGCTTCCTGAACTCTTTTATTATATGACTTTTCATCACTACCGAATTTGGACAATATATCCTTAGCTACATTGTCATTTTTCAATTTGTCAGCAATAGCATTAATCATATTCTGAACGTCCTGTCCGCTGACTTCATACATTTCTGAATCTATTGTAAAATCACGTCCGCCTATTGACTTAACTTCACTTTTTGTTTCAGGGACTTTAATCAAAGGCTTTAATGTATTATAATAGCTCTGTACATCATTATATATAGCGTCAACATTAATTCCGTCAAGCATCTTTATTAATGCTTCTAAATCATAATCAGGATAAGTGTACTCGTCCTCGTCGTCTTCATTCTCATCTTCATCGTCATCAGGCACGCTTGACACCTCTTCTTCATACTCGCCATAATAATTATCAATATTCTCAGGATTACGCAAAATATCAGATAGCAAGAGCAATACTATTGATTCATCACCTGTTGCCTTAAGATAAGCGTCACTGAGTTCTGGGATCTGAAGATATGTAGTCTTTGTGTTATGGTCATATATTGTATTGTATGTAGCTAAGTTCTTGCCGTCATATTTCATGTTTATGTCAGCTGCAGCCTTGTTGTCCTTTTGTCTTACCAAAGCGGAAACATCAAAAGGTTTAACGTCAATTCCATCTTCATTATCCGAAAACTGAGCGTTCATGTTCACTTTATATGCAAAAGGTGTTTTTCCGTCCAAAAGATTTTCACCGTTTACATAGTCTCCGAGAATACCGTCAGTTAAACTTAATGAAACCAAATCATACATATCATAAGCCTTAGCGTCAGATTCAGATACTACGCATACACATGAAAGTGCTATAGCTACTGATAAAATTCCCGAAAATGCTTTAGTAATAGTTTGCTTCAACATATTTAAACACCCTTTCTACATTTGCCAAAATATACAATTCTTCGCTTAAATTGTATCACAAATTAACGAATATGTCAATGCTTTTTGTAAATTCGATAGTATTATTTTATAACCTTGCCTTTTTTGCCTGTTTGTTTCTTTTCAGGCACCGTTTCAATCTCAGGATTGTCCTCAAAAACAACCTCATCGTCTTTTGCTTTGAGGTAATCAAATTCAGGATTGTCTTCACCTCTGCTGTCATAATATGGCTGGATAACGTACTTTCTGATTGTCGGATAGCAGTTGAATGATGTTACAAAGCACATGAATGAAAGTGGCCATATAAGTAACACGAAAAATGTGAACGGATATACCAGTACAAGCAAAAGCACAACAAGCACCCATGTAAGCAGGGTGATAATGCTTCCCTTTAAGCCAAGGCTCACTAAGAACAATGAGTTTTTGAGTATATGCTTCAAGCTCAGATTAGTTGATACTATCATAAGGTAAATGTAAAAATGCATCATGAAGAATATGATAGTAAGGCTGATCGCAATTACAAGCAGGATATACATTATCGAGTTTTGCTGTGCAAGATGATAATAGACATTTATTGCAATATAAAACAGCACTGAAGCGACAACATCAATGATTCCCATTATAAAGCTTTGTTTAAAGCATTTTTTGAAGGTGTCGATAAAATCTCCGAAAACAAAGGCGTTTCGTTCCTGAGAATAATTCCTTGCAACCTTTGTCATGGCAGCAGTTGCAGGGCCGAACGTTACAACTGGAATACAGAATACAACATAGATAATGTTAAGCTGCAAAAGCTTCCAGAAACGTCGTCCGTACACCTCAAAAAACTTGAAAATTCCCTTTTTCTCCATTGGAGCTTTTGGTACTCCTTTTCCCGGAGTATCATAATTTCCGAACAAAGACATTTTAAACTTCCTTTCATAAATCAAATTATAATTTATATGAAAAAATAACCGTACATAAGCAATCTGCTCCTGCAGACACTGCAACAATCGCTTCAAGCACCACAAATTTTGTTATATAAAGCTTGAGTGCAGGCAATAGCCCACCGCTTTGCTTTGATGAGAGAAGGTCTGTCATAAGAATGTTTGAAAAGCTAACAGACTCTCTTGTTCCCATAAGCAAAGCATACATAGATATAGCCGCACAAGGCAGGATTATAACAAGGGAAATAAACATTCCGCCTTTACCGTTTTGGGCATAGATCTGAGCCATTGTAGCTCCCAAACCCATACCCTTTATAACAGGCAGTATAATCTCCAGCGGTTGAGAGATCGCCGAAAAGCCCAAAACGAATGCCACTCCAAGAAAAACCGTTGAGCTTAGAAAGGATTTCATAAGAATTGTGATAAAATCCTGATGCCTTCTTATCTCAATGAAATTCTCCTGTGCAATTGCCATTTGTTTTAAGAACGCATCGCTCATAAAACAATGTGATATTACTCCGAGCAAAACGCCAATTATTGCTGTTCCTGCAAGAAATGCAAAAAAGCTATCTTTATGAACAAAATCCTTGCTTGTCCTCAATTCACGCATACATAACACTCCAAATTATTATTTGGTAATATATATGCTCGTGGTTTATCAAAAATTACTTTGAAAGCTCGTAAGCTCTTTTTGTACACGCTTTGCAAGCGTTATTAACAGTGTCCTCAAGATTTCCTGCTCTTAACTGTTCCAAGCCTGCAATAGTTGTGCCGCCCTTTGAAGAAACCATTGTGATAAGCTCATCAATAGTATTTCCACTGTCTGTAATCATCTTTGCAGAGCCTATAAGTGTTTTTGCAAAGAGCGTTTTTGCGACATCTTCACTTATCTTCTCAGACTTTGCATAGTCAATAAAAGCCTTTGCATAAAGGTAGATAAACGCTGGCGATGAGCCGTTTATAGCGATAATCTCTTTCATCTTGTCCTTTGGTATAACCGCATAAACACCGCATGAGCCGAATATGTCACAGACAAGCTTAAATTCATCATCAGTCACACTTTCCGATTTTGAAAGAGCAGTTGCACCTTCTCCAAGCAAAAGTGGTGTGTTTGGCATAACCAATACTACCTTTGCGTTGTCAACTGTTTTTGATGCAATGTATTCATCAGAAATGCCTGCACAGATTGACACGATAACCGTATCTTCGCTTACAACGCCTGCAATCTCATCAAGCACCTCATCAAGCTGCTGAGGCTTAACTGCTAAGAATACATACTTTGATTCTGCAACTGTATCAGCAGCACTTTTGCAAGCATTCACCCCTATTTTTTCAGCTCGTTCAAGCATTGGTGCATACTTATCAAAAGCAAACAATGAAATATCTTTTGCCATTGGTGAACCGACAATTCCTTTCATTATTGCATAGCCCATATTTCCTGCACCGATAAATCCTACATTTATCATAAATAATCTGTCCTTTCAATAAAAAAATACCTGCTTATATTATACAACACTCTGTACAATAAAGCAAGTATTCCTAAGCGTTTTTATCCTGTTTTATTCTGTCAACCGCATTTAAAATATCCTTGTACATATACAAAGACCCAAGCACCAATAACGGCATATCATTTTCCTTGGCGTATGAGTATGCGGCATTAAATCCGTCATCAACGCTGTCATATGGCTTTGCCGAAACTCCTGCCACCTCAAAGCACTCTGCAAGCGTTTTGCTGTCAAGTGCACGGTGATTCGCAGGCGATACCGTAAACACGCCTGATATAAGACCTGCCAGCATTTTCACATACGATTTATAATTCTTATCCGCAAGCGTACCGATAAGCAAAGCTACCTTTTGGTTTGGAAAATACCTCTTGATACTCTCACAAGCGTCCTTCATTCCGTCCTCGTTGTGTGCTCCGTCAAAAACAATAACCGGCGAATCATTGAGAACCTCAAACCGTCCTATCCAACGGCAATCAGCTAAGCCTTTACGCAAAGCTGTGTTGCCAATTTTTACACCGTTATCCCTGAGTATCTCAACCGCTTTAAGCAGATTTCCCAGGTTTTTTATCTGATACACGCCACTCAGGCTGATTGACAAATCATCAAGCTCTTTATATGATACAACGCTGCCGTTTAAACCCGATTTTTTGACGGTAATCTCGTTTGTTTCGGGATAATAAAGCTGTGCGTTGTTCTCCAATGCAACGGTCTTTACAATCTGCTCTGCCTGCTTATCATCACCGCCAAACAAAACAGGGCAATCTTTTTTTATCACACCTGCCTTGTGGGTTGCAATCTCGGTTATCGTGCTGCCAAGGAATGCACAGTGGTCGAAAGCAACGTTGGTAATCACCGACAGCAAAGGCTTGTCCACCACATTAGTAGCGTCGCCGTCGCCGCCCATACCACACTCGATTATAGCATAGTCGCAGCCAGCATTATAAAACATAAGATAAGACGCTGCAGCCAGCATTTCAAATTCCGTTGGCTTGTCGTCCATTTTTTCGCTTACAGCGACTATCTCATCAAAAGTTTTTGCAAACTGCTCTTTTGACACAACGACGCCATTTATCTTATAGCTGTCATCAGGAGATAGCATATAAGGCGATGAAAACACTCCGACTTTGTATCCAGCACAAGCCATCACCGAGCCGAGCATAGCACAAAAAGAGCCTTTTCCGTTTGTGCCTGCAACGTGTATGACTTTAAGCTTGTCCTGTGGGTTGCCTAAAAGCTTCATCAGGAGTTTCATTCTCTCAAGCCCGAGCTTGCTTCCTCTTGTTGACGCAATTTTCAGCTCATCTATAGCATTATCATAGCTTATCATTTTTGATTCATTCTTTCAATCTGCTCGGAAAAAGCTTTGTTTCTGACCAGTGTATATATTATAAAGCTTTCTGCAGCAGCTGTTATGATATACACAGGTAATCTCCATATCAGCACCTGGAATGGTGTGTGATAATAAACATAAAGTCCGATAGTTTTTATTATAATCGAGCCTATAAGATGTGCTAAAGATACCGACACAATCACGTTCAAAAGCTTATTGTTCTTAAGCATGATATGTGATGCAAGACCTGCTGTAAAGCCTATTGACGCCGCACCAAGCGTTATAATAGGGTTTATCGCATAGCCATACAGAATACAGCCGACAATGTCAGCAACAGCCGCTGTTACAAGTCCTACAACCGGTCCGAAGAACATTCCCGACATTATAAGCGAGAGATTTTCAAAGCTGATTCTGATGTTATCGCCAATCTTAATTGACAAAAATTTTCCCAGCACAATACTCATTGCCACAAAAAGTGCACACACCACAAGTTTTTTTGTTGTACCAAAGATGCGGCGTTTGTTGGTTTGTGAATTGTTTTCTGTTTTTTTCATAAAAAAATACCTCCTTTTCCTCACGAAACATGACAAGAAAAGAAGATATCTTCATTCAATTATACTGTTGTCATATTCAGCGGGATGCGAAATCTGCACCGCAAAGGGTGAATCCCTTTTTCGTCCTGTTGGCAACTCCCCGTCCCTCAGGCACTTAACGCACAGATCTCTACTCTATAATATGCAGACTACCGCAGTTAACTGAAGTAGCCGTATATTCACACTTTAGCATTTATTCTATTATAATGCTATCTCTTCAAGGATATCATAAAGCTCATCATCAAATGGCTTTTTCATAGAAAGAGCTTCCTGGATATCAACATCGTAAATCTGGTTATCCTTAATACCAACAATTCTGTTACCGATACCCTGCTCAAGCAATTCAACTGCACGATAGCCCAGTCCTGTTGCTGCAACTCTGTCACGAACTGTAGGATTACCACCTCTCTGAACGTGGCCGAGAATTGTAACTCTTGTATCAATTCCTGTGAGCTCTCCAAGCTCTTTTGCAATTTCATCTGTTTTACCAACACCTTCAGCAACTACAACGATAAAGTGTGTTTTACCAACTTTTGTTGCTTCAAGCATTCTCTTAGCAATTGTCTTAAGGTCATAGTCTCTTTCAACTGTGATACAAGCCTCTGCTCCTGTTGCAATTGCAACGTTGATTGCAATGTAGCCAGCGTGTCTGCCCATAACCTCAACGATTGAGCATCTGTTGTGTGACTGTGCTGTGTCACGGAGCTTGTCAATCATCTCAGTTGCTGTGTTCAAAGCTGTATCATAGCCGATAGTGTATTCAGTACACTGAATATCGTTATCGATTGTTCCAGGGATACCGATACATGGAATTCCTGCTGCTGACAAATCTGCTGCACCTCTGAATGAACCGTCACCGCCAATTACAACGATACCGTCAAGTCCAAGCTCTTCGCATCTCTCTTTACCCTT
>JAFTAX010000066.1 GCA_017458445.1 Ruminococcus sp. | reverse complement strand
CCTTTGTATCAAGCATTATAACGGAATAGTTATAGGGTTGGGTACAGTGATTGGCAACAACTGCATTCTTTATCAGCAGGTAACCTTTGGTCAGAAAGACGAGAAATATCCGACCATTGGTGATAATGTTACATTCTATCCTGGTGCAAAAATCATTGGAGATATAAAGATAGGAAACAATGCTGTTATTGCAGCAAACGCCGTTGTGATTAATGATGTAGGTGACGGCGAGATTGTGGGCGGAGTGCCTGCAAAAAAGATTGGAGATGCAAAATCTTAAAATGTCAACCCTAAAGAAAAACATAGTGTATAATTTTTTATATCAGCTTTTGATTCTTATACTTCCATTAATAACAGCACCGTATCTCGCAAGAGTAATCGGTCCGCAAGGCGTGGGAGTATATTCTTTTTCATACTCTGTTGCAATGTATTTTACATACATTACATTGCTTGGACTAAATAATTATGGTAACAGAGCAATAGCGTCCGTTCAGGACGATTATGAAAAACGCTCACGTGTTTTCTGCGAGATTTTTACAATGCAGACAATGACATTTTGTATCAGTATTGCGTTATATCTTGTATATGTCGGATTTTTCTCAGTTGATAAAAAAGCAGCACTCATCATGTTGCTTTGGGTGCTGTCATCACTGTTTGATATAAACTGGTTTTTCTTTGGAATGGAGCAGTTTAAGCTCACCGTTACAAGAAATACAATCATAAAAGTTTTAACTGTTGTCGCTATTTTCACATTTGTAAAAACCAAGGACGACCTTTATAAATACATAGCAATAATGGCGGTAGGAATTGTGCTTTCACAGATGTGCCTGTGGCCATTTCTAAAAAAATATATACACTTTGTAAAGCCAAAATTCAAAGACGTTGTAAAGCATTTCAAGCCGAACCTGATGCTTTTTGTGCCGGTAATAGCAATAAGCCTTTATAAAATCATGGATAAGGTAATGCTCGGTTATATCAGCAATATGAAGCAGGTGGCTTATTATGAAAACGCAGAAAAAATAATAAACATAACGCTTGCTTTTATTACAGCCCTCGGAACAGTTATGTTGCCAAGAATGACAGCACTTATCTCTGCCAAAAGAGAAGAGGAAAGCTCAAAATATCTTGACGATAGCGTAATGCTCGTTGCAGCCTATACAAATGCCGTTATGTTTGGTATTTTTGCTGTGGCACAAAGATTTGCAGTCTGGTTTTACGGCGATGAGTTTGCAAAATCGGGTACTGTAATGATGTACCTTGCAGTGACAACCGTGCTTATCGGTGTAGGAAATGTTATAAGAACGCAGTACATTATCCCGAACAAAAAGGATAGTATATATATCGTGTCGGCAATAATCGGTGCAGTTGTAAATCTTATTGTTAACGCACTGCTTATACCACATATCGCATCAGTTGGTGCAGCTATCGGTACTATTGTCGCAGAAACCTGCGTGTTTGTATACCAGATTTTCTGCGTAAGAAAAGATATACACCTATTGCTTTATCTGAAGTATGAGATTGTCTATATTGCAATCGGTGCGGTAATGTTTGGTGCAATCGAGCTTCTGCCAGTTTTCAAGAGCGACACAGTAGATTTAGTATTAGATGTTATTGTCGGAGCAACCGTATATGTACTTTTGGCAGGACTTTATATATTCCTAATAAAGAAAAAGAACCTGCTTCACAGGTCCTGATTCTATAGGTCATATTTAGTTTTGATACGCTCGAGCTTTTTGCCAATCGGATCAGCCAAAATGAGCAAAAATACAACATTTGAAAAGGCAAATATGATAGTGAATTTCAGCGATGATGTGAGATAAAATGCATATCTCGGCAAATTGAAATTCCCGTCAATCCATAAAACTGAATAAACGTCCATGAGCATGGAGAACAGTATTCCGGCGAGAGCCCCGAATATTAGCCTCCATGCTTTTTTGTTTTTCAGCGATTCTGCAAAAATGCCTGCCAACAGACCGATAAGCCCCCAGGTCAGCATCTGAAACGGTGTCCATGGTCCTTGTGAGAAATAAAAGTTTGAAATAAGTGCCGTCATAGCACCCACCATAAATCCTGCCTCTGAACCAAAATACATAGCAGTGATAATAATAATCGCAGTTACTGGCTTGAATCCCTGTAGAGGCGAGAAGATAATCCTGCTTACAATGGCAATAGCTGTAAGTGCAGCGATTATCGTCAGCCTTTGTGCACTATGCTCTTTCTTTTCAAAGGATAGAAAGAATACACCGCAGGCGATAATTGCCACAATAGCAGACACAAAGGCGTATTGCTTTTCACGAAAAACAAGACATCCGATTATTACAATAGCAGGTACAAGGATTGATAGCAGTATGTATGTAAAAACCTTGTTAATCATCATAATTCTCCTTGCAAAGTGTTATAATCTCGTCTGTCAGTACAGCGTTTTCAAAGAAACCTCGGGAGATTCGATATGCTGCCGTTGTGTAGTAATTGTTGCCTGAGAAAAATCTGTGTGGCTCGTCCTGAGCAATCAGCTCGCCGTCAAAGAATAAAGCACACTTGTCTGAAATCTGGGCTGCAAATTCAATGTCATGGCTTACAATCAAAACCGCCATGCCTGACGCTTTCAGCCCTTTGAGCAAGCCTATCAGCTCCTGCTTTGCATAAGCGTCAATGCTCTTTGTCGGCTCATCAAGAAGCAGTATCTTCGGGCTTGATAAAAGCGTCTTGCCGATAGCACATTTTTGCTGTTCGCCACCGCTTAAATCAGATGGGTGACAGTCAAGAAGGTCACTTAACCCAAGCTTGTCCGATATATCAGCGATACGCTCATCAATTTCCTGATTTGCTAATCCCAACGCCTTAAGCAGCTTTGCATAATCTTCACGCACAGTATCCTGCGTAAAAACAATAGCTGGATTTTGTGGCAATAACGCAAGATTATCCTTGTAAAGCGAGTTATTTTTATATTGCGAAAGCTTCTTTCCAAAAACCTTGACACCACCCTTGTATGCCCGATTTATGCCAGACAAAACGTTTAAAAGCGTTGTCTTTCCAACACCTGTCGAGCCAAGTGTTGTGTAGATCTCACCCTTGTGCAAGCTAATGCTCACACCACGCAAAATGTCAGCCGAACGCTTTTCATACCTGAACCAGAGATCTTTTGCTTCAAGAGCAGTTTCATCGAATGAAGTATCCGTAACAGCGACACTCTTGCCCTTGCTTTGCGAAAAGCTGCTTGCAAGATAGTCACGTCCTTCTTTAATTGTGAGAGGACACTCGCCGCTTGCATCAAGCCCTTGAAACATTCTTACAGCACAAGGAAAGCCAAGGCTGATTTTGTTGTGCTTCAGCTGATTACCGACCTTGCGTGGTGAATCAAACGAGATAACCCTGCCTTTTTCCATAACAGCGACCTTGTTTGTAATCGGGAAAACACTTTCAAGGCGATGTTCAGTTAGAATTATAGTTATACCGAGCTCATCATTCAGCTTTTTGAGCGTTGCTATAAATTCATCAGATGCAATCGGGTCAAGCTGGCTTGTCGGTTCATCAAGTATAAGAATCCGTGGCTGCATCACCATAACTGATGCAAGATTAAGAAGCTGTTTTTGTCCACCAGAAAGGCTGTCGGTTGACTGCCTGTATTGGTCATCAATGCCAAAATAGCTTGCTGTTTCAGCAGTACGACGGCGGATTATGTCAGCTGGGACACCTAAGTTTTCAAGCCCGAAAGCAAGCTCGTGCCAGACCTTGTCGGTGACAATCTGACTCTCAGGATTTTGCAAAACAAATCCAATGTCAGTCGCACTGACACGTTGCTCAAGCTTGTCAATTTCAGTGCCGTTGTATAAAATCCTGCCCTCCTTGTTGCCAATAGGTGCAAGCTCTTTTTTTATAAGCTTCAAAAGGGTAGTCTTGCCACTTCCCGATTCACCGCAGATTACAACAAAATCGCCCTCATTGATTGTCATTGAAACGTGAGTGAGAGCCTTGCTTTTGCTTTTTGGATATGAAAAGCTCAAATCCTGGATATGTAGAATTTCCATTTTATATCCTCCTTCGTTTCAATAAAATACGGCATAAGCGTTAAAACGCCAAAGCTTATATAAGCGGTAATCGAGAGATATGATAAGTCAAAACCGCTTATGTTTGGATAAAAGTAAAAATCAAGCTTGCCTAATGACGATGAAATAAGAACCACCACAGTAAATGCGATTACGATTAAGGCTATTATAAAGTCATTAATGCCGAATTTGAATATAGCATAGTGACTGCGAGGCTTTAGCCCATAGCCTCTTGCTTTCATGGCATTTCCCGTTTCCACAGAGTTTTCAAGCGACCAGCTTGTCAGTGCAGACAGCGTCCACACACCGCCTTTTAGCTTGTCAGCACGGCTTTCCTGAGAATAGATTCCCATAGCCTTTTGTGCGTTGCTTACTCTTTTATATTGCCTTTTAAAAAGCGGTATGAACCTCAGTGCCATAGACAAAATTAGCATTACCTCAGGAGCGACACCGCCGAAAATGTATTGAAATTTGTCGGTTGTGATTATTCTTGACAGGCATTTGCACCAGGCGATAACCGAAACTATCATAACACCAGCCTCAGCACCGTATAAAAGTGCTTCGAACGTGATAGGATTGCCGTTTAAGAAAAACATCGGTGTTTCACCGTTGTGAGAAAACATCAGATTCACCGCTATAATCAGCAGTATCAGCACTGCGTAAAAGCAGATATCAGACAGCATTTCCTTAGCACTTGTAAGCGTCGATAAGAGCAGCAAACTACCCAGAAGCGATATAATCTGTATTGCCGGGTTCCACATAAACATCGTGATAAGAAGCACTGATAAAAAGTAAAGAGCCAAAACTCGTGGGTTAAGACTTGCAAAACCTCTCATTTATTTCATCTCCTTATCATCAGCCTGCTTTAAATCTTCACCAAAATTGCAGGTGTATTTCCATTCAACAACATCGCCGTCTTTGAGTTTCACTTGCGAACAGCCGTACTCAGTCATTTTGCCGTTTACAAGAAATGACCAGCCAGAGCCTTCACCGCACGACAGCTCATAAAGGTAGTTTATCCCTTCAATGTAAGCACTCTTGTAGGCGGTTTCATTTGCACCCTTGTATTCCATTTGTATCTTGTTGTGTCTGACAGCACGGCTTAGAATATCAAAAACAGTGTCACCTTTTCTAAGCACATACTCCGTCTTTTTGAGTATTATGCCGTCCTTTGGCACATATTTTTCAAACTTAAGATTATCATCAAGTTTATCATAATTTTCAAGAATGGTCTTGCAGTCAATGGACAGAAAAACAGTCTGTGAATCGGGCTTAATATCATCAATATGAGTGAGATAATATTCGTCCACACTCTGAAAATCCATGCCCATAATCAAAGCTGCGACAACAAGTATTGCAGAGAATATAATAAGTATATCCTTTTTCATCAATACCAGTCCTTTCTGAAAATTACTTGTATTCGCACCTGATAAATCGCCTGTAAAAATTATTTATAAATCCACTTTTTGCCTTGATATCCAATAGCAAACAATCAAGCGTTTTAAGCACAAATTGCTTGTCATCGGCTGATATTTCATGTCTGCTGAACTTTGCCTTGTTATAAATCCCGAGCGACTTTTTCACCTTATCTGATAAGTCACCAAGCTTTTGATAAAGCGATGAGTTTTCATCATAAAGCTCATTTTCACTTAACATATAGCCATAAAGCAAAAGCAGACGCACAGTGTGTGAAAATACAAGCAAAACGCTTGTTTTATTGTCCGATTTTTCAAACGCCATGAATCGTCTTAAAATAGCCAGACGCCTTATAACGCAAAGCAAAATTATTCCAAGCAAAACGACAACAGCAACCACTAAAAATGCAATCAGGTATGCCGCTCCGCTTGCATTGATTTTGATTGAATCACGCTCGTCCTGCTGTGAGCTTTCATCAGCTTCAGAATCATCATTGTCCATACTATCGGTAGCTTCTGCATCAGGCAGGGCAGATATTTCTTGCGCTTGTCCCATCACATTCAAGTATGGCGGAGTTGCTTCAAAAGGCACCCAGCCTACGCCGTCACGATAAAACTCTGCCCAGGCGTGAAAGTGCGAATCGTCAATTTTTACCGCCGAACCACCAACAGCATTCTTGACATCATCAGGCGTTACAATATAGCCCTCAACATACCTTGCAGGAATGCCAAAGTATCGGAAAATCAGCGTTGCCGCCGTTGCATAATGCACCGAATATCCTTCACAGCTTTGCTCAAGAAAATACTGCAAGAAATCGCCACAATCGCTCGAAAACGTGGTGTTTTCGTTATATGAAACCTTTTTTGACAGATAGGACAAAATGCTCTGCTGTGCCTTTTGATAACTAAGTCGCTGAGTTTTGTCTGACCGTTCACCAAGCTGAGTTTTGAGTAGGTTGCGAGTTTCCGAAGGTATATCAAGATATGATTTATAAACAAATTTTCTGTAGTGATTTTCATTGTTAAGATAGTCTGAAACCTGTGGTGAATCGGCGTTTTTCTTTATGTCAGCCAACACTTCGGGATAGCTTTCCACCTTATTTTCATAAGCCTTGATAGTGTAAAGTTCCTTGCCCGAAAAGCCGCCTGCAAGCAGAGAACCGTCAATCAGGGAATCTTTGTCAAAGCTGTCGGTTGATGCAATTTCATACGGATAGTAAATGTATTTCCGGCTTGTGCCGATATTCCGCACAGTTATCCCATTAGTCTTTTCATCACTCTTCAACGCCTGCAAAGCACAGGATATCTGATTTTGCCCATAAAAATCCTCCTTGTGCAGCCAGTAGAAAAGCTCGGCGTTCTGATAACGCTTTTCATTGTCAAGACTGCACCAACTAATCGGTGTATACTTTTCACCAACATAACCCTTGAGGTAGAGTGAGTCGGGTTTTGACATGATAATTTCAAGCTGTTTTTCACCAGAATGGCGAAAGCTTTTTATTCGCGTAAAATTGCCCTCAGGCATAACCGAGCTTTTGCCGTATCTGAAATTGTCAACGCTTGATACGATATCAGACTTGACATCATGGAAATAACCGTCAGCATTTATAAAGCTCGCTATCGGCGTAATGAGCAGGCATAGAATTGTGCAAGCTGTAAGACTAATCGCACTCACCTTGTCGCCCGACAGCCTTTTGAGCATTGCACCCAAGATGTAAAGGCAGGCGGTGGTGATGAACCAAAACGGTGGCGAGAAGCAAAAGACAACGCAGGCAACAATCGACGACAAGGACAAAAGTGCTGGTATGATGATGTCTTTGCTCTTGAGCGAGAAGACCACAGAGTATGTAACTAAAACGGCAACGATTGCCAAAAATGCCGTAGTTGCGACCTTTTCACTGACGCCCTTTTGCCCGATTGCAGAAAGGTGAGTCATAATTTTAGAGAATCTGCAGCCGACATTATCGAAGATTTTGTTCGCTGTAAAGACAAAGCCGTTTGCGACTTTGCTTGCTAAAAGCACCAACGCAACAATCGCTGAGATAGCAGGAATTAGCCTTATATACAGCCATTTTGTCGGGATCAGCAGCACTATGCACGAGATTAGTACGCACAGCAAAACTATCGCTGGGTTGACAGCGATGCCAAACAGCTTTAAAAACAATCCGCCGAAGCCGAAAAATGCAAGCATTGACAAAAGCAAATTAATCAGCACGCCAAATAAGGTTCGCTGACTACCGTCATTTCGGCTTGTGATATTCAGTTTTAGGGTAACTTTATCAACTTTTGCCATTGCTTTTTCCTTTCGTTTTATGTAAAATCCTGCGGAGTTATCGTTAATATCTCGGTGTTTTCACCGCCGTTTTTGCAGGCGGATACGCATATAATATGCTCAGGTTTTGCAATCATGCTATCGCTTAATCGCTCGGTGCAAGACGTGCTGTCTGTTTTGAAACTTGCCGATAGCACCTTTGGGACTGTTGCAAACCAGTCGCCGTCATTATTTACGACAAACTTAAATAGCTCACTGTTTGCATAGTCAAAAAAGCAGATTGTGTGTGACGCTTGTCTATCGCACAGCTCTTTGCTCAGGGATATAAACGCCTCGACCGTTTTTGAAAGCGTTGAATAGTCACATTTATCATTTGATGCGGTTGTGTCGAGCAGCAGTATAAACGACTCAGGCGATGGCATACCACCCTGTCTTACAATCAGCCTGTCCAGCTTTTGAGAGAGCTTCCAGTGTATGCTTTTTGGGCTGTCGCCAACGGCATACTCACGGTATTCATACGGCTCGCTTAAGTCAAAACCTGGCTTATCTGCCGAATTATCGCTGTTTTCAAGGTGTATACCCGACAGTTGCGACATACTAAAGCTACAATCAAGCAGCTCAGGCAGAATGTTTATACTGCCGTGAACATCGCAGTCAGATTTTTTATATGTTAGTCCGAAAATGTCGTAGAACCTGACATTACTTGCCTTGAAAACAATCTTTCCGCAATAGTTATCCGACAGCTTGATTCCAAACTCTTTTTTGCCTTTTGGTGTTAGTGAAAAACAAAGCTTGAAACCATTCTTTTCACCTGTAACCATGTTTTCACTAAGCAAAGAAAGCTTTGCAAAAGGTATTAGAAATCTTTTTGTATTGGTCACAAAGACCTTGCCTGAAACCACACTGCCTTTTTCGGCAGAGTCAGGCAGGGCTGTTTCAATTATGATTTTTTGTTTTAAAAGCCTGTTTATGATTATTGCAATTAAAGGGAGAATGACTGATAAGCACAGCAGTGCAAACACACCCTTTGAGGCTGAAAAAATGTTTAAAATTAAAACTGCAATAAGCCAGCAGGTATATGTTATCCAGCATTTTAACATAGCTATTATTTCCTTGTGTCAATGGTTGGAACAGGCACGCAATTCAGTATTTCCTTTGCAAGAAGTGCGCTGTCTTTTCCGGCAAGTCTTGCACGCTGAGTTATGACTAATCTGTGGGCACAAACATCAGTGAACACATATCTGACATCGTCAGGTACAACATAGTCACGGCCGTTTACAAAGGCGTTAGCTTTTGCCATGCCACAGAGATTCAACGCACCACGAGGGCTTATTCCAAGCTCGACATCTTCAAGGCTACGGCTAAATTCTGCAAGCCTTGTGACATATTCATAAATATCGTCCTCAATATGTACCAGCCTAACGGCGTTTTGCATTTTTATAATATCATCAGCATTTGCAACCGTCTTAACCGAATCGAGCGGATTATCAGTATGTCTGTCCTTTAAGATATTGACCTGGCTTTGAAAATCAGGGTAGCCCATCTTAAGCCTTATCATAAATCTGTCCATTTGTGATGCAGGAAGCATTTGTGTTCCAGCAGAGCCTACAGGGTTTTGCGTTGCAAGCACGATAAAAGGCTTTGGAAGCTCGTGCGTTACTCCGTCAACGGTAACCTGACGCTCCTCCATTGTTTCCAAAAGTGCAGACTGAGTTTTACTCGATGTACGGTTAATCTCATCAGCAAGAAGCAGGTTTGTCATGGCAGCACCCTGCTGATAGACAAACTTATTCTGAGCTTTGTCAAACACACAAAAGCCTGTTATGTCTGACGGAACGCTGTCTGAGGTAAACTGCACACGCTTATAATCAAGGTCAAGTGCCTTTGAAAAAGCGATTGCAAGCGTTGTTTTTCCAACGCCAGGCACGTCCTCAAGGAGAACATGGCCGTTTGCAAGAATTGCCATATAAACCTTTTTTAAAATCTCGTCCTTGCCGATAATTGCCAGTTTAAGCTGGCTTAAAATTTGTTTTGTTTTATTTTCCATAGCTTGTTCTCCTTACCAATCAATGTTGTCATCAGCAGGCATCTGATTTTCCTTTTTTGCTTGCCTGCGTTTTTTAAGTCTTATTATAATCAACACAATCAGCATTGCAAATACGCCGACTGCGATAGTTTCAATAATCATGCTTCTCTGGTTTGTGTGAATTTTGGTTCTTGCCTTTAGCAAATCCTCATAGCCAAGAATCTGCTTTTGGTCATATTTATCAAGCGTTTTCACGTCCTTGTAAATACTCTCGACCATGTCCGCATCATCTGACGTTATATCATCAAACGGATAAAGATTGTTGAGAATTTTAGCATTAATGCTTTCAATCTTTTTGCGAACAGCCTCAATTTCAACTTTTTTATCTTTAAGCGATTTAAGTATTTCGGGATAATCATTTTTATTCTCAGCATCACTCAGCTTGTTATAAAGATACATAACTTCAGTATAATCCTTTGTTGTAAGCTTTTCATGCAGAGCCTTATACCTTTTGACATCATTTTCATTGAATATGATATGGTTTACAGCCTTTGTTTTTGTATCAGTTTTGAAGTCATACAGGCTGCTCATACCGTTTTGAAAGCGATTAATACTTGTCAGTGCAAGCAGTGCTTGCTCGCCTGAGATTGAACTACTTTTGCTGTCATCAAGCTGGTGCTTAAAACCGCCGTCAGAAGTTTTGTAGCTCATCAGAGCGTCAAGCAAATCGTGGTTATCCTTTATAAATCTTGTATCATTCACAGGGTCAATTCCCAGACTGCAAAGTGCAATTATTGTCTGCGAAATCGCTTCGCTTCCGTTTTCATCAGCAAAGCCACCGCTCTTGTTCTGGTGTGCAGACAGATAGTCTACAGCCCTGTTTATGCAGGCTTTAGTTTTCATGTTGTCGCTTTTGTGATATGGCGACAGAGCGGTGAGCGTCATGGCGGTAATATCAATATCGGGCGTGTTGTCAATCAACGAAAAGCTTCCGTCACGGTTTTGCTTTGAGAGGATAGAATCTACAATCTCATCTTTTGTCGTGCAGGCGTTGTCAGGAGTTTTATAGTCCATTGAATTAAGCGTTATAAGCGCCCAGACAAGCCCGTTTATGCCTTGTGAATCAAGTGGTGAGAACAGCTCCCTGTTATATGTACCGTCAGAGATAAGGTTTATTTTATCATCACCGACCTGTGTAGGATCACCGCCTAACGAGAGCATCACAAGTGAGATTCTGTGCCATTCGGTTGCCTTTGTATCATCAAGCATTGTCGCAGTTTTATACTTTTCCACGACATAGTTTTCAAGCATTGAAAGATAAGCATAATTGTTATCACTGCTGTCGAGCCGTCCAACTGCGAGTGCATACCAGTCTGTTGACGGTGAGCCTGCGGTTACAGTAAAATCAGCACTGAAAATGTCATCGCTTTTATCAATATCCAAATCATTTTTCTTCCAGTCGATTATGCCCTGCATTGTCTTTTCAATGTCGGCATTGCTGTAGTCCTTATGCTCTGCAAAGGCGTTTATAGGCGACAATAAAAGGGCAGTGACAGTGGCAAACAGCAGTATTAGTTTATTTAGTTTTGAGCTTTTGTTTAGCATAAAGGTCACCATATCTTGTCAAAATTATCTTCATATCCAAGGTCATATCCTCCGCCAACGTCCTTTCCGTAAGCGAGAGTGAAACGGATACGCAATTCATATCCGTCCTTGAGCGTTGCTTTTGATAAGCTGTAGTTCGGGAAGCTTCCGTTTATCGAGTATATCCAGCCCGAGCCCTGACAATAATCAAGCTCGCCGATACTGTTTTCGTCACTCTGGTCTTTCCATTCAAAGCCGTGCCTGTCAATTTCATCTGCAAGCTCTTTCGGTATGGAAACGTTTCTGGCAACGCCGTTTTTCCTGAGTCTTGAAAGATAGAAGCTGTTGTCAACATTACCCGAATAGTCGCACACAAAGCCGTGCGACTGCAGGAATTTAAGCAGGACATCGGCTGCTGATTCGCCCTGATGAATAGTTACTTGTTCAGGTGCTATAAGATTTCCAAGCCCGAGGACATTTGCATCAACGCTAATTGTAACAGTACCGATCTCATCGCCGTCTGATACGGCAAGGCAGTTTATGTCATAAATATAATCAGTGTATCTGCCAGCCTTGTCGGTGATGCGTATATCAATCCTGTTGACGCCGTTTTTCAGATAAAGCGAATAGCTTGTATATTTGCCGTCCCATTGGTGAGAAAGTGCGACACCGTTCAGACGAACCGCTATGCCGTTGTAATAAATCCGATTGCCTTCAAAATCGACAGGCAGGATATCAAGGTTATAGTCAGAACCTTTGACACTCATGCCATCATTTATGTTTATGTGCTGGATTTTCGGTGCGGAAGCTTCATCTGATACAGGTATATACCTAATAATATAATCCTGCGTGTTGGAGATTTTCTCGCCGTTTACAACATCAGTTGCCTTCAGGCGAATTGTGTTGCTTCCTGTTTTTAATGTAACATTATAATCCTTGCTGTTTGCTAACGGTGTGCCATTAAATGTAACACTGAGTTTTGCCTTAGCACTTCCGCCTGTTGTGTATGCACTAAAATAATAATCGCTCTCATCAACCGTGCAGTTTTGCAGGGAAGTCCGTATTTCAAGTGGCTTAACAGGCGTGTATGTTATATGATAAGTCTTTGATATGCTCTTGTCATGCCAGCTTGATGATATGACAATTGTGTTGTCATTTTCTTGAAGAACGGCTGTGTAGCTATCACCTGTTGATACAAGCTTTTCACCGTTCAAACGCACATCTACAGGCAAATTTTCACCGTCAATAGATGCATGAACATAAAATGAAACACTGCTTGTGTCAACATTTTTGTCCTTAAGATCGGTACTGATTTTAATGCCGTCAAGCTTTACATGCACGGTGTATTCACGGTAAACGGAAAACGCCTTTGCATCCTTGTCAGTATAGGTTATGTCTATCCTGATTTTGTTTTTGCCGTCCTGAAGAAGCACACGTCCGTCAAACTGCGACTGCTTTTTATTATCCACGAAAACAGATACATCTTTAACCTTAAGCTCAGGGTGCTTGTGGGTTATGGTGAATGAATAGCTGCGTGAATGCACCGTTTCGCCGTCTTTGATTGATGTAGTGAAATAGTCTGTGTCGGTGCTTCGTGGAGAAGCAGCCTTGCTGTCGCTCGGGTAGTGTTTTACATTAACGTCCGAGCTGTCGGAGCTTGTGCTAAAGCTATGCGTACCGTCTGATGTTCCAGGGAATGACGGATTATTTATGTCAAAATCTGCTTTAGTATAGCTGTTGTTATCAGAATTATTCTCGCTCGTATCGCTTGATGTTTTTCTCTCAGACCTTGAGTCAACGGCTGATGACAAAATGCTTTCGGGAAGGCCTAATGCACCTGCACCGACCTCGTCAAAGTCAGTAGCTTCAAGGCTTTCTTCCATAGGATTGTGAGGTGTTGATGTTTTGATTGCAGACACTACAATAATTGAAGCAACAACGATTACAGGCAAAATAAGCCATGCAGTAATCTTTGCAAAAGTATTGCTTTTCAAAACATCACCTCCTTAAATTTCAGCCTTTATAAATGCTTATAGCGACAGAGTTTAACTGCCGCTACGAGTGTTATTCGGTTTTTGCTGACTTAGCTTTTGTTACTATTATTGCCAGTGAAAACAGTATTATTACTATCATAATTATATTCTCGCTGTTGCCACTTGTGTTTGGCGATGAGTCGTCATTTGTAGCAGTGCTTTTAGCAGTAACTATTTTGTCGCTTTTAACACTATCTGGTGCTGATTCGGTTGATGTGACTGATGATGTGCTGTCAGGCTTATCAGTTTTGCTCTCCTGTTCATCAGCTTGACTTTCAGCAGGATTTTTAAGCTCTGCTAATTTTTGCTCAGCCAGAACCAGCGTTTCATAATTCGTAACAGCCGATTTTTGTTCATCGCTTAATGCATCATAAGCAGCCCTTGCTTCAACTATTACAGGCTCACTTTCAAGCGTTACATCACCGATTGCGTTAATCTTTTCTATAACGTCATTTATCTGTGCCATTTCATCGTCCGTAAACACGCTTATGTCAACATATACTTCAGGAGGTGAGATTTCAACTCCTGCGGTGTTGCCGTTTTGTGCATCGAATTTGTCAGCATACAAAACATGGTTGTAGCAAACTTGCACGTCCGTGCTGTTTGTATCAAGCGGTGAATCATAGCAGGTGATATAGTCGGTGACATCACGCTTAAGACCGTTCGCAAGATTTGCAACGACTTTCATGCCAGCAGGGTCAAAGCTTTCGCCAACTTTGTATACCGTCTTGTCAGGCTGTTTTGCAATTTCAAGGCTTTCGATTCTGCTTCCGACAGCCATAAGATATGCCGAGTCGTTTTTGAAATATAGCGTTCCCTCATCATCGACAACAGGTGTGCAGATTGCATACTGTGCCTGTGAGCCTGAAGGCGTGAAAAGCACAGGTGCGCAGCTGTATGTATATGTCTGCCCTTTGTTTGTGTAGGTTTCTGTAACAGGGCCAACAACGGCTGTCACGCCTGGCTTGTCCTTGATAACCCTGATTTGTCCTGGAGTGTAGTTGTCAATGTAGTAAACATAAACATAGCCGTCACTATCTTCATAGCCGTTTGTAAGCACACCGCTTGCCTGCGGGAAGCCTTTTGTCTGCACCTGATAAGCAATACTCCAGTTAGGCAGGTCAATGACGGTGATATTATGACCGCTGTATGGTGTGAATTGTGATGTGCCTGCAACGCCGATATATGCCCGACCGTTATAAACAATTGGCGTTGATGTGCAGATAGCAGGACTATTGCCGTTTGCGAGTGCTATTGATTTTGTGTCATCATTGAAAGTTCCGTCACTGTTCACCGTGGCAGTGTAAAAGCGACCGCCTTTTGATGTGAAATAGCAGGCGTTTGTGCTTCCATCAAATGTGATTGATGAGCGTATGTCGCCACAAAGATTGTCAATTCTGTCAATAACTTCGCCTGTTTTTGGATTGAGCGAGAGAAGTGATGAATTGTTAGAATCGTAGCCTGAGTCGCCGTCATCAGTCCCGACCAGCAAGAAGTTATCACAGACATAAGCTCCTGCCCAATAGAAGCCACCATTTTGTGTGTATGTCCAGACAGGCTGTTTTTGCTCTGCTGTGTCAGCAGTGTCCTCATCAGCGACTGATACACAAACATAGTTTGCATTCTTTGTTTCGCTGTTCCAAAAGCCAGTATATACACAGCCGTCGTGGTAAATAATCGGGCTGTTTGCCTGACCTTTCAGTTCGTCCTTGTAAATCCAGAGCGACTCTAATGTGTCAGCGTCAAATGCCTGTATAGTGCCGTTTCGGAGACCGACAAATATCTTGCCGTCAGCATAAAGCGGAGGAACAATATTGTAGTCTGATTTTGCAACAAGAGTGCCTCTTTGCTCAAGTGCTTCGCCTGTGTATCTGTTATATTTCAATAGCGATGAACCTGTACACGAAACGATATTGTCGCCGACAATTATAGGTGCACCTGCCGAGCCCGTGTCATAGTTGCTTCCTGCCTTGACAGCCCAGTAAAGAGCTGCATTATCAGCATTTGTTGGAGCTTTTGCAGTTGTTGTATTGTTATTATTACCGCCAAATGCCGTAACGCTTAAGACAGAGCCGACAGTCACTGCTGATATAACAAACGACAGAAGTCTATTAGCTTTCATGTTTATTCCTCCTTGGTAGCTTGTCTGTTTGTGCTACGTTTTTTGCATTGTTTCTTTTTTGCAGTCTTTAAGCCTGCTGCTTCCAGAGCTCTTGGCCAGGGGCCAAGCACGCCTTTGATTTTTGATACAGACACATCATCAAAGTCCTCTTTTTTTGGTATGCGTCCAAGCAGCTTTTGCTTTTCCTGTAAGGCGTTAATTGCCGATTGTTTCTTGTCCATTATTATCCCTCAATAAAAAACACTTTTGAAAAAGCTTCAAAAGTGTACAACGGTTTTATTTATAATCGTGTAAAAATGCACAGCAATCAAACGGCTGACTTATTTGCCAGTCGCAAGGATTTTACACTTATATAAATCAATAAAACGGTTGCACGCTTCATCGCCAAAGTCTGTGATAAACCTATGAAATAACGGCAGGTCTCCTGACTTATGATACTGTGAAAAATCACAGTAAGAGCTGTCTTCTCGGAGTAATTCCAATGACAATATGCTCTCTTGCGTCAAATACAGTAATGGCGGTTGTTCCGGATTTAAACCGGATTCCCTTTTAATCAGTCGGGTAAATGCCCCGAACTGAACCGTTTTTCAAATATTAATTCTACTTAGGATTATATCATATTACCGCATCTAAGTCAACAGAGTTGCAAGCTCAGAACCGATACATTTTTGCTTCTATTGACATAAAATCAATGCATGGTATAATAAGGATAACAAACTATCATAAAGTAAAAAAGAGGTGAAGTCTGCATTTTTGCGGACGCATTATGACTGATCTAACAGTTGGTAGGCCATTTCCTGTACTTTTAAGATTCACGCTTCCGATGTTCATAAGTGTAATATTCCAGCAGATGTACAGCATCTTTGACAGTGCTATCGCTGGTAAGTTTGCAGGAGAAGATGCACTTGCAGCGGTAGGAGCGTCATATCCGATAACCATGATATTCATGGCGGTAGCGATTGGCTCAAACGTTGGGTGCTGTGTAGT
>JAFTAX010000065.1 GCA_017458445.1 Ruminococcus sp. | reverse complement strand
GAATACGGAGAAGAAAAATTTGCTCCGTCAATTGCAAAAAACATCATTAAAAAAAGAGAAGAAAAAGAAATAGAAACAACTCTTGAACTGGCTGAGATTATAAAATCCTCAGTACCTCAGAGAGTGAGGCGTGAAAAGAACCCTTGCAAGAAAACCTTTCAGGCGATAAGGATTGCCGTAAACGATGAGTTCGGACACCTTGACACAGCACTTGATAAGGCTTTTGACCTGCTGAAAGTCGGCGGTCGTCTTGCGGTTATCACCTTTCATTCACTTGAGGACAGAATGGTAAAAAAGAGATTTGTTTCATACACAAAAGGTTGCATATGTCCTCCTGAATTTCCACAGTGCGTCTGCGGAAGAACACCAGCAGGAAAGTTGGTTACAAAAAAACCAATCGAACCGTCGAAGCAGGAGCTTGAGGATAATGTCCGCAGCCGTAGTGCAAAACTTAGAATTATTGAGAAGATAAAGGATTAGTTCGATATAAGAACACGACCGCACGGAAACGTGCATAAAGAAGGTGTACATAATGGCTAAAACTCACAACTTAGCGTATGATTACTCTGCCTATGATGAGCAAGAGCTTGCCAACGTCAGAAAGATAAAACATCGTAAGAATGCGGTAGTTAAAAATAAAAGAAAAGAACTTATAAAGTTTATATCGTTGCCGCTGATTGTTCTGGCAATGATGTGTTCGATGATTTACGGACACGTTGAGCTTTCAAGTCTGTATGCTCAGCAAGCTGAAATGCAGGAAGAGCTAACACAGCTGAACAATGAGAATATAAGCCTTGAATCTGAGCTTGCATCAAAAACCGGCTTGACTAAGGTTGAGGAATATGCAGAAAAAGAACTTGGTCTGCAAAAGCTGGATAAGTCGCAGATTGAATATGTAGAGGTCGAAAAAGACACCGTTGCCGAAGTGATTGATTCGGATAATGCAAATATATTCGTAAAGATATCACGATGGTTTTCCGATGTGCTGGAATATATCGGACTTTAATTAAATAGAATAGCTATAAAGAAAGTTAGGGACAAAAATTGTGCTTAGCTTTCTTGTTATATTATTTTGTATGTAGAAAGATGATTTTTAGTATAAATTCGTGACTTTTTTGTGCATTTCTGTTAAGCGAAAGGAGCCCTTATGACAGACAGGCCGACAACTTTGATGAAAAGAAGATTGAATCTCTGGATAAATCTGATGATAGTTGCATTGGTAGTGTATCTTGTCATCAGCATATTCCATACGTCAATTACAGAGGCGGATAAGTGGCGTGAGCTTGCAGAGTCACAGCAGCTTAAAAGCACCGTAGTTCCAGCATCAAGAGGAACAATTTTTGACAGCACCGACCAGGTCCTTGCACAGAGTGCAACAATGTACACCGTCTATTGCGACCAGGTAATGCTCTGGGACGACTATATCTCAAAGAAAGACGAAACAGTAAAAGAGTATAAAAAACTGATAAAGAAAACAAAGGATTCAAAAAAGCTTAAGGAATATACCGATGCGTTGGCAAAAACAAAAAGCTCGGAAGAGTGCTTTGACGACCTTGTTTCGTTCCTTGCACAAAAGCTTGAGATGGATTCTGAGGATATAAGAGAAAAGATTGCTGATGAAAAATCACAGTATGTAATCCTTAAAAAAGACGTAGAAAAAACAGTTGCCGATAAGATTGAGAAGTATCTTACAAAAGAAAACCTTGACGGAGTCAGATGTGACCCGACAACAAGACGAATCTATCCGCAAAACGAGCTTGCGGCAAATGTTATCGGACATCTTAACTATGACGGCGAGGGAATTTACGGTCTTGAAGCGTATTATGACAGCTATCTTGCAGGTGTTGACGGACGAGTAGTTACCGCAACAGCAAGAAACGGCCAGGAAATTCCATACAGATATAAACAAAGCTATGAATCACAGGACGGCAATTCGCTTCATCTGAATATTGATGTCAATATCCAGTATCATCTTGAAACAGCGTTGCAAAAAGCCGTTGACCAGCATAAACCAACCGAAAGAGCCTGCGGAATCATAATGAATCCAAAAACGGGTCAGGTCTATGCAATGGCAACAAACTATAGCTATAATCCTAATGATCCTGCCGAGATAACGGATAAAACAACAGCAGCAGAGCTTGCAAAAATGGATACGAAATCAAAAGAGTATTCAGAAAAAAGGCTTAATGCATGGTCAGTCCAGTGGAAGAACAAAGCTATTTCAGAGCTTTACTTCCCAGGCTCAGTATTCAAGGTTATAACAGGTTCATCTGCACTTGAAGAGAAGGCAATATCACTGAATGATACCTTCTATTGTAACACATCAATTCAGGTCGCAGACTACAATATCCACTGCTGGTCAACAAACGACCACGGCTCACAGAACCTTGCACTTGCAATGCTCAACTCATGTAACCCTGCATTTGTACAGATAGGACAAAGACTGGGAGCAGAGAAGTTCACAGAGTATTTCAAAGCTTACGGCCTTACCGAAAAAACAGGCATCGACCTGCCGAGTGAGGTAAGCAGTATCTATATGCCACTGTCAAGAATGGGCAGCGTTGAGCTTGCCTCATCATCGTTCGGCCAGACAAACAAGATTACACCGATACAGATGATAACAGCATATTCAGCAGTAATCAACGGTGGCTATCTCGTAACGCCGCAGGTCGTTGACAAGATAACAGATCCAAACGGCAACGTTGTCAAGGATTTTGATACACAGATTAAACGACAGGTTATCTCCGAAGAAACCTCAAAGGAAATGCGAAAGATTCTCGAGGGCGTAGTAAACGGACAGCCTGGTTCAAACTGCTATATCAAGGGTTATCGTATCGGCGGAAAATCTGGTACATCACAGAAGCTTGATACCGATAATGGTGAAACTTATGTTGCGTCATATTGTGCATTTGCACCAGCTGATGACCCTGAAGTAATCATGCTTGTAATGGTTGACCACCCGACAGGCGGCGATTTCTACGGAAGCCTTGTAGCAGCACCAATCTGTGTTGAGGTTTTCTCTGATGTTTTGCCATACCTGGGATTGTTCCCTGAATATACAGAAGAAGAGCTTGAAAAATTGCAGGTATCCGTACCGAATGTCGAGCTTGACACAATTTCAAATGCAACAAAAACGCTCGAAGGTCTTGGGCTTGAAGTCAAGGTTCAGGGTAAGGGCAAATCGGTTGTAAAGCAGATTCCGACAAACATCTCAATAGAAAGAGGCGGCTCTGTGGTACTCTACACAGACGACTCATACAACACAGACACAGTCACAGTTCCGAACATTCAGGGACTGACAAGACAGCAGGCAAAAGAAGTTCTCGAAGCAAACGGAATGAACCTTTCGGCAGTCGGTTCGGGAGCAGACGAAGAAGGTGCAATTGCATCAAGCGACCAGAGCTATGCCGAGGGTGCAATCGTGCCGGAAGGAACAGCAATAACAGTTACATTCATTGAGAGCAGCGTAGGTTCTCAGTAATTAACCGAAGGATATGATGAAATGAAACTATATGACTTGATAAAAGGTATAGCAAAAACTGATCTTCCTGATATGGAAATCACAGCCGTAACATCTGACAACAGAATTATGATACCAAAAGACGCAATGTTTGTCTGCATCAAGGGCAAAACCTTTGACGGACACACCGCCGCACAGCAAATGATTGACAAGGGTGCAGCAGTTGTCGTAGTCGAGCGTGACTTAGGGCTTCCAAACCAGATAATCGTGCCTGACACAAGAAGTGCATATCCAAGACTGTGTGCAGCATGGTTTGGCAATCCTGAAAAAGAGCTTACACTAATAGGCGTTACAGGCACAAACGGCAATACAACCATAACAACAGCACTCAAAAAAGTGCTGAGCGACTTTGGCTGCAAAACAGGCCTTATCGGTACCTGCCAGAATGAAATCGGCGATGAGATTATCCCGACCGCAAGAACAACTCCGGAGCCTTATGACCTATTCGAGCTGTTTAGAAAAATGGCAGACGCAAAATGCGAGTATGTAATAATGGAAGTTTCATCACAGGGACTTGAGCAAAAGCGTGTCGAAGGCTGTCGGTTCAAAGTCGGCGTGTTCACAAATCTTACTCAGGACCACCTCGATGTACACGGCACAATGGAGCAGTATTATCAGGCAAAGAAAATGCTGTTTGACATATCAGACAATGCAATCATAAATATAGACGACGAAGCGGGAAGACGTTATTTAAGTGAGATTTCATGTCCTGCAAAGACCTTTTCAGCTGAAGGCGTTGCCGACTTTTATGCAGAGGATATAATCCTTTCAGCAGACGGCGTTAAGTATGTCTTTGCCGATAAGGACAGCAAGCATAATGTTGACTTTAAAATGCCAGGACTTTTCAATGTTTCAAATTCACTTGCAGTTATCGCCTGCTGTGAAACTTTGGGCTTTGATATTGACAAGGCAATAAAGTCAATCAATTCAATGCAGGGTGTTCGTGGCAGAGCAGAGGTTGTGCCAACAGGCAGAGATTTCACAGTTATCTGCGATTATGCCCATACACCTGACGCTATTGTTAATGTACTCAAAGCAATAAAAGGCTCTGCAAAAGGCAAGGTTAAGTGTCTTTTCGGCTGTGGTGGAAACAGAGATCCAAAGAAGCGACCGCTTATGGCACAGGCAGCAGCCGATAATGCAGATTTTTTGATTGTAACATCAGATAACCCAAGAAACGAGGACCCTGAGGCAATTATTCAGGACGTGCTGAAAGGTCTTGAGGGTAAGGATACTCCATATATTACAATCTGCGACAGAAAGCAAGCTATCCACTGGGCAGTAAAGAATGCAGAAAAAGACGATATAATCGTGCTTGCAGGAAAGGGCCATGAGGACTATCAGATACTTGCAGGCGGAGTAAAGATACATTTTGACGAAAGAGAAGTAGTTTCAGAAGCACTTAAAGAATTAGATTAATAAGTAGACATCGATTGGAGATAACTTATGGAAAAGATGACGTTGGCTGAAATAATAACAGCCGTTGACGGAAGTTTTGGTTTTCCGTCAGACGACTATATCTACAGTATTTCAACCGATACAAGAACAATTGAAGAAGGCTCATTATTTATAGCACTTAAGGGTGAAAAATTGGACGGCCACGACTATGGCAAAAAAGCTATGGAGCTTGGTGCAAAAGCAGTCGTTGCCGAAAGAGCAATAGACGGAGCAAAGTGTATAATCGTTGACTCAACGCATAAGGCACTGCTTGACCTTGCAGGATATTACAGAAGAAAGTTTGATATTCCTCTTGTCGGAATAACAGGCAGTGTAGGAAAAACAACAACAAAAGAGATGATATCGCTTGTCGTGTCTGAAAAGTATGAAACGCTAAAGACTGAGGGAAATCATAATAACGAAATAGGTCTGCCGCAAACGCTTTTCGGATTGGAAAGCAGGCACGAAGCAGCAGTAATTGAAATGGGAATGTCACATCTTGGCGAGATTTCAAGATTGTCACTTTGTTCTCAGCCAACGCTTGCCGTGATAACAAATATCGGCTTTTCTCATGTCGGAAATCTCGGCTCACAGGAGAATATCCTGAAAGCAAAAATGGAGATTCTTGACGGTGCCGACTATAATGCACCACTCATTCTGAGCTATGACGATAAAATGCTGAGAAACGCACAGGTCCATGACGACAGACGTGTGATTTACTATTCTGTTAAGAAAAAAGACTGTGATGTCTATGCATCATCAATAGAGAAGATTAATGACGACAGCGTAAGCTTTGTGATTAACTATCCAGGCGGAAAGATTAAAGCTGTGCTTAATTGCCTTGGCGAGCATAATATTAAAAATGCACTTGCAGCTTTTTGTGTAGGGCTTGAGCTTGAGATTTCGCCTGAAAAGATGGTCGAGGGAATTGCAAAATTCAAGCCAGACGGTCTGAGACAGAACGTGGTCAAGTCAGACGGCAAAACATTTTTAGTCGATTGCTATAATGCATCGCCAGACTCAATAAAAGCAGCATTAGGCGTGCTGTCAGACATGGAAGTCAAGGGCAAGAGATATTGCGTCTTGGCTGATATTTTAGAGCTTGGAAAGTTCTCAAAAATGCTTCATAAGCTTGTCGGCGAGTTTGTTGCCGACTCAAAAGCAGACGTACTTCTGTGCTTCGGCGAGGAGTCAAAATACTATATCGACGGAGCAGTTAAAAAAGGCTTTGACAGCAGCAAATGCAAGCATTTTGAAACAAGAGAAGAGCTTGCAAGTTACCTTAGCGACAACCTTGAAGCTGGCGACACAGTGCTTTTCAAAGGCAGTCGTGGAACACATCTTGAAAAGGTAATTGAAGCAGTAAAATAATAGATTTTTTTAATGAATGGCTCTGCTTAGTGGAGCAGCAGCCATAGTATTTTTCACACAGAATTTTGAGTAAAAGGAGGTTTTTATTTTGTCAGACAAGGGTAATGACACTCGTCACAGAGCAGGAATAATCCACAGCCGACAGGCACGCAGACAACCTGTCGCACAAGCAAGAAAATCCCTTAACTTCAGACTGATACTCAGCGAAATAGATAAACCTTTCCTGATACTCGTGCTGGTACTTTTGGTATTCGGAATAACAATGATGTTTTCGGCAAGCTTTGCAATTGACATATATGAAAACAACGACGGCTATTTCCACCTCAAGAAGCAGGCACTTTATGCCGTAATAGGCTTGGTTGCAATGCTGGTAATATCAATGGTCGACTACCATTTTCTCCAGAACACAAAAGTAGCCTACACCTCATTTTTCATATCATACGGCTTAACATTATATACCGCCTTTTACGGCGAAGCGACCGCCGATGCAAACAGATGGCTTGAAATCGGACCAATCCAGTTCCAGCCGTCAGAGCTGTTAAAAATCACGTTTATCATAATTTTTGCATACATAATGGCGGTAAACTTCCCGAAGTTCAACCACATGAAATATTCAATAGTACCGTTTGCGGTCGTCATGGGAATGGTCTGCTTTGTGCTTGCACTCCAAAGACACATTTCCGCAGTAATGCTGGTAGGCTTAATCGGCATCACCATGATGTTCGTCAGCGGAATTCCAAAGAAAGCATTCTGGATATTTATCGGCTGCGGAGCAGCACTGATTCTGCTTCTTATACTTGTTATAATAATCTCAGGTAGCGATAAGTTCTCATACATCACAACAAGATTCCAGAGCTGGCAGGACCCGTTGTCCGACATACGAGGCGAAACTGCACAAACATACCAGGGACTTTTGGCAATCGGTTCAGGAGGAGCGTTCGGACTTGGCTTTGCCGAATCAAGGCAGAAATACCTCTACCTGCCTGAGTCACAAAACGACTTTATCTTTTCGGTAATATGCGAAGAGTTGGGCTTTGTCGGTGCAATGGTAGTAATTGTCCTGTTTTTGATGTTCATACTCCGTGGCTTCTACATCGCATCAAGAGCAAAAGACAGATTCGGAATGCTAATCGGCACAGGTATCGTCATGCAGATCGGCTCACAGGCACTGCTGAATATCGCCGTTGCCTGCAACGCATTTCCAAACACAGGTATCTCACTACCATTTTTCAGCTATGGCGGAACAGCACTTATGCTCCAGCTTGCCGAAGTCGGAATCCTGCTTAATATATCACGACAAAGCAACATTCCGAAGTAACATTATTCTTATGAGAGGATAGTTTATATGTTGAGAGTTTTACTTGCAGGTGGCGGAACCGCAGGCCATATCAACCCTGCACTTGCCATCGCAGAGATAATAAAATCACACCACCCTGACGCAGAGTTTTGCTTTGCAGGAAACCCAAATAAGCTTGAAGCAAAGCTCGTTCCACAAAACGGCTATGCATTCGAGCCGATAATTGTCGAGGGCTTTCAGCGAAAAATTACACCCGAGAATATCAAGCGAAACGCAAAAGCACTCTACTATCTTTGTAGCACAAGCAAGCAGGCAAAGAGAATTATAACAAAATTCAAGCCTGATATAGTTATAGGAACAGGCGGATATGTTTCAGGGCCAGTGGTCAGAAAAGCCGCACAAATGGGCATAAAAACCGCAATCCACGAAGCAAATGCCTATGCAGGTGTAACAACAAAACTACTGTCAAAAATAGTCGATACAATAATGCTGACAGTAAAAGAAACAAAAAACCTCGATGAGTCTGTACAGGCAAAAATTGTCGTAACAGGCCTGCCTGTAAGAAAAGCGTTTGAGCTTAAATCAAAAGCTGACGCAAAGCGTGAGCTGGGCTTTGATGAGAATGAAATCTGCATACTCTCATCAGGCGGAAGTCTTGGCTCAAAAGTTATGAACGAGAATGTGGCAAGGCTCTTAAAATGGTATCAGGATAACAATATTAAAGTAAACCATGTCCATTCCTATGGCACTTATGTTGACTATGCAAACTATGTTGACAATCTTGAGAAGCAGGGTGTCAATGTTAAAAATAACAAAAGACTAGTAGTCAAAGAGTATGTAAATATGCCTCTTTGTATGGCAGCAGCAGACCTTGTAATATCAAGGTGCGGAGCAAGTACACTTGCCGAGCTTGAAGCTGTCGGCAGAGGAGCAATACTAATCCCGTCACCAATGGTAGCTGAAAACCACCAGTACCATAACGGCATGGTACTTGAAAACGCTGGTGCAGGATTTGTTTTTGAAGAAAAGAATATAACTGAAAATACAATAATAGATAAAGTAAGTGAGCTTATAAATGCACCCGAAAAGCTGGAGGAGCTTTCAAAAAATGCCGCAGCTTTGCATATAAGCGATACAGATGAGAGGATCTATAACGCAATAGAACCACTTATTAAAGTTGCAATGATAAAATCATAAAGCTTTCACCTTAAAAGCTTTCACCTTAAGGCACAGAAATGCATAATATATTTTATGAATTTCTTTGTAAGGGAGAGAAGCTTTTATGCAAAGGCTTAAAATATATGGCAAAACAAGAATAAGCGGTGAAATCTCAGTGCAGGGAGCAAAAAACAGTGCCTTGCCTTTGCTTTCAGCCTGCGTGCTGTCAAAAGGCAAAGTGACACTACATAATTGCCCGAGATTATCTGACGTTTTTGCAGCTTGCAGAATTCTTAGCTGTCTTGGTTGTTCCTGTAGCTTTGACGGCAATACTGTCACAATAGATTCAGGCAGTATCTCAAAAAGCTACGTGCCGGATTCGCTTATGCGTGAAATGCGTTCATCAATCGTCTTTCTCGGTGCAATACTCGGAAAAATGGGAGAATGTTCACTCTCGTTTCCAGGCGGTTGCGAGCTTGGACCAAGACCGATTGATATGCACCTGTCAGCACTAAGACAAATGGGCGTTTTGATAAGGGAAGAATACGGACTGCTTCATTGTACCTGTCCGAAAGGACTGAAGGGTGCAAAAATCAGCCTGTCTTTTCCATCAGTCGGTGCAACCGAGAATATAATGCTGGCAGCCTGCCTTGCAAAAGGCGATACATTTATATATAACGCCGCACGAGAGCCAGAGATAATTGACCTTGCAAGCTTTCTCAATCTGTGCGGTGCAAGAATAAGCGGACATGGCGGAAGCGTCATAAGAATCACAGGTGTAAAAGAGCTTCACGGCTGTGAATATAGCGTAATGCCTGACCGAATTGTTGCCTGCACGCTTCTTGGTGCAGCCGCAATAACCGAGGGCGAAATAACCCTGAAACATAGCCGTCCGCACGATATTGACGCAGTGCTTCCTGTCTTTGAGCAAATGGGCTGCAACGTCTATGTCTATGACGATAATATATATCTGAACGCTCGACAAAAGCTTCAGGCAGTCCGCACAATAAGAACAATGCCATACCCTGGCTTTCCGACAGATGCACAGGCAATAATCATGGCAGTCCTGACGAAAGCTCATGGCACAAGCGTCATTGTTGAGAACATTTTTGAGAACAGATACCGACAGGTTGACGAGCTTGTGAGAATGGGTGCAAATATAAAAGTCGAGGGCAAGGTCGCAGTGATCGAGGGAGTTAAAAACCTCTATGGAGCAAACGTTGTCGCAACCGATTTAAGAGGTGGTGCAGCACTTGTAATAGCGGCACTTGCAGCAGACGGCGAAACAGTTATATCAAATATAAAGCTCATAGACAGAGGCTATGAAGATATAGAAAAACAGCTTGATTCAGTCGGTGCAAAGATTTACCGATACTAAAGAGCTTGATATAAAAGGAACGAGAATAATGAAAGATGTTGTAAAATCTTATAACGACAAAGGCGAATATAAGATAATCAATGGCCGTCGTGTAAAGGTTAACAGAAAAAAGCGCAGAAACAACCTCAAATCCTATTATGCTTTTGCCGTGATAGGAGCGGTTGTGATACTGCTTATCCTTTGCATGACCGTGTTTTTCAAGTACGGCCCTGATGATGTGAAAATTCACGGGGTAACGCTTTACACAAAGGACCAGATTATCGGTATCGGCGGAATATCAAATGACGGCAACCTTGTCAGAACCGATACGGACAAAATTGCCGAAAGGCTCAAAAAATACCTTGTCTATATTGAGGAAGCGGACGTTGAAAAGAGCTATCCGTCTGAGCTTCTTATTAAGGTCACGGAAGCACAAAAGGCAGCAGATGTTGACTTCAACGGCAAGTATTATGTAGTGTCAAAAAAGGGCAGACTGCTCGAGTGTGCAAATGAGGACAGAACAAGCGGAATCCCAATCGTCAAAGGACTCGAGCTGAAAACGCTCACGCCTGGCAACAACCTTGAAACGAAAGATGCCCTGAAAAACCGCATTTTCAAAGACCTTACAAACCAAATCGACCAGCTCGGCTTCAAAAAGATAACCGAAATCGACCTCACCGACCGAACAAACATCGTCCTGACCTACGACAACAGGATTAAAATCTACATCGGAAGCTCGGTTGACATGGACTACAAGCTCAAGTACGTCAAGGCGGTAATCGACGAAAAGCTGTCGGACAAATTCAGGGGTATGCTCAGATATAACGGCGTAAACAGTGGTATTTCGGCAATTCCTGAGGGCGACGAGCCGAAAAAGCTGACGGATAATCAGACGGAGGAGCAGACTGAGGAAACGGCAGAATCACAAGCTGAAACAGATGAGCAGACCGAGCAAGCTCAGGTAGATGAGCAGACGGAAGCTACCGACCAGACCGCCGACTACACCGAGGAGCAAACCCAGACCACTGACGAGTACACCGAGGACTATCAGGGCGACGACGGCTTTAATCAGAATGGTGAATACGAGGGTTGGCAGTAGTTTTAACCAGATTGGCGAATAAGTCGGGGGGATTTTAAGCCAAGTCTATAAACGGCGTAAAATAGGGCTAAATGTCCGAAAAATAAGCCAATTAATATTTTGTTCAACAAATTTTAAGGAATAGTTCAAATAACGGCTTTACTTTTACTTTTATTTATGATAATATATAATGTGTCTATTTATATTTAGTTAAGACGACATTTTGTCAGAATATAATATGATGTAAAAGACAAGATTTAGGAGGATGTCAAATGTCATACGAGTATGTAGAAGCTCCAATGGAAGGAGCAAAAATCAAAGTTATCGGCGTCGGAGGCGGCGGCGGAAACGCTCTTAACTGTATTGCTTGTGCAGGCATTGAAGGTAATGTTGATTATATTGCTATTAATACAGATATTCAGGCTTTGAAAAATTCAAAGGCTACAGAGAAAATCCAGATTGGTGCTAAGCTTACACACGGTCTTGGTGCTGGTGCTAAGCCTGAAATCGGTGCTGCTTCAGCTGAAGAAAGCAAAGAAGAAATCGCTGAGGTTATCAAGGACGCTGATATGGTATTTGTAACTGCCGGAATGGGTGGCGGAACAGGTACTGGTGCTGCTCCAATTATTGCACAGATTGCTCAGGAGATGGACAAGCTTACTGTTGCTGTTGTTACAAAGCCGTTTAAGTTTGAAGGTCCAAAGAAAATGGAAAAGGCAGAACAGGGTATCGAACAGCTTCTCGGTCACGTTGACGCTCTTATCGTTATCCCTAACCAGAACCTTCTTACTGGCGACCAGAAGCTTACTATGCGTCAGTCTTATGCACTTGCTGACGATGTACTTAAAACTGATGTAATCTCAATTGCTGAGATCATCACAAGACATGATGACATCAACGTTGACTTCGCTGATATCACAACAATTATCAAGGACGCTGGCTTTGCTCACATGGCTATCGGCCACGGAACAGGTAAGGACAAGGTTCAGGACGTTGTTGCTCAGGTTATTGCGAGCGACCTTCTCGAAACATCTATCAAGGGTGCAAAGAGATTGCTTGTTAACATTACAATGTCTGAGGATATCGTTGTTGATGAAATCGATGCATTGACAAATGCTATCACAGAAGCAGTTGATCCTGATGCTGAAATCATCTTTGGTAACGGTTATGATCCTAATGCTAACGATGAGGTTTATGTAACAGTTATTGCTGCTGATTTTGACGGTAACAGCGGAAAGCCAAGTGCTGCACTCAGAGCTTCACTTTCATCAAACTTTGCTGCTAAGGAAGCTGATGCTGAGGCTATGCACAAGGCAGGCGTTAAGGCTGCTGATAATCCAAATTATTACGACGATATTTTCAATATTTTCAAGAACTAATAATTATTATCGGACTTTATAGGCGAACCGCTTTTGTGGTTCGCCTTTTTACATAGAAACGGAGGCTAATCATGGCAAACACATATCATGTAAATGCACAGGAGCTGAAAAAGCGAGCATCAGAATTTAAATGCGGTGACAAGATATTTTTAACAGGCACTGTTTACACATCACGTGACGCTGCACACAAGAGAATAAACGCACTTATTGATGAGGGCAGGGATCTGCCTTATGACCTCAAGGACGCTGTTATTTACTATGCAGGACCTACACCAGCACCTGAAGGCAAGGCTATCGGTTCATGCGGTCCGACAACATCGGGCAGAATGGACAGATTTGCACCGAGATTTCTCGATTTAGGGCTTGGCGGTATGATCGGCAAGGGTGAACGCTCGAAGGAAGTTCGTGATGCGATTGTCAGAAACAAGGCGATTTATCTTTGTGCGGTTGGTGGCTGCGGAGCTTTGGCAAGCAACTGCATTAAAAAGTGCGAGGTTATTGCTTTTGAAGATTTAGGCTGTGAATCTGTAAAAAAACTATATGTTGAGGACTTTCCGCTGGTTGTTGCAAACGACTGTTTTGGTGGAGATATTTTTGAGGCAGGCAGAAAAGAATATTCTGAAACTTGCTAAATAACGCTTGGAAATTATGCAATATTACCATGTATGATATGTAGAATATGTAGGTTGTTACAAAAAAATCTCATAAGCTCAAATTTGCTTGACATTGGTTTATGAGTATGATATGATTTGAGTAGTAAAATGTTCGGATGGTGAATTTATTGGCTGACACAAAAGAATGCACAAATGATTATTCAAAATATTCTGATGAGCTTCTTGCAATCGCAGCCAGAGATGACAAATATGCGGCTGCAAAACTTATTTCAAGGTATATATGCTCGATTGAAGTAAGAGCCAAAAATTTAGCACCAGCAAATTATGAGGATCTTGCACAGGAAGGACTTATTGGACTTCTCAAGGCGATTGATACTTATGATGAAAGTTTGAACGTAAAGTTTTCGACTTTTGCGAACGTTTGCATTGACAACAATATGCGTACGGCTTTGAAAAAGAAAACCAATTTTGATGATGCTGAGGTCGTGAAAATATCGGAAGATGACATTCACGACTTATCGGAAATTCCAGACGATATTTTGGTTGAAAAGGAAAAGCTGAGGGACACATATCAAGTTATTTTTTCTGTTCTTTCAGAACAGGAATGGCAGGTATTTCAATTGTTTTTAACAGGTTTTGCTTATAACCAGATAGCATTAGAATTAGGTGTGCCGCTCAAGACAGTGGACAATGCAATGCAAAGGGTAAGACGAAAATTGAAATCAATTCTGAGATCGGGCCGTGAATAATGAGCATTGTATGGCCATGTAGCTTAATAGCAGAGCGTTGCTACAAAGAGCAAAGGTGTCGGTGCAAGTCCGACTAAGGCACATTTTATTTTTTAGTGAGGTACAAAACCATGTATGAAGACAAGACATTAGTTTGCAAAGAGTGCGGTAATGAGTTCGTGTTTACAGCTGGTGAGCAGGAATTCTATGCTGAAAAAGGCTTTGAAAATGAGCCACAGAGATGTAAGCCTTGCCGAGACGCAAGAAAGATGGCAGCTAAGGCTGAAAGACAGACATATACTGCTACTTGTGCTGCTTGCGGTGGCGAAGCAATTATTCCTTTCCAGCCAAAAGAGGACAGACCTGTTTACTGCAGCGAGTGCTTTGCAAAAATGAAAGAAGAAGCTTAATTTATAGGAAGGCTGTCCGCTCTCGGACGGCTTTCTTTTTTTGAAAAAAACTATTGCTTTTTTCACGAAAATTGGTTATAATATAAGTGTAGTAGATAAAAAACTGTAAAGGAGTGTTTTATATGGCATTTGAAGTTACAAAGGAAACAATTATCGGCGATATTCTTGAAAAAGATCCATCAACTGCTGAGTACTTTATGGAAATGGGTATGCATTGTCTGCATTGTCCGTCGGCAAGAGGAGAATCATTGGAACAGGCTTGCATGGTGCATGGTGTTGATGCTGATGAGCTGGTTGAAAAGATTAATAATCATATCGGCAATTAATTTGTTTGACGTAAAAATGAAACGCTGTTCGGTTTCGGGCAGCGTTTGTTTTTAGCATGGATTTGGAGATGCGTATGCGTGATAACAGGCTGCTGACTTGTGCAAAGTTGGTAAAAGGGAATAAGGCTGTGGACGTTGGTACTGACCATGGCTATCTTGCGGTATATCTTGTGGAAAACGGGATATGCTCATCGGTTGTGGCTTGCGACATTAACGAAAAGCCGCTTGAATCTGCAAGGCGGACGGTGTCACTGGCTGGTTTGCAGGACAAGATTGAGGTTGTGCAGTCGGACGGTCTTGATAATGTGAATAAAGACGGTGTTACGGACGTTATTATGGCTGGCATGGGCGGTGAGCTGATTGTTAAGCTAATAGATAAATGCGGTTGGCTTAAGGACAAGGAGCGTCCTGTGAACCTTGTTTTGCAGGCGATGACAAAAAGTCAGACACTGAGAAAATGGCTTTATGACAACGGGTTTTACATCACCCGTGAGCTTGCTTGTCGTGACAAGGGATATGTTTACTCGGTGATGCAGGTGGAGTATACGGGTGTTACGCCTGAGTATGATGACGACGGCATGTATTTATACGGTGGGCGCATTGATATTCACGATGAGATTGGGTATGAGTATCTGAAACGTCAGGCGCAGCGCCTTCGCAAAGCAGGCGGTGGCATGATGAAGTCCGATGATAAAAAGGAATATGGTGAGTGGCTGCTACATGTGGCTGATGATTTGATGAGAGGTGATTCTGATGGCTAAGGTTTTGGATATATACAGGCTGATTGACGGCTTCGCTCCGTTTGATTTGCAGGAGGATTATGACAACAGCGGACTGGTTGTTGGCGGATATCAGTCTGAGGTTAAAAGGGTGCTTTTAGCACTCGATATTACAAATAGTGTTGCTGATGAAGCGGTGCAAAAAGGATATGATCTGGTGATTTCGCATCACCCTGTGATCTTCAATGGGCTGAAACTGCTATCACCTCAGAATCCTGCTGTTATATTGGCAACAAACGGGATAAACGCACTTTGCATACACACTAATTTTGATATAGCAAATGGTGGCATGAACGACTTGCTTTGTGAGCGGTTGGGTCTGACACCGACTGAG
>JAFTAX010000064.1 GCA_017458445.1 Ruminococcus sp. | reverse complement strand
CCTCAATCACAAAAGCACAGGCATCAGCCGCAAGAATAAACGAAGTCTTTGATGTCAACCCTACAATCACAGACTCAGCAACTGTTGCACCAGATGAGATTGATAACGATACCGCAGTTGAGTTTAGTGGCGTCACATTTTCTTATGCAGATTCAGACGAGCCTGCACTCGAGAACATAACCTTCACCGCTAAAAAGGGTGAAACAATCGGCATAATCGGCGGTACAGGCTCAGGAAAATCAACGCTTATAAACCTGATTCCAAGATTTTACGAAGCACAGTCTGGCGACATTATCATAAACGGCAACAACATAAAAGCATATCCGCTTGAGCAGCTCAGGCGTAAAATCGGAATCGTGCCACAAAAGGCAGTACTTTTCAAAGGCACTGTCAGAGAAAATATGCAGTGGCGTGACAAGACCGCCGATGATGAGAGCATACTGTCCGCCCTCGAAACTGCACAGGCAATTGACTTTGTAATGGCAAATTCGCAGGGCCTTGACTATATGATAACGCAAGGCGGTAAGAATCTTTCGGGCGGTCAGCGTCAGCGACTGACGATTGCAAGGGCGTTGATAGGCAGCCCTGAGATACTGATTCTCGATGACTCATCATCAGCTCTTGACCTTGCAACAGAATCAAACCTTAGAAAAGCAATCAGCGAGAAAACCGATGACATGACCGTGTTTATCACATCGCAGCGAGTGTCATCAATCAGAAATGCTGATAAGATAATAATCATGGACGACGGCAAAATCGCAGGAATCGGCAAGCATGACGAGCTTATAGCTGACTGCGATGTCTATAAGGAAATCTGCCGTTCACAGATGTATAACGATCCTGCAAAGGAGGGTGATACAGATGTTTAAACCAGACAAACGTCCCTCCGCAATAAAGCCGTTGCTTCGCTATATCAGACCTCATGCATGGATGCTTGCCGTGTCGCTGATTTTTGCAGTAATCTCGGTTGCGCTCACGCTTTATGCACCAATACTCATGGGACAGGCAATCGACAAGATAATAGCACAAGGCAAGGTCGATTTTGACGGCATCGCACCAATCCTTGTAAAGCTCGGCATAGTCATTTCAATAACAGGCATCTCACAGTGGCTGATGTCGCTTTGCACGAACAAAATCTCATTCCTGACCGTCAGGGATATCCGCAACGACGCCTTTTCAAAGCTTCAAAAACTACCGCTAAAGTATATCGACAGCCACCCACACGGCGATATCATAAGCCGTATCATAACCGATATCGAGCAGATTTCAGACGGTCTTCTTATGGGCTTCACACAGTTCTTCACAGGCATCGTCACAATCTTCGGCACACTCGGATTCATGCTGTCAATCAACGTTAAAATCACACTTATCGTTGTCGTGATAACACCGCTGTCACTCTTTGTGGCAAGGTTTATATCCAAAAACACATTCAGAATGTTCAAGCTCCAGTCGGAAGCAAGAGGCGACATGACTTCGCTCGTTGAAGAAATGGTAGGCAACCAGAAGGTTGTTAAAGCCTTTGCCTATGAAAACGAAGCTGAAGATAAGTTTGAAGAGAAAAATCTAAGGCTTAAAAAAGTCGGCGTAAAAGCAGTTTTCTTCTCATCTCTCACAAATCCGTCCACACGTTTTGTAAACGGGCTTGTCTATACGTCCGTTGCAATAATCGGAGCATTCTCGGTGATAAGCGGCAGCTTCACAGTCGGCCAGCTAAACTGCTTTTTAACTTATGCAAACCAGTATACAAAGCCGTTCAATGAAATCTCAGGCGTAATAACAGAGCTTCAAAGTGCGTTTGCATCAGCAAGACGTGTCTTTGATATCATCGACCAGCCTGCAGAGCCAGCCGACAGTGCAGATGCAGTAACGCTGACTGAAGTTGACGGCACGCTTGAGGCTCACGATGTTGCGTTTTCATATAACCCCGATACACCGCTGATTGAAAGCTTAAACCTGAGTGTCAAATCAGGTCAGCGAATTGCAATTGTCGGACCGACAGGCTGTGGAAAAACAACGATAATCAACCTGCTTATGCGTTTTTACGATGTCGATAAAGGCGAAATTGTGATGAGTGGCGTGCCGATAAAGAACTGTACACGAGATTCAATGCGTTCAATGTACGGCATGGTGCTGCAGGATACATGGCTCAAAACTGGCACAATAGCCGAAAACATCGCCTATGCAAAGCCTGATGCCACAATGGACGAGATAAAAGCGGCAGCAAAATCAGCACATTGTCACGGCTTTATAAAACGTCTGCCAAACGGCTATGATACAGTAATCACGGAGGACGGCGGCACGCTGTCGCAAGGGCAAAAACAGCTTTTGTGCATCGCAAGAGTAATGCTCTCACTGCCACCAATGCTAATCTTAGACGAAGCAACCTCCTCAATCGATACACGAACCGAGATTATAATCCAGCGAGCGTTTGACAAGATGATGCAAGGCAGAACAAGCTTCATCATCGCCCACAGGCTCTCGACAATCCAGCACGCCGACTTGATTCTTGTGATGAATTCGGGCAGGATTATCGAGCAGGGGACGCACAATGAACTCATCAAAAATGGCGGCTTTTATAAGAAGCTTTACTACTCACAATTTGAAAATCAGTAACAAAATCCCTCAGAAAATCTGGGGGATTTTTTTATGCCTTTTACACAAGAATTGCACAAGCGATTTGTGCATAAAGTCGATTTTTGTTCATAGTTTGTCCAAAGTTGGACATTTGCGTGCAAAAAATGACCCTTTAGGCCTATATAATGGGAGGACATTTTATTTCAACACAATAATTGAAAGGAGAATTACATGCTATCTGAAGTGATAATCGCACTGTTCTCGCTTGTCGGAACAGCAATGGGAACGTTTGGAGGAATAAAGCTTACAAACTACCGTATCGAACAGCTCGAGAAAAAGGTAGATAAGCACAATAACCTGATCGAGCGAACCGCCGTTATTGAAAACAAAATCAAAGTTCACAGTCATAGAATCGACAACCTCGAACGACTTAGCGAAAAGGAGTGTCAGCATGAAAAATAAGCTAATAAAACTAATCGATCTAAAAAGCATTATAACAATTCTGATGACGCTGGTTTTCTGCGTTATGTCGATGCTTCAGGTGATTTCATCACAGCAGTTTATGACCGTTTTTGTGACAGTCATCGCATTTTATTTCGGCACACAGCAAAAGAAAAATCCTGCCGAACAAGATAAACTAAAGCAGGAGCGTGACAATTTTGAATTATAATAAAATGCTCGGAAAACGCCTTGCAGACTTCAAAAACCTGAACATCTACAGCGTAAAAAACGGCATTGTCGGTCAGTGCGTCTGGTACGTCAGATGTCGCTCAATCGAAAAATGCAAGGTCGATTTAGGAATCTATGGTAACGCAAACACCTGGTATCAGACCGCCGTTTCAAAAAAGCTCAGCCTCTCAAAATCGCCTGTTTCCGACTCAATCGCCTGCTTTTCGGGCGGCAGGTACGGCCATGTAATTTTTATTGAAGCGGTCGAAAGCGGGACAGTCTACTACACCGAAGCAAACTCAAATAATGACAACAAGCTGTCAGCTGACGACGGTGTGCTGAAAAAGCAAAGCGTCAGCTCTTTTGTAAAACGTGCAGGCTATCAGGGTTGTATCGTCCTTACGCCGAAAAGCCGTGAAGCCACCAAAAAAGAGCAGTATCTCACCATGAAAGTCATCGCAAAAAGCGGACTTAACTACCGCACGAACTATAAGGTCACACCGAGTACTTACGCAGGCACCCTGCCATATGGCACAAAGGTCAGGGTTGTAAAAGGCTGGGGCTGGACGACTGGCGGCTACACATGGTACAAAATCCTGCTCGGCAAAAAATACTACTACTGCGTCAAAGACTGGCTCGGCAACAATTAATCGGGCATAAAAAAAGTGGTACAGCACTAAACTGTACCACTTCCCGATTAGTTATCAATATCTGTTTCTTCTGTGTCTTTTGCTTCAGGATCAGTTGTTTCAGGATTAAGCTCAATCGGCTTTGCATTAGCATTGTTGCCGTAGCCATAGCCATAAGAATAATATGAGCTGTATTTGTATCTGTACTTGTATTTGTAATTATACTTACCTGAAGACATATCAACGTGAGTCAGAACGACACCAAGGATTGAACCCTCAGCAAAGTTTACAGCGTCAATAGCGTGCTGCAAAGCATCAATTGGAGTTGAACCCTGGATCGCAACCAAAACAACACCGGCAATATATTTAAGCATTGTCAATGTATCTGTTACAATGTTGATAGGTGGAGTGTCGATGATGATATAATCATAATATTTTGAAAGCTCATCAAGAAGCACTCTCATGTTGTCTGAACCCAGCATTTCCGATGGGTTTGGCGGAATAGGACCGCAAGTTACAACGTCAAGATTAGGGATTACGTCCTCGTTGAGAACTTCCTTGAATGAGTGAAGTCCACTCAGGAGTGTTGAAAGACCAAGCTTGTTTTTAAGCTTGAAAATCTTGTGCTGTACAGGCTTTCTCAAGTCAGCGTCAATAAGCAAAACCTTAGCATTAGCCTGAGCGAGTGTAATTGCTGTGTTAGCAGCAGTAGTTGACTTACCTTCTGAAGCGAGTGAGCTTGAAACAGCAAGGACTTTACTTGCCTTCTGTGAAAGAGCAAACACCATATTTGTTCTGAGTGTCTTAAACGCTTCTGTAACCTGGAAAGGAACGTTTTTGTCTAACAAGGTGAGGTGAGTTCTGATAGAACCCTTCTTTTTCTTCTTACTCAAGACTTATACACTCCCTTCTTAGTTCTTGTTTCAAAGTTAGGAATCTCCGCAAGAATCGGAACTCCGAATTTATCTCTGATATCTGATGAAGCAATAATCTTGTTGTTGAGGTAGCTGAGGAGAATTACCAAAGCCATTGAACCTACAGCTCCTACGAGAACACCAGTGATTGTAATCTTTTTAACATTTGGTGAAGATGGACCTGCAGGGAGTTTTGCAGCACTGATAGCTTCAACAGAACCAGCCTTCAGAACTCTTCTCAAAACGTCAGGAGCAACCTCTACCATGTAGTCGCATATATCTTTTGCAATCTGTGGCACTTCGCAAGTAGCACTAACAAGCAAAACTTCTGATTCGTTTACTGATGAAATTGAAACGCATCCCTGAATGTATCCTGGTGATACTCTTGGGTTACCTTCCTTGTCAACAGACAATGGAATTCTAGCTTTCTGAAGCTCTGCAACATCATAATCGTCCATGAACTTGTCAGCGATTCTTTCATAAAGTGAAATATCGTTAAGAACGATTATGTCAGTTTCTGCAAGTGTTCTCGCTGTTGTGATATCACCAGCATTAACTGTACCGCCAGTGTTTGCATCAACCGTACTTTTAACATAAATTTGTACTGATGTTGTGTAAGTTACAGGCATCAGAAAATCAGCAATGCAAAAAGCGATAACGCCACCGACAATAGCCATCAAAATGATAAACTTAATTTTTGCAAGTACAATTGCAAATAAATCTTGAATTGTCATACTCTATCTCCTATTCTTCCTAAAATACTATGCATAAGCATAACATAACATATTAATTATAATATACTTTTGCCCGATTGTCAACAGATATTTAGATTAATTTTGTTTTTTCAACAAAAAAGCTTTTTCCAAAATATTGCTATTGTGCTGCGAGCAATTCTTCCATTACCCAGCCAGCTGTTCCGTTGTATGAAACATAAATCCAGCCATCATTTTCAGTGGTTGTTTTTGCTGTGCCATAAATCATCTCACCGTCTGGAATTTTAAGCTGAACCTCATATTTCTTGCTCGGTCCGAATCTGAGGTTTAAATAGGTCGTGTCGGACGTTACCTTATACTGCTTTTTAGAGTTGAATCTCTCGGTCGCAGTCGGTGCATGAAGCTTGTTTGCAACAAAAGCTGTTTCCTTTGTTGTGGTCTGTTTTGCTTTTGTTTTAGCTTTTGTTTTAGCCTTTGTTTTTGCAGGCTTTTTTGCTGTCGTCTTTTTAGCGGTAGTAGGCTTCGGCGTTGTGTACCAGGTTGAAGTTGTGGTCGCAATAATGTCAGGGTCAGGCTCGTCTGGAACAGGATTTTCAAGCGTACCCGTTACCTCTTCGGTCGTTGTGGTAAAGCCTGTCATTTCCTCGTCATCAGCCTCTTCGTCAATCGCATATCGTCCTGTCTGTGTTGTTTCGATATACCTCTCTGTCTTGGACTCGCTTTTTTTAGTTACAGCCTCTGAATCCTCGTCCTCAAACATACTGCAGGAGGCAAAAGAAATGGTTGTAGCAGCTACTAAAAGCACACTTATTATTCTCAAAAAAATACCTTTCATGTCATCACCCTTACGCTTTCATTCCAAGCAAACGCAACGCATTGTTTCCCAAAATATCTTCCTTTTTGTCATCAGAAATCTTAAGCGACAAAATCTTCTCTTTTATTTTTGCACCACTTTCCCAAGGACAATCACTCGCAAACAAAATCCTGTCCGCACCGTGCTTGTTAATTATCTTTTCCATAAGCTCATTCGGGCAGTCCATTGAGAAAGATGTGTCAAAATAAAGCTCTGCATCATTTCCTGCAAGTATGTCATAAACCTCCTGCCACATCTGGTTTCCGCCAAGATGTGCAAGCACGATTTTCATTTTCTTATGATTGTTGCAAACCTTTACCGAACGCTCTGGCGGACAATGAATAAGGTCAGGCGATATGCAATCAAAGCCTGCATGAAAAACCACAGGAAGCCCTAATCTTTCAATCTCGTCATAAACAGGCTCAAGCCTTTTATCATCGACCATATAGCCCTGATAGTCAGGGTGGAGCTTAACACCGTGAAGCCCTGCGTTTTTGATATTTGTAAGCTCGTCAATTGCGTCCTCGCCCAGAGGGTGAACACCGCCGAACGAAATAAATCTGCCACCGTTTTGCTGCACTGCCCAGTCGTTTATAACTCTGTGCTGTGACGGCTTTGTGGCAACTGGCAAAAGCACGCCTTTATCTACTCCCCACTCATCAAAGCGTTTTATCGTCTGTTCAACAAGTCCATATGTATAAGGCGGGATTTTTGCAATCTCTGCAAGCTTGCCGACAGCCTTCTCTGCAATCTTGGGATTAAACGCATGGACGTGAAAATCTATCACCATGTAATCTCACCCACTCTTAGCCGAGCGTTTCCTTTCTTTACAATTTGATTTATCAATTTATTATAGCACTTTTTCTTATGTTTTTCAATAGTCATACCCCTTGAAAAGTGCAGAAAAACATGGTATAATAACATCGAAGTTTGTTTAACAATACCTATTTTTCACTATAAATCAACTAATAACAAAAGAAAGGACACATTTATGGATACTTTTAAGGAACAACTTGTAAGAAAACTACCCGACAAAACAGACAACATCAAAAAGCTGGTTATACTTATTCTCGCTTGCGTTGTTGCGGTATTCTGCTTTTTATTCTTCATTCGCACAAGCTTTTCAATTTTCGGCGTTTTGTTTGCTGGCGGTGCAATTTATCTTGGCTACTACCTTATCACAAACACTATGGTCGAATATGAATATATTCTCACAAACGGTGAGCTTGACGTTGACAAAATCGTTGCACAGCGTTCAAGAAAACGTCTTGCAACCTTAAAGCTTGCATCAATTCTCGACTTCGGTGAAGTGGTTTCTTCCCTTGATACATCTACAACACAGACTATTATTGATGCAACTGCCAACAATCCTGAGATGAAAAACTACTATCTGAAGCTGAATCACTCCACCTTGGGAAGCACAATTCTCCTTTTTTCACCGACTGATGAAATGCTTGAGCTTGTGAAAAACTGCTTGCCAAGAAACCTTAGATAATGGAGGCTATTGTGTACAGAATTGGCGTTGATCTGGTTGAAATATCAAGAATAAAAAAAAGCGTTGAAAGCAAGAGGTTTGTAAAAAGGGTTTTCTCAGAAAAAGAGATTGCCCTTTTTTCTGCTAAGGCTAAACCGTTTCAGTCGATGGCTGGAAACTGGGCTGCAAAGGAAGCTTTTTCTAAGGCTCTCGGCACAGGAGTATCAGGATTTTCGCTAAATGAGGTATCAGTCCTGAGAGACGAGCTTGGAGCACCTTATCTTGAGCTTTCGGGAAATGCTCTTGCATTAGCTGAGGGCTTTGACTTCTCGGTTAGCATTACCCACACGGACACACTCGCAGAAGCCGTTGTTATCGCATACAGGAAAGGAGAATAATATGGACAGGATTCTTACTCCAAAACAAATGAAGCAGGCTGAAGAGGCTTCCGTCAGGCTCGGCGTGACGCTTAGCGAGCTGATGGATAATGCAGGTGAGGCTTTTGGCAGGGAAATTCTAAGCTTTGCTATTGGAAAAATGCTTAGGAAAATTGTCTTTCTTGTCGGCAGTGGAAACAACGGCGGTGACGGATTTGTGGCAGCAGATTTTCTCTCAAAATCGGGCGTTACACCAACTGTTGTGCTGATGTGTGGTGAACCTGAGACCGAGCTTGCAAAGGCTGCATTCAAAAAGCTTGATTCGGACATTAAGGTTATCGACTGTGGCTCTGATGAGTTCCACGATATTATAGATAATGCCGAGATTATCGCCGACTGCGTTTTTGGCACAGGCTTTCACGGCGAAATTGCACCTGCACTGCTTAAGAGTTTTGAATATATCGGAAAGTCATTAGCTTATAAGATTGCCTGCGACTGCCCGTCTGGTGTGAATTGCCACAACGGTCAGGTGTCGGCTGGCACTTTGAATTGTGTTAAGACGGTTACTTTTCACTGCCTGAAGGCTGGGCTTTTATTTCACCCGGCAAGAGATTTCTGCGGTGAAATTACGGTCAGGACAATCGGCATTCCTGACGGCTGGGACGATGGCATCACGCCAGTAATTGAAGATAAACTAAAAGCAGAAATCACTCCGCTTTTGCCGAAGCGTTGTCGCAACAGTCACAAAGGAACTTTCGGCAAGCTGATGCTGATTTGCGGCAGTGAAAAATACATGGGTGCTGCTGGAATTTGTGGAAAGTCGGCGTTAAAAAGTGGTGTCGGGATAGTGAATCTCTGCACGCCGAAAAGCGTTGCTGAGGCACTTGTGCCGTTTATGCCTGAATCTACTTTTACGCCTTTGACTGCTGATGAAAACGGCTTTATCACCGCTGTAAACACACCGTACTTAAAGACACTTGCAAATGGCTGTTCGGCGATTGTAATCGGCTGTGGACTCGGCGTTACTGATGACACAAAGGCTGTTGTTTTTGATGTGATAAAAAATGCAAAATGCGTGATAATTATAGACGCTGACGGAATAAACTGCCTGTCTGAGCATATAGATGTATTAGAAGAAAAACAGGCGGAGATTATTCTTACCCCACACCCTGCTGAGCTGGCACGGCTTTGCGGTGTATCGGTTGATGAGGTACTATCCGACAGGCTCGGCTATGCAAGCTCTCTTGCAAAAAAGTACGGCGTCACGGTTCATGCAAAAGGCGTTCAGACTATAACTGCTACTGCAAACGGCAATGCTTTTATCACGGATTTTGGCAACTCGGCTCTTGCAAAAGGTGGCTCGGGCGACTTGCTCGCAGGGCTTATTGGCTCGTTTTCTGCACAAGGTGTATCACCCGTTGATGCGTGCATTTTAGCCGACTGCCTTATGGGTACGGCTGCTGAAAAGTTGTCAAACGGACTGTCGGTTCGCAGTATTCTTGCAGGCGACATTATTGAAAATCTGCCTTATGAGCTTTGGCTCTGGGAAAATGAATAGGCTTCGCTAAAACTGCTGTCTTTCTTCGCAAATGCGTTGAAAGGCAGTATTTTTTTGGAGGAATTTTTATGGTGGTAAAGAGAATTGCTTTGATTTTTGTTGCTCTGACTTGCTTTGCTGTTGCTTTTTCGTCCTGCAAAAAGCCTGCCTGCAAGCCCGTTTCAATAGCTCACGACTACAAATGCCATGCGGACATGGTGGCTGGTGATGTCACTTATTCAGCCGTACTTCAACGTGGTGGCAAGGACGCCTGGAAGGCAAAATTCACTGCACCCGACACTATCAAAGGCATGGAGGTGACTCTTGCTTCCGACAGCTTTACTGTCGGGCTCGGCGGACTTGACTACTCAGCACCGAAAGCTGAGCTGCCGCAATTTGGCGTTCTGGACCTGGTGACATCATCGCTTGAGAAATGCATATCAGGTGAGGTGAAGTGTTACAAGAATGGTGACAAGGTGGTTCAGGAGGGCAAAGTAAAAGGCATGGAGTTTTCTGCAAAATTTAAAAAGGGCAAGCTGAAAGCCCTTGAAATCGGTGATGAAGTTGCGGTTAAGATAAAATAAAAAAAGCCTGAGAACTAACGCTCTCAGGCTTTAATTATGCATTATTTAATTTGCAATAAGTGTTGGTATTATTTACCGTAGCTACACTCAAGAACATTGCCGTCTTCATCAAGGAATGTAAGGTTAGCAATGTAAAGGTCTGCCTGGTTAGCAATTCCCCACTTCATGATTGTGAAGAACTGACCCTGTGTTGTATCCTGGAACTTAGCTACGTCCTTGATACCAGGACGGCACATAAATTCGCTATATGCCCATTCGCTTGTCCATTCCTGAATCTCCCAGTCAACCAATTCGTTCCATGTGTTTGTGCTGCCGTCGTATGGCTGTGTAACCATTCTACCGCCTGCCCAGCCAGGAACCATCATATCATCACCAGTTTCTTCACTGTGATATGTTCCAACTGCCTTAGCGATAACGTCAGCCTTGATTGTGAAGATCTTTGGAAGTTCTGATTCTTTACCCTTGAAGAGATTTTCCATATGGAACTGAAGCTTAGGAATCAAATATTTGCCTTCCTTGTCCTTGTCAAGAGTCTGTACTCTGATCATTGGAACGCCTTCGAGCTCTTCAATTGTAAGTGTTACATGTGATTCATCATTCTTGTCATATTCACCAAGAGGTGTAACGATGTCTTCAACGTTCATATCTGTTGTGAACTTAATTGAAGCTGTTTCCTGGTTAGCCAAGTATGATGGCATTTCCTTGATGTCAACTGGTGTGTTTGCATCTTGGTTCTTGCTTTCTTCTTTACTGTCTCCAGCTTTGCTTTCCTCTGTGCTTTCAGCTGCAGATGAAGCTGCTGCCTTTGATTCCTTTGCCTTTGAGTCTGAATCCTTGCTGCCGCATGATGCGAGTACTGAAACTGACAACATGAGTGCCAAAGCTGCTGCAAGTATTTTCTTCAATGTAATTACCTCCAATACTTGTTTCATATACTTATGAAACTTTAAATTTACATATAAAGTATACCACGAATCTTCTATTTTAGCAATATATCATTTGCACAATTTGTACAAGAATTATTGGCTATTTTTCACAAAAAGCATTGTTGAAATTTATATAAAAAAAGGCACCGCATAAAGCAGTGCCTTTTTTATCAATTATTACTAATTATTTCTTCTTTGAAACTACGAATGCTGCACCTGCAAGTGCAAGACCTGCCAATGCAAGACCTGCTGTTGCACCTGTGTTAGCTGTAGAATCTGAGCTGCTTGTTCCGCCTGATTTACCAGTTGATGTTGAACCAGACTTGCCTGTTGATGTTGAACCAGTTGTTCCTGTTGAACCTGTTGTTGAACCACCAGTTGTTGTAGTTGAACCTGGCTTGTTATCTTCGCTACCAGCTGTTGAATCAGTTGATACATCGCCCTTGCTTTCTCCGCCTGAATACTGTGAAGAAAGCTGTACGCCGTCCTGTGAAAGTTCAATAGACTTAACGTTGAGTCCGT
>JAFTAX010000063.1 GCA_017458445.1 Ruminococcus sp. | reverse complement strand
CTCGAATGTGAAGTCATATGAATATGAATCATCATCAAGGTATACAACCATCTTGTTACCCTTTATGTCAGCACCCTGCTCATCAAAGTTAATTGTGATCTGGTCTGACTTAACTATAACGTCGCTTACGATAACTGTCTTATAAGAAGAAATCTGAACGAGGTTGTACTTTGAATCTGTTGAAGTTGAACCCTTCTTTGTTTCCTTCTGAAGTGTTACAGAAGCTGTCTCATTTGCTTCAATGTAGTCGCAAAGTGTTTCATAATCATAGTCAACTGACTTACCGTTTACATATACTGCAAATTCATCAGCGAGCTCATACTTTGTTGAGTTCTTTGTTGTACCTGCAGGATAGAAGTAAAGCTTGTTGTCAGTGTTGTCTGACTTACCCTCGTCGAAGTCCTCAGCAGCAACTGTTACTGACTTGTTAGCAGCAGCAGCTACGATTGAAAGGATGTTCCACTCATCGTTTTCATCCTGCTGGATAAGAGCCTCAGCATAGGTTCTGAGCATCTCGGGAGCCTTTGTATCGCCATAGTAAGCGTCGATGTCGATAGCGTCATCTGTTGAACCCTTATAATACTCATCGTCGAAGTTGTCTGCCTTCTCAACCTTGAATGAAACCTGATCGGTTGCAATGCTTGAGTTGGTCTTGTTTGTGTCTGTTACACGGCCGAATACCTTGTATGCGTCGTGCTTCTTTGTGAAGAGTGTCTGATAATCCTTACCCTCGTCATCCTTGATCTCGAGGTTCGGAACTCTTCTGCCGTCGATTGTTGTCTCGTAATCCTTGATTACGCAGATCGGAGCGCCCATTGCATTGTCAACGAGCTGAGCAACCTGTGCTCTTGTGAGCTGAGTATCATCAGCTATGCCGCTGATACCGGTTGTGATGCCCTGTGAAGCAGCCCATGTCTTGTAGCCGTTCGGCCAGCCGCCTGAGCCCTCTGCGTATGTCTGATAACCGATTGCACGTACGAGCATTGACTGTGCCTGTACATATGTAACGTTGTCTTCCGGACCGAAGTTGCCGTCACCATAACCTGAAATGAATGTGTCTGCAACACCCTGGTTGATGTAGCCCTTTGCCCAGTGATCCTGTGCAACGTCTGCAAACTGAGTTACAGCCTTTGAAGCCTCAGCCTGCTCTGTCTCAGCAAGTGCGTCAACGATCATCTTTGCCATCTGTGCTCTTGTTACAAGCTCATCCGGTCTGAATGTACCGTCATCAAATCCGCTGATAACCTTAAGAGCGCTAAGCTCCTGCACTGCCTGTGCATAGCTTGCATCCTCAGGTACATCGGGGAAGTTAACGGCAAATGCAGATACAGCTGAAGCTGAAAGTGCAAGAGCAGCTACTGTTGAAATTACCTTTTTGAGATTCTTGTTCATACTCTCAAATCCTCCCTTTTTTTTCTTTTGAAGAGCCTTCTTTTTGTCCGCCGCCTTGCTCTTCTAAGCCGGCAGAACATTCCTACGCACTGATTATAACACTTTAAAAGCGGTATAGTCAATGCTATTTCACAGTTGTAAATAAACTGTAAATCTGTTGCAACACCCTGAAATTACCTGCTTCAAGGAGCTGTAACAAAATATTGCTGTAACAATTTTCAATCAATGCTTCTACCCAATTATCGAAAACTGCCACTGAATATTTTACTCTCTCATAACCTCGATGTCAACAACTTTTTTTTGCCATTTTAACCGTTTTTTTAAATTTTATGTAAATTGACAATTCAAACGAAAATATGACCTGTTTTTTGGTTATATTTTCCAACACTGCTTTACCTTGGTTATGCTTTACATTTTATTAGACGATGTGTTTTTTGAAAAGTTCCGCTTTTTTTAAATTTTTTTTGATTTTTTATTGAATTCGGTTTTTTTTCTTATATAATAATGGATATGACAGGAGGAAAAACTATGGCGAAGAAGTTTTATGCGGTGAGGAACGGGTATCATATCGGGATTTTTGAAACGTGGGAGGAATGTCAAAGGGAGGTATCGGGCTACAGCGGCGCGGAGTTTAAGGGCTTTGCCACAAGGCGCGACGCGGAGGAGTATCTGGGCGTTAATCAGCAGATAAGCCTTTTTGACGAGGAGATTCCCCAAACGAAAACGGCCGTCGCGTATGTTGACGGCAGCTATAATATAGAAACGCACGAATACGGCTGCGGTGTGGTGCTGTTTACGGGCGGCGAGGAAATCACTATGAGCCGCGCGTTTTCCGACCCCGATATGGCGCTTATGCGTAATGTCGCCGGTGAGATTGAGGGCGCGATGGCGGCGATGCGGTATTGCCTTGACAATAATATAGAAGAAATTGATTTGTATTACGATTACGAGGGCATAGAAAAATGGTGCAGCGGTGAATGGAAAACCAATAAGGACGGCACGATTAACTATAAGCGGTTTTATGACGAAGCCGCAAAGAGTGTTAAGGTTAATTTTATGAAGGTCAAGGGTCATAGCGGTGACAAGTATAACGATATGGCCGATAAATTGGCTAAGGAAGCCGTGGGTGTAAGCTAAAAAAAGACGCATAAGCGTCCTTGACAAATTACATCATATATGATATAGTTTAGATAACAGGAGAACGGCAAACGGCTGTTTCTGTAACTAAATTGGTTTTAAATGTGTAGAAAGATAT
>JAFTAX010000062.1 GCA_017458445.1 Ruminococcus sp. | reverse complement strand
TTGTAAAAACTGATGCAGATCTTGAGCCAATGATGACTGCTGCAAAGCAAGAAGCTCTTGCCTGCTTTAACAATGATGAAATATACATGGAAAAGTATATAGAAAACCCAAAGCATATTGAAATCCAGATTCTTGCTGATAATTTCGGCAACGTTATTTCTCTTGGCGAAAGAGATTGCTCAATGCAAAGACGTAACCAGAAAGTGCTTGAGGAATCACCGTCACCAGCATCATTCATGACGCAGGAACTAAGAGAAAAAATGGGCAAAGCTGCCTGCACTGCTGCAAAGGTGTGCGGGTACAGAAACGCTGGAACTGTTGAATTTCTTGTTGACAAAAAGGGCAACTTCTATTTCATGGAAATGAACACAAGAATACAGGTTGAGCATCCTATAACAGAAGAGGTCACAGGAATTGACCTTGTAAAGCAGCAGCTTTTGATTGCCGGTGGCAAAAAACTGGGCATCAAACAGGAAGATGTAAAACTAAGAGGTCATGCAATAGAATGCAGAATAAACGCTGAGGACCCGACATTTGGCTTCAGACCATCACCAGGCGTTATTAATTCTCTGCATATCCCGGGTGGCATGGGTATCCGTGTTGATACGGCTGTTTATCAGGGCTATGAGATAACACCTTATTACGACTCGATGATAGGAAAGCTTATCACCTTTGCGGACACTCGTGAAGATGCTATTGCAAAGATGAAATGGGCTCTGGCTGAGTTTATCGTTGACGGCGTTTCAACCAATATTGATTTCCAGCTGAAGCTTATCCGCACAGATGAATTTTTGGGCGGAAACTATGACAACGGTTTTCTTAACCGTACAGATATTATTTAAGGAGGTCTGAATCATGCTTGAAGATTTGTTTTCAGTAGTAAAAACAAGATTCAATGGCGACCAGACTAACGAAGAAAGAAAAAGAAAAACTGATATTCCAAAGGGCTTGCTGTTTAAGTGTCCGAGATGTGCAAACGTCACATTCTCAGATGATTTTCAGAAAAACGGCAAGGTCTGCCCTAACTGTAACTATCATTCACGACTCACAGCAAAGGAGCGTATTGACATTACCGTTGACAAGGGCAGTCTTGATGAATTTGACGCTGATATGGTTTCAAAAAACCCTATCGACTTCCCTGACTATGAAGAAAAGCAAAAGCAGCTGCGTGAAAAAACAGGGCTTAAAGATGCTGTTGTAACGGGTACGGCTACTATCAGAGGCGAAAAGATTGTTCTTATCGTCATGGATTCAAACTTCATGATGGCTTCAATGGGAAGCGTTGTCGGCGAAAAAATTACCCGTGCTTTTGAGTATGCAACAGAAAATAAGCTCCCTGTCGTTGCATTTACTGCATCAGGCGGTGCAAGAATGCAGGAGGGTATAGTTTCGCTTATGCAGATGGCTAAGACAAGCGGTGCCGTTGCAAGACACAACGAAGCAGGACTTCTTTATATAACAGTTATGACCGACCCTACAACAGGTGGTGTTACTGCATCATTTGCATCACTTGGCGACATAATAATCGCCGAGCCAAAGGTGCTTATCGGATTTGCAGGCCGTCGTGTTATCGAGGGTACAATAAAGCAGCGTTTGCCTGACGACTTCCAGTCGGCAGAATTCATGGTGGAAGCAGGCTTTGTTGACATGATAGTTGAGCGAAAGAAAATGAGAAGAACAATTGCTCATCTTTTAAAGCTCCACAAGCAAGGAGGCGGATTAAATGAATAAACTCACTGCTTGCGAACGACTTGACATAATCCGCAACAAAAACCGACCTACTGTAAATGACTATATACCGCTTATTTTTGATGACTTTTTTGAGATGCACGGCGACCGCTATTTTGGCGATGACGGTGCAATCATGGGCGGTGTCTGTTATTTTCGTGGTATGCCTGTGACTGTTATCGCACAGGTCAAGGGCAGAAATCTTGATGAGAATAAAAAATGCAATTTCGGTATGCCGCACCCAGAGGGCTACCGTAAGGCTGTAAGGCTTGCAAAGCAGGCGGAAAAATTCCACCGCCCTGTAATCTGCTTTATCGACACATCAGGTGCATATCCGGGCGTTGAAGCAGAAAAAAGAGGTCAGGGTGAAGCTATTGCAAAAAGCATTATGGACTTTATGACACTTAAAGTCCCTGTAATAAGCATTGTTCTCGGCGAAGGCGGAAGCGGTGGTGCTTTGGCAATGGGCGTTTGTGACGAGCTTGCAATGCTTGAAAATTCGATTTATTCTGTTATATCACCAAGCGGTTTTGCATCAATTCTCTGGAAAGACGCTTCAAGAGAGCGTGAAGCCTGCGATATAATGAAAATAACAGCTGAGGATTTAGTAAGGCTTAAGGTCTGTGACCACATTATTCCTGAGGCTTTTGGCGGTGCTCATACTGATCCCGAGCAGACTGCTGAAAACATATCAGACTATATTTATGAAGCTTTGCAAAGAAAATTGAAAAAAAGCCTTGACGAATTAATAAATCAACGTTATAATAAATTTAGAATAATCGGTGAATTTCAGGAAGCTGATAATTCTGGTGACTAATGATGGCAGATTTGCTGTCATGTTCATATTTTAAAACTCAAATAAATTGGATTGGAGGGTACTTGATATGGTATTTGAAAAAGTACGTGATATTATTGTTGACCAGCTCGATGCTGATGAGGCTGATGTAACTATGGATGCTTCAATCGTTGATGACCTTGATGCCGATTCTCTCGACGTTGTTGACCTGGTAATGTCTATCGAAGAAGAGTTTGATGTTGAGATTCCTGACGAAGAGGTTGAAAACATAAAAACAGTTGGCGATATTGTTAAATATATCGAAGCTGCAAACTAATTCAAAACTTGCTAAGCCGTGTTCAGTTTATGAATACGGCTTTATTTTTTTGCCATGTTTTAAGCATGATTCTGAGTGTCAAACTTTTCAGCCTTATTTGTGGCTCAAATCCCTTTTTTATTGTATTTCAGAGCCTTTTTTACTATTGACATATCATGCTTGAGAGTGTATAATAGATAATGTATCTTTATGTCCTTATGGACGTTAGTAAAGTATAAATTATCAATTGAAATAAAGGTGGAATGAGCAATGGGTTTAATGGATAAACTCTTTGGTAACTATTCAAAAAAAGAACTAAAAAGAATTGAGCCAATCAAAGACGCTGTTTTAGAGCTTGAATCTAAATATCAGGCAATGTCTGATAAAGAGCTGAGAGCACAGACAGGTATTCTCAAAGACAGACTTAGCGACGGAATGACATCACTTGATGATATCCTTCCTGATGCATTGGCAGTATGCCGTGAAGCAGCTTTCCGTGTGCTTGGCAAAAAGCCATATCCTGTACAGATTATCGGTGCGATTGTTCTTCACCAGGGCAGAATCGCCGAAATGAAAACAGGTGAAGGTAAAACTCTCGTTGCCTGCCTTGCAGCTTATGCAAATTCTCTTAACGGAAAAGGCGTACACGTTGTAACAGTTAACGACTACCTCGCAAAATTCCAGTCTGAAGAAATGGGTAAGGTATTCAGATTTTTGGGACAGAGCATCGGTGTTATCCTTGCAGGTATGACAAAGGACGAAAAGCGTGAAGCATACAACGCTGATATTACTTATGGTACAAACAACGAATTTGGTTTTGACTATCTTCGTGACAACATGGTTATCTATAAAAAGGACAAGGTTCAGAGAGAACATACCTTTGCAATTGTCGATGAGGTCGACTCAATCCTCATTGATGAAGCAAGAACGCCTCTCATCATATCTGGTCCTGGCGATAAATCTACCGATCTTTATAAGGTAGCCGACCAGTTTGCAAAATCCTTAAAGCCGATAACCGTTGTTGAGCTTGACGACAAGGCAGATAACGACCAGCTTGACGGTGACTATATCATTGACGAAAAAGCAAGAACTGCAACACTTACAAAAGCAGGTGTTAAAAAGGCAGAAAAAGCTTTCAACGTTGAAAACCTCATGGACGCAGAGAACATGACTTTGCTCCACCACATAAACCAGGCTATCAAAGCAAACGGTACAATGATTCGTGATATTCACTATGTTGTAAAGGACGGCGAAGTTCTTATCGTAGATGAATTCACAGGCCGTACAATGATAGGAAGACGTTTCAATGACGGACTCCACCAGGCTATCGAAGCTAAGGAAGGCGTTAAGATTGAGCGTGAGTCAAAGACTATTGCGACAATCACTTTCCAGAACTACTTCAGAATCTACAGCAAACTTTCAGGTATGACAGGTACAGCGCTTACCGAAGAGGACGAATTCAGAGAGATCTATAAGCTCGACGTAATCGAGATTCCAACAAATATGCCTGTTATCAGAATCGACCACCCTGATGTTGTTTATAAAACAGAAAACGGTAAATTTAATGCCGTTATTGACCAGATTGTTGCGTGTCACGAAAAAGGACAGCCTGTTCTGGTTGGTACAGTATCAATTGAAAAATCAGAACATCTTTCAAGACTCCTTAAAAACAAGGGCATCAAGCATGAAGTGCTGAACGCTAAATACCATGAAAAAGAAGCACAGATTGTTGCACAGGCAGGTAAATTCGGTGCAATCACAATCGCTACAAACATGGCCGGACGTGGTACCGACATCATGCTCGGCGGTAACGCAGAATACCTTGCAACCGCACAGCTCAGAAAGATGGAGATTCCAGAGGAAATAATCGTTGAAGCAACAGGCTTTGCTGAAACTGATGACGAAACAATTCTCGAAGCAAGAAATGTATACAAGGACCTTTATGCTAAATATTCCGAAGAAGTAAAGGAAAAAGCTAAGGACGTTGTCAATGCAGGCGGACTTTTCATTATCGGTACAGAACGCCACGAAGCAAGACGTATCGACAACCAGCTCAGAGGACGTTCAGGCCGTCAGGGCGACCCTGGTGAAAGTAAGTTCTTCTTATCACTTGAAGATGACCTTATGAGAATTTTCGGCGGCGACAGAATTACACGAATGATGGAAACGCTTAAGGTTGACGAGAACACACCAATCGAGTCAAAGATGCTTACAAGCGTTATCGAATCATCACAGAAGAAGCTTGAAGGCAGAAACTTCAACATAAGAAAGAATGTCCTCAACTACGACGATGTAATGAATACACAGCGTGAGATTATCTATGGCCAGCGTCAGAAAGTTCTTAATGGCGAGGATATTCACGACTATATCACATCAATGATTAAGGACTTTATAGATAACAGCGTTGACGAATATCTCTTTGATGATGAGATTCATGACGACTGGAACCTCGAGGGACTTAAGGACTATCTTGCAGGTATCATCACTGTGGAGGACGACTTCAAGTTCACTGCACAGGAGCTTGATGAGGTTTCAAAGCAGGAAATCAAGGATATGCTCAATGAAAGAGCAACTGTTATCTACCAGAAGCGTGAGGACGACCTCGGAAAAGAACTGTTGCGTGAAATCGAGCGAGTTGTTCTGCTTAAAGTTGTTGATACAAAATGGATGGCTCACATTGACGACATGGACGAGCTTAAGAAAGGTATCGGACTTCGTTCATACGGTCAGCACAACCCTGTTGTTGAATACCGTATGGAAGGCTTCGATATGTTCGACGCTATGATTGCTTCTATCCGTGAGGATACTGTAAGAATGCTCTTCACTATCAAGGTGCAGAAAAATGAGACTGCTCCAAAGCGTGAACAGGTGCTGAAGCCTGACGCAGGTAGCAGCAAGAGCATCACAAGAAAATCAAAGAAAATCGGACCTAACGAACCATGTCCATGCGGAAGCGGCAAGAAATATAAAAAATGCTGTGGTGCATAAAACCAGTTTGACAATATTTTAAGGAGGTAAATTTATGGCTACAGCGTTTAAAAGTGCAGATATTCTTCTTCCTGAGAATACCGATATGGAAAAATGGGCAGTTATTGCCTGTGACCAGTACACCTCAGAGCCTGAGTACTGGGAGGACGTTGAAAAGCTGACACAAGGCAGCAAATCAGCGTTTAATCTCATTTTGCCTGAGGTCTATCTTGAGGAAGCTGACGTGGACGAACGAATTGACAAAATCCACGACAATATGAAAGAATATCTTAACAGCAATACGTTTAAAGAGTATAAAGACACACTTGTTTATATCGAAAGAATCCAGTCTGACGGAAAAATGCGTGCAGGAATTGTCGGAAAGCTCGATTTGGAGGACTACAGCTATGAAAAAGGCTCAAAAACTCCGGTCCGTGCAACCGAAGCTACCGTTGTTGAGCGAATTCCGCCACGAATGAAAGTCAGAAACGGTGCAGATATCGAGCTGCCACACATTATGATTCTAATTGACGACAGAGAAAAAAGTGTTGTTGAACCGCTTGAGGCAAAAAAGGCTGAAATGCAGGAGGTTTACTCATTCAACCTTATGAAAAACGGTGGTTCAATAAAGGGATATACCCTTAATGCCGATATGCAAAAGCAGGTTCTCTCGGCACTTGACAAGCTTGCTGACCTTGATGAATTCAACCGTAAATACGGGTTAAATGAAAGCTCACCTTTAGTTTTTGCAATGGGTGACGGAAACCATTCTCTTGCAACAGCAAAAGAGTTTTACGAACAGCTTAAAAAAGCTAATCCTGATAAGGATTTGTCAGACCACCCTGCAAGATACGCATTGGTTGAAATCGTTAATCTTCACTCACCAGCACTGGAGTTTGAAGCAATTCACCGAATTGTAACAGACATTGACAGAGAAAAACTGCTTGACGGATTGTATGCTGAACTTGAACTTAGTGAAGAAAAATCCGACCAGAAAATCCAGATAGTAAAAGACGGCGAGCTTTTGGATATGTACATTCACAAGCCATCATCAAAGCTGACTGTCGGTTCGCTCCAGAACTATCTTGATAAATATCTCGCAGAAGCAGGCGGCAAAGTTGATTACATACACGGTATTGACGTGGTTAAAAAGCTGTCAAAGAGCAGCGATGCTGTAGGCTTTATCCTGCCCGACATGGCAAAAGAAGAGCTTTTCCCGACAGTTATCTGTGACGGTGCCCTACCGAGAAAAACCTTCTCAATGGGACACGCTGGGGACAAGCGTTTTTATATCGAAGCAAGAAAAATCACAGAATAATTGTCCGAAAGGGAGGCATTGAATGTTTATAAATGAAATAAAAAACGAGCTGACAGAGCACATAATTCCTTTTTGGGCAAGCCTTAAAGATGATGAATTCGGTGGCTTTTATGGCTATATGGGCTATGATCTGAAGCTTGATAAAAAGGCTGAAAAAGGCGTTATACTCCATTCCCGTATACTCTGGTTTTTCTCAAAATGCTATACGGTTTTAAAAGATAAAAAATGCCTTGAGCTTGCAGACCATGCCTTTGAGTTTATAAAAAACAACTGCATTGATTATGACAAAGGCGGTGTCTACTGGATGCTCGATTATAAGGGTATCCCGACCGACACCATGAAGCATACATATAATATTGCTTTTGCAATTTATGCTCTGAGTGCCTATTATAATGCAAGCGGGGAAAAGTTTGCACTCGATTTGTCCTATAAGCTTTTTGATGATATCGAGAGCAATACGCTTGATGAATATGGCTACAGAGAAGCGTTTTCAAAGGACTGGGAGCTTGTCGATAACGACGCATTGTCCGAAAACGGACTTATGGCAGACAAGACAATGAATGCAATCTTGCATCTTATCGAAGCATATACTGAGCTTTATAAGGCTGGCAAAAACGAGAGAGTTGAATCCCGACTGCGTTTTCTGCTGTCACAGATGAAAGACAAGGTTTTTGACCCTGACACCAATACACTGAAAGTCTTCTTTGATACAAAGCTTCAGGTTATCGGCGATATTCATTCATATGGTCATGATATTGAAGCAACATGGCTTATGGACCTTGCCTGTGAAACTCTCGGCGACAAAACGTTGATTGATGATTTCAAGGGCATGAACCTTAAGATTAGTGAAAATATCTATAATCTTGCTTATGAAAACGGTGCGTTAAACACCGAACGTGATAAGGATTATATCGAGAAAAAGCGTGTCTGGTGGGTTCAGGCTGAAACAATCGTCGGCTTTATAAATACTTATCAGAAATGCGGCGACAAAAAATTCCTTGACGCTGCAAAAGAAATCTGGGACTATGTCAAAGAGTATGTAATTGATAAGCGAGCTGGCTCTGAATGGTACAATGAAGTCGGCTTTGACGGAAAGCCTTTTGAAAACAAGGAAATAGTCGGACCTTGGAAATGCCCTTATCACAACGGCAGAATGTGCCTTGAAGTCATAAGCAGAGGTGTTGAGTAATGTTTAAGTATGAAACACATCTTCACACTGCTGAGGCAAGCGGCTGTGCAACAGCCTTTGGCAAGGACCAGGCACAAAGATATAAAAATGACGGCTATGACGGAATAATGGTTACCGACCATTTTTTCAACGGCAACAGTGCAGTCAGGCACTTTACCGACTGGAACGACCGTGTAAGACAGTATTGTCTGGGCTATGAAAACGCCAGAAACGAAGGAGAAAAAATAGGACTTAAGGTCTTTTTCGGAATCGAGTATTCCTATTGGGGAGCAGATCTTCTGACTTACGGCATAACTCCTGACTGGCTTTATCAGAATCCCGACCTTTTGGATATAAGTGCTTATGATTACATAAACCGTGTGCATGATGCAGGCGGAATTATAATCCATGCGCACCCTTTCAGAGAAGCGGATTACATACAGGAAATCAAGCTTTTGCCTGACTGGGTGGACGGTGTTGAGGTATATAACGCCGGCAACTATGACAGAGCGTTTGACGAGCGTGCATTGTGGTATGCAAAGCAATATAATCTGCCACAAACTGCCGGTAGTGATAATCACCACCTCACTTCTTCTCGCTTAAGCGGAGTTTTATCAGAAACGCCGTTTGAAGATATATTTGATTACATTAAAGCAATAAAAAACAACACACTTTCAGGACTGATAATTCCTGATTAGGAAAAGGAGAATGAAAATGACACTAAAAAGAATTGTCGCTTTGACTCTTTCTGCAGTTATGTGCCTTGGCTGTTTAACAGCTTGTGACGGCTCAGACGGCAAAGATGAGAAAATCAAGAAAATCCGTGACATCTCAGCAAAAGAGCTTGTTTCAGAGATAAAAATCGGCTGGAACTTGGGTAATACACTCGATGCTGATGCAAAAGACGGTCTTGCTGCCGAAGTTTCATGGGGTAACCCGACAACTCGTAAAGAGATGTTTACATTTGTTAAAGAACAGGGCTTCAACTTAGTCAGAGTTCCGGTATCATGGAATAAGCACATGGACGAAAACTATAAGGTTGATGCAAAGTGGATGAAGAGAGTAAGAGAAGTTGTTGACTATGGTATCGACCAGGGTATGTTCGTAATTCTCGATACTCACCACGAGGACTGGTACTATCCAACAGAAGAAAACAAAGAAGACGATAAAAAGCAGCTCAAAGCACTCTGGGAACAGATTGCAGAAGAATTCAAGGGCTATGACGAACATCTTATCTTTGAAGGTCTTAACGAGCCAAGACTTCGTGACACAAGCCTTGAATGGACAGCTGGTACACCTGCTGCAAGAGAAATCATCAATGAATACGAAAAGGTATTCTATGATACTGTAAGAAAATCAGGCGGAAACAACCCTAAACGTCACCTCCTTCTCACAGGCTATTGTGCATCAAACGTAGCTTCAGCACTTCAGGCAATCGAGATTCCAAAGGACGACAACAAGATCATCGTTTCTGTACACGAATATCTGCCATTTGACTTCGCCAACAACGAAAACGGCACAACAGAGTATAACCCTGATTCAGACAACCCAATATTCAATAGCTTGTTTATGAACCTTGAATCATTGTTCACAAGCATTGATATCCCTGTTATCATCACAGAATGTGGTGCTTTGGCAAAAATGACTGAGGACGGTGGCTATAACGTTGACGAGCGTATCGAGTGTATGCAGTACCTCTTCACTTGTGCTAAGGAAGCAGGAATTCCATGTGTACTCTGGGATAACGGAAGCTTTCTCGGAAACAACGTTGAACACTTTGGCCTTATGAACAGAGATAATCCTCCGTCATGGAGAGAGCCTGAGCTTATTGAAGCTATCATGGACGTTGTAAACGGAAAAACAGAAGCTAAAAAGGAATAAGATATACAAACACTCTGTCTAAGGAGAATTCTTATGATTATTAAAAAGAGTATCGCTTTGCTGTCCTGTCTGGTTATGGGAATATGCTGTGTAACAGGCTGTTCTTCATCATCAAAAGATGGAGATAAGGATGATGTAAAAATCGAGAAAATGCGTGACATAACCGCAAAAGAACTTGTATCAGAGATGAAAATCGGCTGGAACTTGGGTAACACACTTGATGCAGATGCTGCCGAAGGACTTGCTGCCGAAGTTTCATGGGGCAACCCGACAACTCGTGAAGACATGTTTACTCTCCTCAAAGACACAGGCTTCAACGTTGTAAGAGTCCCTGTTTCATGGAGCAAACACATGGACGAGAACTACAAGGTTGATCCTGCATGGATGAAGCGAGTAAAAGAAGTTGTCGATTATGGTATCAAGCAGGGACTGTATATAATCCTCAACACTCACCACGAGGACTGGTACTATCCAACAGAAGAAAACAAAGAAGATGACATAAAACAGCTCAAAGCTCTCTGGAAACAGATTGCAGAAGAATTCAAGGGCTATGACGAGCATCGTCTCTTTGAGGGACTTAACGAGCCAAGACTTCGTGATACATCAATGGAGTGGACCGCTGGTAGCAGAGAAGCACAGAATATCATAAACGAGTATGAAAAGGCTTTCTATGAAACTGTAAGAAAGTCTGGCGGAAACAACGATAAGCGTGCTTTGCTGATAACAGGCTACTGTGCATCAGCACAAGGCTCAGCCCTTCAGGCTATCAACCTTCCAAAAGACGATGACCATATTATAGTTTCCGTTCATGCTTATCTGCCTTATGACTTTGCTCTTGCAAGTCCGGGAACAGACAAGTTTGATCCTGAAAAGGATTCCATTCCAATTGACACTCTTATGATGAATCTTGAAACCATCTTCACATCAGTTGACGTTCCAGTTATCATAACAGAATGTGGCTGTATGGACAAGAACAACACGCCAGACAGAATTGCTTGTATGCAATACTTCATCAACGCAACAAAAGAGCTTGGAATCCCTGTTGTTGTCTGGGATAACGGTTCGTTTGTTGTCGGACACGGAGAAACATTCGGTCTTATGAACAGAGACACTCCTGCAAAATGGCGTAATCAGGAACTGATAGATGCTATGATGGAATGTGTAAAATAACCCAATAAAAGCACAGCTTTTGCTGTGCTTTTATTCATTATAAATAAATTTATTTCTAAGGTGAAAATGCTATTGAAATAAGCATACTAATATGCTATAATTTAAGGTGACATGTAATAATTGTAGAAAGGACGCTTTTTAATGGCAACTAAAACCAAACAGCAAAGCACAAACAAAAAGAAAAACAAGCACGTTTTACCACTTGTTTTGATTATATGTATATTGGTGTTGCTTATAGCTTCAGTAGCTACAGCTTTTGTGTTGGGTAATGCAAAGTATAAAAACAGATTTATACCAAACACTTATATAAACGATGTTAACGTCAGCGGTCAGACACTAAAGGAAACCTGCTCAATTTTTGAAACGGTCAACATTCCAACCTACCTGACTATTACAAAACACAACGGTGAAAAGGTTGAAATTCCAGTTGAAAAGCTTGGCTTTAAAAACGATACCGCAGAAAAGGTCGAGAAGATTTATAAAACCGTGAGCAAAAAGCCTTGGTATAAAGGCCTGTTCGGTGAAAAGCGATATACCTTCAAGTCGGACGTAACATACGATCCAGATAAGGTCGTTTCAGTACTCAAGGTCACCGACTTCGGAAAGACTAAAAATAAGGATGCCGAAATCGTCTTTGAGAATAACAAGTACGTTATCAAGGACGCTGTACAGGGCGATGAGCTTGATATCAACAAACTCACAAAGTATGTTATCGACCAGCTTAATAATGGCAACTTCCAGGTTAAAGCCGAAGATTCAGGCTGCTATAGCCACCCTAAAATCACAGCGGACGACCTAAAGCCTACTCTTGCACAGCTCGAGAAAATGTTCAACGTTAAAATCGTCTATGACTTTAACTATACAACAGAAGTGCTGACAGGCAAAAAGCTCATGGATATGGTCACAATAAATAAGCAGGGCAAGGTTACTGCAGACCGTGACAAAGCTATGGCTTATGTTGAATATCTCGCAAAGAAGTATGATACATACAACACCGAGAGAAAGTTTAAGGCAACTCTCCAGGGTAATATCACAATTCCTACAAGCTCTGACGCTAAGTATGGCTGGTGGATTTATCAGGACGAAACCTGCGACCAACTTGTAAAGCTGATTGAAGCAGGAAAGACAACAAAGGTCGAGCCGATTTACTTCTCGGACGGCAACTTCACCTTCACAGGCAGAAAGGAAGCTCGTTCAGCGAATGACGATATCGGCAATACCTATATCGAAATCGACCTCTCAAACCAGACACTCTGGTATTATGAAAATGGCAAAAAGCGTTGGGAGTGCGGAATCGTTTCGGGTCAGACAACATCTGCCGTAAGAACTACACTGCCAGGCGTTTATAAACTCTGGGATAAGCAGACCAACTACCGTATGAAATCGAGCAACTCAGAAGGCGACCGCTGGGACGTAACCTGCTCATATTGGAATAACGTTTCACTCTGCGGAATCGGACTTCACGACTCACAGTGGCGTGGCTATGCAGTCGGCGGCGATATCTATAAATATAACGGCTCACACGGCTGTATCAATATGACACTCGAGAGTGCAAAATTCATCTATGACAATGTCCCATACGACACTCCGGTAGTTATGTACTATTAACCACAATATTTAACCCCATTCAGTTAACCTGAATGGGGCTTTTTTGTTATACTATCTCTGCCTTTGCAATAATATAAAGAGTGTTTTATTGAAAGAAGCCCTTTCTTCAGAAAGGTTTTCTCTCAGTAAATTACCCTCTATATTACTGTAACGGTATAGTTAGTCTGACAAAATGTTCGCTAAAAGCGGGAAGATGTATATAGCGAATACTGTTGCTGCGAACGCTGCTATTACAACACCGAGCGACACTGTCTTGACGATGCCTGGTATAACAATCTTCCTGCGATATAGAACATACGCAACTACCAAGCCAACGCCTAAGATTGTCAGAATAAGCCCAGGTATAAATCCTACAGGCGTGAATGTCACAACAATATCGTTAGCACCTTTTTGTAACGGGAATGCGATAAACGATGAGAATACCTTCTGGTAATCAACCGACTCGCCGTTAACCTTGATTGTAAAGCCGTCATTGTATGGCACGCTCAGGAAACAGGTTTCGCCGTCGTTTGCATCACAGCTGCCTGTCAGAGTACCCTTGTCACGAGTAAAGTTTACATAAGCCGTGTCGTTTAATGTTGCGTTCAATGCATCCTCATTTATGCCGAAAACACCGAACGACTTGCATGAAATCGCCTTTTTTGAAATCAGCTTGATCGTTACATTCTGGTCAGCGTAATCACCAAGATAAAGCACGCCGTTGTTCTTGTCGTATGGATAATTATCAGAAATCAGTCTGTCATTTATCCTTACATCAAAAGTTTCATAAATAGGCTCACTTAAGTGATTTGTCAGCTCATCAAAGCAGTCAAAATATAGCCTCTGATGTCCGTCAACATAAATGTCATATGTTATAGTTGTGCCGTTGTTGAAGTTGTATCTGTCACCAGACGTGTAGTTAATGTCACTGTAGGTGCTGTCATATTTCGTGATAGCGTCCGTCTTGCCAAACAAGTTCTTGTAAAGATACTTCTGAACCTCAGCACGCTGGAGATTTTCAGGAATCTCCTCGCAACCACTCAGGTCCTGTGATGTTATAAGTCCAAGACCAGTATTTCGGTCAGTCTTCTGAATGAAGTAGTTTTCACCCTGATAAACCGTTTCTCTCGTGTCAGGCGTGTTTGTAATCTCATAGTTTGCACAAAGCAATGCATCTGTCAGTGACGTTCCTCCGCATGAGCCCATCTCCATCCAGACTGATGTGTAGCCAAGTCGCTTCATCGTGAACATATAATTCTGGTCAGTAAGCGAAGTGTAATGGCTAAGTGACGGATAGCCAAGACTTCCGACAAGGTTGTAGTGAAACAGCTTTGAGGAGGTCTTTACACGGTAGAAGCTGTCGTCCTCTATCTTGTCCGCAAGCTCAAGTGCAACCTGCTGTGAATTAACTTCACTTGGCCTGATTTTTGCAGGCGATGTGAGGTAAACGTCCGTGTTAAAATGCGTTTCCATAAATGCAACAACGCAAACCAGTGCTACAAATACATATTTTATCATGTAGCCTTTTTTGTAGAAAAGATAAATAACCGCATAGCAAACTTCCGATACAATAAACGCCTCAAGCAAGCCGATGTAGGACGCTTCGTCGCCCCATAATGTCCTCGAGTATGCAGTCAGGGATTCAAAATTATCCTCTCCAAACTTGCCTATGAAAAGATAATAAATATATACAACCACAACGGATATCGAGGTTGAAATTATCATGTGCTTTGTGCCTTTGAATTCATGCTTTTCGCTTAGGAATATCGCACAGCAGACAATTCCTATGAATATAGTTATAAAACCGTATCTTACAGGGAACGACATATAGCTTCCTGTGTGCCACATCTTGTTAATCGGCTCAACAACCATCGGAATCAGCGTTAAAACCAAAAGATACAGATACATTCTTGTGTCCCTGCTTCTCTTTCCGCCGCTGAATACGTTTAAAAGCACAACAACCGCAACAAACGCCGTGCAGAACAAAACAGGATAGATTGTGTAGTAATCAGCAATAAACTTTGATCCTGCAATCTTTTCAAGTATCGACTCTGTTCGTGCTGATGAAAGGTACTGAATAAAGCTCGGCAACCATACCACAGCCGATATAAGTCCACCTGCCAATGAACCGCCAAGGAACAAAACGCAGTTTTCTTTCAGCTCGCTTTTGTTGTGCATCAGAACGTATGCACCCATAAACAGCAGGATAAACACAATCATCATGTAGCTGATGTAGTAGTTTACAATAATTGCAGCCGCAAGAACAATGGTGTAAGGCAGCACCTTTTTCTCCTTGACCAGCATATTAAGCGACATCAGCAAAAGTGGCAAAAGTGCCATCATGTCAAGCCAGATAATGTTCTGGAAGAAAACCATGCCATATCCGCAAACACCGTACATAAAGCTTAATACAATTGCAATTGTTGTGTCCAGCTGCTTGTGGCATTTTCTGAAATAAACCATTGCTGTAAACGCCGATGTCATCATTTTCAGCATAACAAGAACGTTTGCAAAAAGTATGACATTTTCCTTATCAACAAACTTCACAAGGAAAGTAAACGGGCTTGCAAGGAAGAAGAAAAATACACCCCAGAAGCTCATTCCGCCAGCATTTTCAAAGTTTAAAAACATACTGCTCTTGCCATCAAGTATGTCCTTAAAGTCAATCATCAGCGGTAGCTGTTGCTGACTCATATCGCACCACGACACTGAATTTTCCCCGAAAGGATAAAGCGATCCTGCATAATATGCAACCAGCACAACGACCATTACCATTATTGCAGGCAGTAATAGTCCAAGCAAGCTCCACATTTTCTCAATCGGAAAATCAAGCCTTTCTTCTGCCTGTTTTTTTGTTACAGGCTTTTTAAACGTTTTCATTTTTTAACCTCCACATATTTTAATAATCGCATTTGTATATAAATTCAAATTATATTTCAATGTCTGAATTGATATATGCTCATCAGCTCCGTGCATATTGTTTTCTTCATCAGGAAATTCTGCACCAAACGCAACTCCGCCATCAATATTGTGAACATAAGTTACACCGCCTTCAGCAATACATTCGCCCTCTTGTCCCACAACTTCCTTGTAAACTTCAAGAAGCTTTCTCACAAGCGGGCTGTCTTTCGAAACATAATGTGGCTCCATTCCGTCAGCTGTGTCAACCGTCATTCCAACCGAACCCAAAGCGTCAGTTATAATGCCCGTTATCTCACTAAGCGTTTTGTCAATCGGGAATCGAATGTCAATTCCGCCTTTTGTCGTTTCGCCGTCAAACGAGAGCATCGTCAAAGCACAGCTCATCTCGCCTGACACCTCATCAGAAAAGCCCAGTCCTGCACTCTTTCCGTTAAATTCACCGTGCGGAAACAGCTTCTCAAATGCTGCCGCTTTATCAATACCAAGCCTTGCCAAAAGCTTGAGCGTAGCCGTTATCGCATTAAGCCCGTTTTCAGGCCGTGACCCGTGAGCAGACCGCCCAATTATCGTAACATCCAAAGTATCAACGCCTGAAATCTCAATCTCACAACCGGCATCAAGCTCTTTGAACACGGCTAAAATCTGCTCTTTACTCTGCCCTTTTATCTTAAGCTCAACCTTGTCACAGATTGCGTTTATAACCGTGCCACCAGTAAGACTTTCGACCTCAACGCCACCGCCCTGCATTGACCCAACGCCCGAAAAGGTAAGGTGCAACATGCCTTTTTCGCAGTTTAGCACAGGGAAAGTACCGTCAGGCGTGAAAACCATCGGTGGAAATTTCTCCTGCGTTTCATAGTAGGCGATGTCCTCACAGCCACCTTCCTCGTTGCCGCCAAAAACGACACGGAAGTTGTCCTTTATGGGAATTTCCAGCTCTTTTATGCACTTTATGGCATACAGCACCGCTACCGACGGACCTTTATCGTCAATCGCACCACGCCCGTAGATGTTCTCGCCGTCAACCGTGCAGTCAAAAATCGGATAGTGCCAGCCGTCACAGCCAGGTACCACGTCAAGGTGACAAAGTATCCCAAGAGTCGGGTCGCCGTCCTTGAAATCCATGCTTATCGCATGGTTGTCAAAGTTTTTGACTGACATTCCTAAACGCTCGCCAAAATCACTGCCCCATTTTAACGCCGCAGCAGAGCCCTTGCCATAAGGCATTCCGTCGCACGGCTGCTGAAAACTGCTGTCAATACGCATTATCTCACGCATGCTCGCAATTACATCATCTATGTGCTCATCAAAATATTCTCTTATCTTTTCTCTGTACACTCGCCTGACCTCCTTGATATAATCAGCCATTACAATATGGTATAGCCTTCTCTCCTGAGAGGAAACCTTTCTGAAGAAAGTTTTTCCTCTCAGACTCTCTTTCCAAAGACTTTTTAATGTTTTTTTTGAGGGTGTGAGTTGTTTTTAATAAGAAATTTCACACTATCTAATTTTGTTGTTCCCTAAAAGTTTTCCCACACCCTCAAAAAAATAAGTTAAGAGTTTTAGTGAGGGGGTCTGGGGGAAGAAAAAACTGTACCACACTGTAATTGCTGGTTTATTTCAGGGTGACTAAGACAAGCTCGGGTGGATTGTTTATACGGAACTTGCCGAGCCCTGCTGACACGACCATTTTCGCACTGCCCTCGTTATAGACACCTTTTGAATATTTCGGGAAAAACTTACGCTCTGGTGAAAGCAACCCGCCAACGAACGGCAACCTTATCGCACCGCCGTGACAATGCCCCGAAAACGTCAGGTCGGCACCCCATTTTGCATAACACTCAAACGGAAACGGCGTGTGTGCCAAAAGCAGGTTAAACTCCGTTACGTCCGCCTGCCCGAGCAGGTCATCAAGCACCTGCTCTGTTATCGCAGGAAGCTTTGAATAGGTGCCTTCATGTTCGTTTATATAGTGCGAGATGTCAAACTCCGCACCGTAAATGTTGATGTACTCATCATCTGAATATATCCTCGTTTTTGCATTTCGAAGAACAGTCACACCAACTTCCTCGATTTTCGGCATTAGATACTCTGTCTTTTCAGGAAAGTCAAGCTCGTGATTTCCCGTGACATAGTAAACTGGTGCAATCTCCTGCAGGCGTTTCATCAGCACTGCCTTGTGGTCAAGCTGAACCTCCGACCTGCTGTATAAATCGCCCGTAAATACGATATAATCGGGCGTTGTTTCTTTGCAGACATCAATCAGCCTGCCGTAATTTTCACCATAGGTCTTTTTGTGCAAATCAGAAATTTGCAGTATCTTCTTACCCGAAAACGCCTTTGGCAGCTTGTCAAATTCAAGCTCATAGCGTGTCACGACAAGCTTTTTATTGTGCAAAACGCAGTAAACTCCCAAAGCAACCGCAAGAGCAATCAGTATCCCTGCTGTCAGCAACATATATCACATCTCCTATTTTGCAAGATATCTCTTTAGGTCATCAAGTGCCCATTTTGCGTGTTTATAACCGTGGTCATAAAGCCTTTTTAGCTTGACTGGATCGCCCTCCGTTCTGCCAACATTGAACGTACTTTTCGGTGTGAAAACAAAAACCTTGCCCTCTTTTTTGAGCCTTTTTATCTCGGCAATAGTCTGGTTGTACCTCTCCGCTCTTGTTCTTAACGCCTCGCAAAACTCGGGATTTTTCCGATATACAAACTCCGCAAGCCTGCTTGCCGATTCGGGCGTTTTTATATAATCCTTTGGTCTTGAAAGAATGATAATATTCTTGTCACAGCCTGCTTTTATCGCCTGCATATATGGAATAGAATCGGCAACACCGCCGTCAAGATATTTCTCGCCGTTTATTTCAATCTCGGGAAACATCAACGGCAACGCACAGCTTGCTCTGAGATAAGTAAATTTTCTGTCATCTCTCGGCACAGGCAGATACTCCGCCTTGCCTGTCCTGACATTTGTCACGGTTGCAATAACTTCGCCCTTGAACTCTGCAAATTTTTCAAAATCAAAAGGCAGCTCCTTGTTCGGCACTTCGTCATAAACATAGTCCATGTTGTAAAAGCTACGGTTTTTCGGGTTGAAAAAATGCTTAACGCCTGAATATTCTTTTCTGTTCATGAACTCAGTCGCAAGAGTTAAATTTCTGCCAATCTGCCCCGAACAATATGATACACCAAAAGCTATTCCAGCTGATACACCATTAACATAATCCGCAATTATGTTTTCTTCAAGCAAAACGTCCATTATTCCGCATGAATAAACCGTGCGGCTGGCACCGCCTTCTATTGTAAGTCCAAGCATTATTATTCTCCTTGTTTTTTAAGCATATTTGCCTTGATTTTTGATGCAAGAAAAAGCGATCCACAAACTAAATTTACTCCGTCCAGATTTTCCTGCATTAGTTTTTCAAGTGTCATCTCAGCGGTCAGTTCTGACACCTTAGCCTTTCCGCCAGCGTTTGTAATAATCTCTGCAAGCTCAGCCTTTGATCTTTCCTGCGGATAAAATCCGTCAACGCAAATAAACTCGTCAACGAAGGGGATAAGCTGTTTTATCGCATCAGCTGAGTCCTTGCCCTTAATCATGCCGATAATTGCAACAACTGGCTTTGCCGACAGTCCTTCAAGCGATTTCGCCAAAGCTTTCATGCCGTCAGCGTTATGCCCACCATCAAGTATGGTAAGTGGCTTTTTGCAAAGCACTTCAACTCTTGCATAAAGCTTTGCACGCAAAAGACCATTTTTTACATTTTGAAGCGTTAATGGCATTTTTTCTGCAACAAATTTTACAGCTTCAATTACCGTTAAAGCGTTGTTTATCTGATGAAGTCCGCCCATTGAAAGCTGGAATTCTTCACCCTTATATGCAAATTTACAGCCGAAAACATCCCATTTTTCAGCCCTGCAAAGATAAAGATTCGGTATCACGAGCTGTGCGTGAGCTTCCATAGCCTTTTCTCTGACTACCCTGACCGCCGTCATGTCGTTTCCTGCCGACAAAACACACGGGCAGTCTTTTTTTATTATACCTGCTTTTTGGTGTGCAATTTGCTCAATCGTGTCGCCCAAAATATCAGTATGGTCAAGCGCAATTGAGCCGATTACCGACACGAGCGGTTTTTCAATGACATTCGTGCTGTCAAGAAGTCCGCCAACGCCAGCTTCAAGCACGACAACATCACAGCCCTGTTTTTTAAAATACACAAAAGCGACCGCCTGAGTTATCTCAAACTGCGAAAAATCCTGATAATTATCAAGCTTCTCTACAACAGGCTTTATTTCACGGGAAATCGCTTCAAGGTCATCATCTGAAATGTTGTTGCCGTTAATTTTTATCCTGTCGTTATATTCAATCAGATAAGGCGATGTGAAAAGCCCTGTTTTATAGCCTGCGTCAACAAGTATCTCGCTGAACATCTGTGCCATAGAGCCTTTGCCGTTTGTCCCTGCAATATGCACAAACTTAAGCTCACGCTCAGGATTGCCGAGCTCTTGCATGAGCGTTTTTATTCGGTCAAGATTTTCAATTATTTTGCCCTTTTTTGTAAAGCTGTTTATAAAATCAAGATGAGTATTACTCATTTGGCTTTTCATCTCCGACTTAGTATTCATTGAGCATATCAACAAGCTGTTGTGCAACGCTGATATTAACACCTGCAACTCGGGCAATTTGCAATGCAGTCGCACGTTTAAGGTTATCCTTTGTTTTAAACTCTGTCATAAGCTTAATTGCTTTTTTCTCGCCAATTCCCTTTATTTTTGTAAGCTCAAGCTGATATGAGGTTTTCTTGTGCTTTGCCGCCTGATATGTTATGGCGTATCTGTGGACCTCGTCCTGAATCCTTGTTACAAGATTGAATGCACTTCTGCTTTTTGTAAGGCTGATTTCACCTCCGCCTGTTGCAACGGCACGGGTACGGTGCTTTGAGTCCTTTACAAGCCCGAAAACAGGCACATCTATGCCCATTTTTCTGATAACAGGCGTTACCGTATTGACGTGACCTTGTCCGCCGTCAAGCAAAATCAAGTCAGGCAGAGTTGAAAAGCCTTCGTCTGTCTTTTCAAAATAGTTTCTGAAACGTCTTTCAAGCACCTCGCACATACAAGCGTAGTCGTTTTGCTCGTCAACTGTTTTTATCGAAAATTTCTTATAATACTTTTTGCATTGTCTGCCGTTTTCAAAAACGACCATTACTGCTACCATGTCTGATGAAGCAAGGTTTGATATATCGTAGCACTCGATAAATCTCGGAGGCTTTTGCAGATTTAACGCCTTTGCAAGCTCCTCGAGTGCGTTAATCTCCTTGCCTGTACGGCCTACCTTTATCGAAAGATACTCTGAAGCGTTGTTTTTTGCAAGCGTTGTCAGGCGTAAAAGCTGTCCACGCTTTGGCGTTGAGATATTTACCTTGTGGCTCGCTTTTTCTCTCAGCCATTTTTGCAAGAGTTCATAATCGTCAATCTCTTCATCAAGCAAAATCTCACGAGGAATATCGTCCTTGTTTGCATAAAATCTCAGGATAAATTCCTCACGCATATTCGCACGCTCGCCCTTTTCGCCGAGGAAAAAATCCGCCTTGTCAAAAAGCCTTCCGCCACGATACATTATAACGCTTGCACACGCTATATCGCTGTTCTGTGACACGGCGATTATGTCAGTATCCTTTATGTTTTCATCAATAATCTTCTGGCTCTCGGCTGCTTTTTCGATAGCATTAATTCTGTCCCTGAGCTTTGCTGCAAGCTCAAATTTTAAATCATCTGACGCTTGCTCCATTTCCTTTTTCAGTCGCTCGACAGATTCATTAGAGCCGTTTTTGATATAGTCAATCGCTTGTTTTACAATGCTTTGGTATTCAGCCTTTGAGATTTTGCCTTTGCAAACGCCCATGCACTGCTTTATGTGGTAATTCAGACATGGTCGCTGCTTTCTAAAGTCCCTCGGAAACACTCGGTTGCAGGTTGGCAGCATGAAAACCTTATTTGCTTCCTTGACCGCCTGTTTTACCGCAAAAGAGCTTGTGTATGGCCCGATATACTCGTCATTGTCGTTTTCTTTTTGCAAAACGGCAGTAATTCTCGGATAATCTTCATTTGACACCCTGATATAGCTATAGCCCTTGTCGTCTTTTAGCAGAATATTATACTTTGGCGTATACTGCTTTATAAGCGAACATTCCAGCACCAGTGCTTCAAACTCGGTATCAGTCACGATAAAGTCATAATCATACACATTCGACACCATTTTCCACACCTTTGGCAGATGGTCCTGACCTTTGCGGAAATATGATGTAACTCGGTTTTTGAGATTTTTCGCCTTGCCGATATATATAATCTTATCGCTTTTGTCCTTCATTATATAGCAACCTGGACGTGTGGTAAGCTTTGAAGTTTTATCCCGAAGATATGGCAGTCTTTCGTTGTTCTCATCAGTTATATACATAGCTTTTCTCCGTTAAATAACATACTCCCTAAGCTCGCAGTTGCCCATAAAGAAATGCAAAAATTCATTGGTTGTCATGTCACGAAAATACGTTTCAATCACTCTGCAAACACCACCGTGGCAGACCAAAAGCACATTTTTATCCTTATATTTTACCCTTGCTTCATCAAGCAGGCTATAGACTCTGTGAGCAAGCTGGAGCAGTGATTCTCCACCGTCTGGCATATTACAGCCAAATTCTATTTTTGACTGTGGAAAGCCTTCTGCTGATCTATGCTTTCCCTCATAGCTTCCGTAGTCCCATTCGGTAAGACGCTCATCAATTGTTATTTCAAGCCCCAATTTTTCTGCTGTGAAGCCTGCTGTTTTTACTGCTCTTGAAAGAGGTGAACTGATTATAACATCAACATCGCCCAGCTTTGCGACTTTTTCCGCAAGGGCTTTTGCCTGCTCAATTCCTTTATCCGTCAGCTCGACATCTGTTACTCCGCAGATTAAATCGTCCTTGTTCCAGACGGTTTCTCCATGTCTTGTTGAATATATCTTCATTGTTTCTGCCTCTTTCGCACAATTAATCAGTATAATTATAACATAGAATTGCTTTTTATTCAACGGCTAATCAGAAGAAAGTCGCACTTTAACAAACTTTTTCCAAAGAGCTATTGAATAAAGGGCAGTGGTGTGGTATAATTAGTTTAATGTATAGTCTATAAAGAAAGGATAATAGCTTATGCTTATGAATACTCTTGCGGCTATGGCTCTCGGGCTTGTGCTGAATATGATGGTTGGAAAGCCACAGCTTTTTCTAAGCTTTGAAAACCACATGATTTCAACCGCAAAACGCATGGAAAAGTTTATGAAAAGGCACTATCAGGAAACTCCTGAGGCACGCTCTATGGCAGGAAGTGCTATGGTGTTTTTCATGCTGTTGCTTTACGCTGGAATACCGCTAATTCTAATTATTCTTGCATACATATTTGTACCCGTGATTGGTATAATTATTGAAACTATACTTTTCTGGTTTACTCTTAACATTAAAAGTACTCGCATGAGTGCATACCGCATTATGCGTTGTGTAAGGTCGGGCAGGATTGAAGAGGCTCAGAAAAGACTATCCAAGATGACAGGCAAGGACTGCTCGGAGATGGACGCTGACACGATTATTCGTGCGACAATTGAAAAGGTTTCCGACAGATGCGTAAATGGTGGATTTTCACCGATTTTCTACATGACTATTTTTGGTGGCTTCGGTGCGGTATTTTACAAGACTGTCTGCGTTTTAAACGGTGAGGCAAACCGCAACAAAGAGGACTATGTTGACTTTGGAAACGGCATTAAAACGCTTTGGAACATTCTCGGCTACATTCCTGCAAGGATCGGCTCTGTTATTCTTAAAGCTGACGTGAGAATCCTGTCGCTTGACATTGTAAACGCAAACAAGGTTTTCAACCGTGACCACAAGGACTGCTCGCCTGAATTTCTCGGGCAGGCAAGGTCGATTATCTCGGGAGCTTTGGACATTCAGCTTGTGCCTGAGGAATACTATGACGGCAGGATTATGCGTCGCAGGACGATTGGTGAGCCGATAAGACCTTGTGAACCAAACGACATTTACTGGACAAATCAGCTTTTCTACGGCAGTGTTTTCGGCTTTTTTGTAATTTTTGCAATCATCAGACTTTTATTATTCTTCATTTTTTAGGAGTAGTTATGGGATTGATACACGTTTACTGCGGTGATGGAAAAGGAAAGACTACTGCTGCTTTAGGGCTTGCTATGCGTGCTTCTGGTGCAGGCATGAAAGTTGTAATCATACAATTTCTCAAGGGTTCTGACACGGCTGAGCTTAAGTCTTTAAAAAAGCTGTCAAACATCACTATGCTTCGAAACACAAAAGATCTCGGCTTTGTTGGCAATATGACGCCTGAGCAGATTGAGACTGTGACGGCTATGCACAACGAGAATTTATACAAGGCTTTAAGACTTGTAAACGACGGTGAATGCGATATGCTGATTCTTGATGAGCTGACCTACGCTTACGACATGAAGCTTGTTGACGTGGACCGCATTGACGAGCTTTTGAAGCACAAGCCTGAACATCTTGAGCTTATTGTCACAGGAAGAAATCCGGCAAACATTTTTGTGGACAATGCGGATTACATCACTGAGATGATGGCTGTACGTCACCCGTTTGACAAAGGGATTAGTGCAAGAAAGGGTATTGAATACTGATTTTAAACCGTTCGCAAGGACGGTTTTTTTATTTTTAGACAGTATGCACAAAATTTATAATCCTTTTTAAAACTATAGACAAATGTGTTTTATTGTGGTATAATAAGTTCAATAATAAACTGAAAAATGTGGATTATTCCGCCTTTTTCTTATACTATCATGAAAGGAACATGACAATGCTGCATGAAAAATCTTGTGGTGCTATCGTTTATAGAAAATACCATGGCAACACGGAAATTTTGCTTATTAAACACGTAAACAGCGGGCATTGGTCTTTCCCGAAAGGACACGTCGAGGGCGACGAGACAGAAGTCGAAACTGCTAAACGAGAAATATTGGAAGAAACTGGAATTGAGGTAAATCTTGATCCCACTTTCCGTGAAATTGTTACCTATTCTCCGAAAAAAGACACTCAGAAAAATGTGGTGTATTTTATCGCTCGTGCTAAAAACACCAATTATGTGCCTCAGGAGGAAGAAATTGCTGAGATTAAATGGGTTGAAATCGATCTCGCAGGGCAAGTTCTGTCATATGAGAATGACCGCAGCATAGTAAACAAAGCAAAGAAATTTATCATTTAGTTTACTGACGTGCAAAAAAGATAAGCTGTTTCGTTAATTGCGAAACAGCTTTCATTTTACTATCAGAGGAGTATAGTGTTTATGTCTACAATTTGTGCTATTTCTACGCCGCTGGC
>JAFTAX010000061.1 GCA_017458445.1 Ruminococcus sp. | reverse complement strand
GTTAAGGCATACAAGACAGTTGGCGGTAAGAACTATTACAGTGCGTCTTATCCGACATTGTGGACTTCTACAAATCCAGCAACGGTTAGCTTCACAGTTGCTGGCGGAGTAAAAAAAGCAGTGCTGAATTGGAGTAAGACAAACGGTGCAACTGGATATAAAGTCTATTACAAGACCTCTGCAAAAGGCAAGTGGGTAGGCTTAACTACAACAAAGAGTTTGACCTACACAAAGACAGGGCTTGTAAAGGGCAAGACATACTGGTTCACAGTGAAAGCTTATAGAACTGCAAATGGAACGACATATAATAGTACGTTCGTAACAAAAAGTGTGAAAGTTAAATAAAGCTATATAATAAAACAACCCTCGAATTTTTGTCCGGGGGTTGTTTTTCTATTCAGGAGATTGTGTCGACATGATTTTCAGTGCAACTCTGATTCCGTCAGCGGCAGCCGACATTATTCCGCCAGCATACCCAGCACCTTCACCGCAAGGGTAGAGGTTAGAGAGTGTGAGCGATTGCAGGCTGTCGTTTCGGGTGATGCGGACAGGCGAGCTTGTGCGTGTTTCGGGTGCGGTGAGCATGGCGTTGCCGTCACCGAAGCAGGACATTTTTCGTGAGAAAACCTGCAGGCCTGTTGCCATCATATCCGTCACAAAGGCAGGGAAGATGTGTGTGAAATCAACTGCTTTGACACCGAGCGAGTAGGTCGGCGTTATCGTTGATGAGATATCTGGCTTGCCTGATAGAAAGCCTTTTACGGTGGTCGCAGGTGCAGCGTATCCGCCTGTTGCCTTGAATGCGTTTTGTTCAATCGTGCGTGCGAAGTTCATGCCATCAAGGGCTGATTTGCCGAAATCCGACGGCGTAACGGCGACAACTAATGCGGAGTTTGCGTTCTTGCCGTCACGGGCATAGTAGCTCATTCCGTTGGTGACAATTCCACCGTCTTCTGATGCTGCAGGTACAACAACACCGCCGGGACACATGCAAAAGGTGTATACACCACGACTTGATTTGTCCCTGAAGGACAGCTGATATTCGCCTTTTGGCAGTAGTGGATTGCCAGCGTTTTTGCCGTATAAACTCTCGTCAACATCTGATTGCAGATGCTCTATTCTTGCACCGACCGAGAAAGGCTTTGCCTCAAGGAAAACGCCCTTGTCAGCGAGCATTTCAAACGTTGACCTTGACGAATGACCAATTGCAAGAATGAGTGCCGAGCAGGGAATAACGTCGTTTTCCGTGCGGACCGATACTATCTCGCCGTTCTGATATGCAAAGTCTAAAAGCTCATTTTCAAACCTGACCTCACCACCAAGAGCGATGATTCGTTCTCTGATTTTCTTGACGATTTTACGAAGATTGTCGGTGCCGATGTGTGCCTTCGCTTTTGTGAGAATCTCTTGCGGTGCACCAAACTGGACGAAACGCTCAGAGATGTATCTGCAAACAGGGTCCTTGATGCGAGTGGTAAGCTTGCCGTCCGAGAATGTGCCAGCACCTCCTTCACCGAATTGTACGTTAGAGCGACTGCTCAGCCTGCCACTTTGCCAGAATCTGTCCACGTCAGCGGTACGCTTGTCAACATCGCAGCCTTTTTCGAGTATGATTGGTGCATAGCCGTTTTCCGCAAGAATCAGCCCGCAAAACATACCAGCAGGACCAAAACCAGCGATAACAACTCTGCCTTCTTTTTTGACATTTGAAATAATAGGATTAACGCCACTGCTTTGTACATATGAAATCTGATTGCTCTTTTTGCAAAGCATTTTTTCTTTTTCCTTGTCCTTGAGTGTTATGAAAACAGAATGTACAAATTGAATGTTGTCCTGTCGTCTTGCGTCAAGGGAAGTCTTGTGTATCTCGATTGAGTCAATATCATCATTAGCGATGTGCGTCAATTTGAGTGCGTTGCTGAAAATGTCATCTATCTTTGCATCAAGCGTTGTCTTAATCTGATTTATAATAATTGGCATAATAAACCCTTTCAAAATTAAAGCGGCCTAATTTTTAACCAGACCGCTTTATATTTATGATAATTGAACGTCCACTGTATAATCTCCGTAGCACCATACGTCATTATGGTTTGGAGAATATATAAGTGGTGTGACTTTTGCTTTTCCTGCTCTTGCTTGTGAGCTTAAATCAAGCTGAACAATAATATCCTTTGATGAGATACTTTCAATCGTCTTGGCAGGACCGATCAGCGTTACGCTGTCAAGATTTTCAGTTTGAATCTCTGCTTTTAAATCAGTAGCTTCTTTTACTATCTCGATATTTTCAGACGGTATTGTCAAGCTCTTTGACGAGAAACCTCGTTTATCAAAAGATACTTTAACCTTCTTTTCACCGCTGACAATTTTTTCATCTTTGTTAAGCTCGATTTCAAGATTAAACGTCTTATTAAGGTCAATATCACTTAGGTTAAGAGTGCCAATTGTCTTTTCAATTGCAGACATTCCGCTTAATACAGGAGTTATAACCTGAACAGAATTCTCCGAGAGCTGATAAGGAATTGTCGATGTATCAAAGTTGTCAGGACAGCCAGAGAAGTTGACCTTTAAAGCCAGATCTCTTTTCTTGTACACCGTGAACTTTACATCAAAGTTTTTGTTTTCGCTTAATGTATACTTGTCCGATTGAATAACCTTGCCTTTCTTATCATAAAAGATAAGGTCAGATGTTGAGATTGTAGAGCTTTGGGTAAGCGTTGTCTTATCATTCACCTTAGCACAAACCTTGCTAATCTTGTTAAGCTCTTTTTTAGTGCCTTCGATTTCAATTTCTGACGGTGAAACTGATGTGTTTTTGATAACAAGTCCGTCATCAGCAACAACATTTTCTGCCTCAACGTCAACGTCAAAGGTCTTGCTGGTAACCTTTTCAAATGAAACGTTGATTGTTGCGGGTGTAACAGACACGATTGTACACTGGTCTGATGTGTGGTTGGAAGCAACATCAATGTCCAAAGAATAAGTACCCTCATTATTGACAGGGTTAAGATCAACAGTTGCATTAAGATCCTTTTCAGTGTATCCGCCAATCTCATACTTCATGCCCTTTATTTCAACGTTGACAGTCAGATTGTCAGGCAAATCAACAGGGGATAGCCCCTTTTCTTTTGCTTCAGTTCCTTCGAGGGAGAAAACAACAGGAACATTTGCAATCTGGATAGTTGTTGTCGGATACTGAGTAATTGAAAGCAAAACCCAGATTATAACAGCAATTATAACAGCAAGAATTCTAAGTGCAAAGTCGGATTCCCAGTTTTTCGGGAGATGTATTTTTTTTATTTTTTCCACTTTGAAATAATCCTCCCCGCAAGATGCTCTTTGTTGTTATTTGTGTCCTTTTCAGGTATAAGTCTGCTGTTCAGAAGCTTCTTTAATGATTCCTTTGTAAAACCTCTTGTAAGCTCGCCGTTTTCAGCAACTGAAATAGTACCTGTTTCTTCTGAAACTACAATTACAATAGCATCAGATATTTCGCTCATACCAATAGCAGCACGGTGTCTTGAACCCAACTGCTTTGCAATAAGCTCTTCTTTTTGTGGCTTTGGAAGGAAACAGCCAGCCGCAAGGATTATACCATCTCTGATAATTACAGCACCGTCATGCAAAGGTGTGTTCGGGAAGAAGATATTGCCAAACACTGCAGCTGACGGACTACAGTTGAGGATAGTTCCTGTGTCAATCTGTTCGCCAAGCTTTGTCTTTCGCTCGCATACAATCAATGCACCGGTACAGCTTGATGACAAATCAGTTGTTGCGTCACAAACAGCATCAATGCAGACTTTCCACTTGTCAGTAGTTTCTTCAACTTCGTTTCCTGCAAAGATATTGATTTCAGTGAATTTTGTACGTCCAACCTTTTCAAGAATACGTCTGAGCTCCGGCTGGAAAACGATAAGCAATGCAACAATTCCCCATTCAAAGCAAGCCTTCATGAAGAAACGCATTGTCTGAAGATTGAAGAAAATTGCTAACATATAAGCAGCAACAAGCACGATAATACCTTTTACCAGCTGTTGTGCACGAGTTTCACGGATAAGCTTGATGCCATGATAAATAAGGAATGACAAAATAGCGATATCTAAAATATCGTTAATCTGTATGTATTTAAAGACGTTCCAAATCATATTGAAACCGTCTGCAATAGTACTGAACATTTATTTCACCCTTTTTGAATGTTTGTACGAATTTTACCAAAAATACTATATACACTATTATTTTAACATACTTTAATATAAAGTACAATAGATATAGATAAAAAAATTCAAAAAAATTACCCGAAGTTTTACTCTTCGGGTTTTGTTGTTACTTATAACGCTTTATGACATTTAAAAGCCATGAAACCTGTTGAGGTGTATTAAATGCAGACGGTGAAAATCTTACAACTCCCTGGTTTAATGTGCCAAGCGTGTAATGAGTTAATGCCGCACACTGCAGTCCACCTCTGAGTGCAAAGCCTTTTTCACTAAGATGGTTTGCAAATTCCTGTGAATTTACATCACTATAGTTAAACGCAACAATCGGAACGTGGTCGCAACTGCTTCTGTAAACTTTTATATTGGGTATCGCTTTTAATCCGTTTATAAACTGTCTGCAAAGCATTTCCTCGTGGTGCATTATTCGCCCTGGAGTTTTGTATGATACAAACTTCAAAGCTTCTCCTAAGCCGATGATTCCGACTGTGTTGATTGTACCGCTTTCAAGCTTTTCTGGCATAAATGGTGTCTGCTCAAGCTCGTTTGAAGTTGCTCCTGTTCCCCCTTCAACTATTGTCGAGAGATGATAGCTACCGTCTGTTATCAGCAGCCCAGTGCCTGCAGGACCATAGAGTGACTTGTGACCAGCTGTACATAAAAAATTGAACCCGTCATCAAGCGTTAAGTCGAGCAGTCCACACGCCTGAGCGCCGTCAGCGATAAAACAT
>JAFTAX010000060.1 GCA_017458445.1 Ruminococcus sp. | reverse complement strand
TAACGTGAAACACGGCTGTATGTCGGCTTAATACCAGTTACACCGCAGAATGCTGACGGCTGTCTTATAGATCCACCTGTATCTGATCCAAGTGCTACAGGACACATCTCAGCAGCAACAGCAGCAGCTGAACCGCCTGATGAACCACCAGGTACACACTCGGTGTTGTATGGATTCTTTGTCTTTGCAAATGCTGATGTCTGAGTTGAACCACCCATAGCAAACTCGTCCATAGATGTTTTACCCAGCATTACAATGTTTTCTGCATTGAGCTTTTCCATAACAGTTGCATTATATGGCGGGATAAAATTCTCGAGAATTTTTGATGAACAGGTTGTTTTAACGCCCTCAGTACAGATATTGTCCTTAATTGCAACAGGAATACCTGTAAGAGCTTTTGCTTCGCCCTTGTTTATGATTTCCTGAGCAACATCTGCCTGCTTATTAGCAATTTCATCAGTTACGGTGATATAACACTCAAGCTTATCATTTAAACTGTTTATTCTTGATATATATGTGCTTGCAAGCTCTTTAGCTGATATTTGCTTTTCATCAAGTGCTTTACGCATATCACGAATTTTCATGGAAGATATGTCCACTTATTACACTACCCTTCTATATGTTTTATTCAACGACCTTTGGTACCACAAAGCAATTATTTGAATTAACTGCATTTTGCAATACCTTTTTAGTATCAAGTGATTCCTTAGCTTTGTCTTCTCTAAGATTATTAAGATAAACGTTATGATTATCCTTATAAGCGTCATACTGAATATCAATTTCCTTGACTGTATCCATAAGGTTTATAATATCAGTCATTTCATTCGCTTTTTTCGCAAGCTCATCATCGCTGAATTCAAGCTTTCCAAGCTCTGCAAGATACTTTACCATTTCAAGATCCATATTAAAACCAACCTTTCATAGTTTTACGCTATACTAATTAATTATTATACTATATTCTTGCGTTTATTGCAAGTTGTTTTCACCATTATTCCGTAAATATTCATAATTTTACCCTTGTAAAACAAAAATCCACAGTATTAAGATACTGTGGATTAGTATTAACTATTATTTATACTTATCAAACATATCTGTAAAGTCAAATGTAGCAAAGTAATCAGCTGGTGTTTCTGCACGTCTGATAAGCTGTACAGTGCCATCTTCTTTTAAAAGAAGCTCGGCTGAGCGAAGCTTTCCGTTATAGTTATAGCCCATAGAAAAACCGTGTGCACCTGTGTCATGAATAACGAGAATATCGCCTTTTTCAATCTTTGGTAACATTCTGTCTATTGCAAACTTATCATTATTCTCACAAAGTCCACCTGTAATATCATATTTGTGGTCACAAGGGGCATTTTCTTTTCCAAGCACTGTAATATGATGGTATGAACCGTACATTGCAGGACGCATAAGGTTACATGCACAAGCATCAACGCCGACATATTCTTTATATGTGTGCTTAAAGTGAATACACTTTGTTACAAGGTGTCCGTATGGTGCGAGCATATATCTGCCAAGCTCAGTAAAGATAGCAACATCGCCCATTCCTGCAGGAACAAGTATCTCATCGAACGCTTTATGTACGCCCTCGCCAATTGCAAATATATCATTCTGTGGCTTATCTGGCTCATAAGATATACCTACACCACCAGAAAGATTAATAAACTTGATTTCAACACCAACTTCATTCTTTAGCTCAACTGCAAGCTCAAAGAGAATTCTTGCAAGCTTTGGATAATAAGCATTTGAAACCGTGTTTGATGCAAGGAACGAATGAAGTCCGAAGTACTTAACACCTTTTTCCTTGAGAATCTTAAAGCCCTCGAATAGCTGTTCACGAGTGAAACCATACTTTGCTTCACCTGGGTTATCCATTATCTGTGTTTCAATCTCAAAGTGTCCACCTGGATTAAAGCGACAGCATACTGTTTCAGGGAGTCCGCAAAGATTATCCAAGAATTCAATATGTGTAAAATCATCGAGGTTTATATATGCACCAAGCTCTGCTGCTTTTTTCATGTCTTCCTCAGGTGTGACATTTGATGAGAACATGATATCGCTGCCACTAAAGCCACAGGCTTCACTCATCATAAGCTCTGTCAATGATGAACAGTCAACCCCACAGCCTTCTTCCTGAAGAATTTTGAGTATATATGGATTTGGAGTTGCCTTAACTGCAAAATACTCCTTATATCCTTTATTCCACGAAAAAGCCTTAAGAAGATTGCGTGCATTCTCTCTTATTCCCTTTTCGTCATAGATATGAAAAGGCGTAGGATATTTAGCAATTATTTCCTCAGCTTTTTCTTTTGTTATAAATGGTTTTTTCATTTTGTTTCATCCTTTAATGTAATATAGAAATACATATAAATAATACCACTTTTTAGCTGTTTCGTCAACAATCGAAGCTATTTTTTCACTTTCTTATAGTTTTATAAAAAACTTACATTGTTTTATTAGTAAGATATACTAAAGCATTAAAGTTAGATTGGTAAAACATTTATTTACGCAAAAATTGCCTGCCGCATAAAGCAGCAGGCAAAAATTTTGTTTGAATAAAACTGACTATGTATTATTCAGCTTCTGGAGCACCTACTGGGCAAGTACCAGCACAAGCACCACATTCGATGCAAGCGTCTGCATCAATTTCGTATTTGCCGTCGCCTTCAGTGATAGCACCTACTGGACAAGCATCTGCACATGCACCGCAAGCGATACATTCATCATTAATTTTGTATGCCATAATGACAACCTCCTCAATATAATTAAAGCAATTATTTGCTTTATGATATTATAATAACATATTTTCAGAAAAATGCAAGTGTTTTTTTATATTTTTTATTCGTGGTCGAAATTTACAAGCTCATCTTGCTTAACAAGAGTAAATCCTTTGTCGTTAAGCGTTTTAACAGCAAGCTCGGTATTATCAACTCTGAGAATAAGATATGCTTCGTCTTCATGCTCTTTGATGAATGCTGAATACATATACTCAACGCTGATTTTTCCTTCATATAAAGCTTCAAGAGCTTCTGCAAGTCCTCCTGCTTTATTGGCAATTTTAATTGCGAGTACATCAGTAAGTGTTACAGCACAATTATCTTCTTCTAAAAGCTTATATGCCTTTTCACAGTCGTTGACTATAAGTCTAAGTATTCCAAAGTCTTTAGTATCGGCAATTGACATAGCCTTGATTGTAATACCCTTATCGCCAAGAAGTCTTGTCATCTCAGCCAATCTACCAGGTCGGTTTTCAGCAAATACAGATAGTTGTTTTACAGTCATAATAACCTCCTATGTTTTATCAGACGAGCTTTCTATTATCTATAACACGAACAGCTTTACCTTCCGAACGTGCTATGCTCTTTGGCTCAACAAGCTTAATCTTAGCTGTGATACCAAGAATATTGTGAATCTCAGCACCAATCTTCTTCTCAAGGTCTGATACGGATTTAATTGTATCGCTGAACATTGTTTTTGAAAGCTCAACCTGAATCTCAAAAGTATCCTTATTATTAACTCTGTCAACTACGATGAGGTAGTTTGGAGTTGTATCGCTCATCTTTAAGAGTACGGATTCAATCTGTGATGGGAATACATTTACGCCCTTGATAATAAGCATATCATCACTTCTGCCCATTGGCTTTGTCATCTTTATAAGTGTTCTGCCACAGGAGCATTTTTCTCTTGAAAGAACGCAGATGTCTCTTGTTCTGTATCTAATAAGCGGAAATGCTTCTTTAGTGATACTTGTAAACACAAGCTCACCCTTAGAACCTTCAGGAAGCACCTCTCCTGTATCAGGGTCAATTATCTCAGCAATAAAGTTATCCTCGTTTATGTGCATACCAGACTGCTCGCTACATTCAAATGCAACACCAGGACCGCTTGTTTCAGTAAGACCATAAATGTCATAAGCCTTGATTCCAAGCATTCTTTCAATCTCAGAACGCATTTCCTCAGTCCAAGGCTCAGCACCGAATATACCAGCCTTTAAGTTGATATCATCAGGTGTAAGTCCCATTTCATGCAAGGTTTCGCCAAGATATGCTGCATAAGATGGTGTACAGCAAAGGATAGTTGAACCAAGATCCTGCATAAACTGAATCTGTCTTTCTGTGTTACCCGATGACATTGGAAGTGTTAGACAGCCAACCTTATGAGAACCGCCGTTAAGACCTGCACCGCCTGTAAAAAGACCAAAACCATACGCAACGTGGCAGACATCTTCCTTTGTGCCACCAGCTGCTGTGATAGCTCTTGCACAGCAATTATCCCAGACATCAATATCATTCTGAGTATAAAATGCAACTACACGCTTGCCTGTCGTACCACTTGTAGAATGTATTCTTACACATTCAGACAAAGGCTTTGCAAGAAGTCCGTAAGGATATGCTTCACGCAAGTCAGCTTTTGACAAAAATGGGAGCTTGTGCAAATCATCAGTTCCTTTGATGTCATCAGGTGTTAAGCCCTTTTCTTCCATCAGATTTCTATAGTAAGGAACATTATCCCAAACGTGCTTGACTTGTGCGACTAATCTTTCGTCCTGGAGTTTTTTCATATCTTCCCTGGACATACATTCAATGTCTTTTTGCCAATAGCGATTTTCGATATTCATTGGCTTTACCTCCAATAATGTTAAAGTTTAAATATGAGTTTTATCCTGCTTCTCTTCCAAGCTTAAATGCTTTTTTGTTAAGCTCAAGGAATTTTTCCGGAACGCACTGCTCTACGGCCTTTTCCCAGACATCTAAAGCGAACGCCATTTTTGTTGACACAACACCCATAAGTACAACATTTGAAGCTTTAGCTGTACCTGCCGTTTCTGCTAATGACAAAGCATCAACAGCTATAACATCTACACCCTGAGCCTTTATCTTTTCAATAATATCATCAGGATACTCGGCTGCACCTGTGATTACAGGCATCGGGTCAATCTTTTGTGTTGAGGTAACCAGATGTCCGCCTTTTTTAAGATATGGAAGCCATCTTGCTGCTTCAAGCTGTTCAAAGCTGATGATAATGTCAGCCTCGCCTTTACATACAATTGGCGAGCTTACTTTGTCACCATACTTGACGTATGTAACAACAGAACCGCCACGTTGGCTCATTCCGTGAACTTCTGATACTTTTACATCATATCCCATCTGCAAAAGTACATTACCCAAAAGCCTTGATGCAAGCAGTGAGCCTTGTCCGCCTACACCGACTATCATAATTGATTTTGTTTCCATATATCTGCACCTCTTTACTGATTCTCAATCGCACCGAGCTTGCACATTTCTGTACAAATGCCGCAGCCTACGCACTGTGTATGATCAATAACGCACTTGCCTTCATGGATTGAAATTGCAGGACAACCAATCTTAAGGCACTGCTTACAGCCTACACACTTGTCAGTGTTCACCTTTAGCGGTGGATTGTGCTTAACGTACTTAAGCAATGCACATGGACGTCTTGATATAATAACAGATGCTTCTTCTTTTTCAAGCTCTTCCTTGATAACTGCTTCTGTTTCTGCCATGTGATATGGGTCAACGACCCTCACGCTCTTAATGCCAATTGCATGGCACAAATCTTCAAGATTTACAGCTGCAGCAGGGTCACCCTTAAGATTCTTACCAGTTGTTGGGTTCTGCTGGTGGCCTGTCATGCCTGTGATTGAGTTATCAAGAATAATAACGGTTGAATTTGTTGAGTTATAAGCGATATTAACAAGGCTTGTCATACCGCTGTGCATAAATGTTGAGTCGCCGATAACAGCAACAGACTTTTTCTCAGCTTCAGCTCCGAGTGCCTTGTTGAAGCCGTGCAGACCGCTGATTGATGCACCCATACAGATTGTTGTATCCATAGCACAAAGCGGTGGTGTTGCACCAAGAGTATAACAACCGATATCTCCTGATACCATTACGCCAAGCTTTGATAGACAATAGAACAAGCCTCTGTGTGGACAGCCTGCACACATTACAGGCGGACGAACTGGAACAGATTCAGCAAACTCTGTTATCTCAGTTGTTTCACCAAGAATCTTTTCAGCAACTATTGCCTGTGATATTTCTCCCAGGAAGCTGAATGTATCCTTACCGTGTACATCAACACCGATTTTCTTACAATGTGTTTCAATTATATCATCAAGCTCTTCAATTACATAAACTGTCTTGCACTTTGAAGCAAAGTCCTTGATTATGTTTGTTGGCAGTGGATTTACTATACCAAGCTTAAGATATGATGCTTTTGTACCAAGAGCTTCCTTTGCATACTGATATGAAATACCTGATGTAATAACGCCGATTTCAGTATCGTTCATTTCAACTTTATTGAGGTCTGATGTTTCAGAAAACTCAGCTATATCCTTAAGCCTTTTTTCGACTTCTGGGTGACGCTTAATAGCATTACCAGGCATCATAACAAACTTCTGAGGATTCTTTTTATATGGAATAAGCTCTTTTTGCTCTCTTTCACACATTTCAACTGCTGACTGTGAATGTGCAACTCTCGTTGACATTCTAATAATTACAGGAGTGTCAAACTTTTCTGACAAATCAAATGCAGCTTTTGCAAAGTCCTTACACTCTGCTGAGTCTGACGGCTCAATCATCATTACCTTTGAAGCTATTGCATGATGACGTGAATCCTGCTCATTCTGAGATGAATGCATACCAGGGTCATCAGCAACAGCAATTACCAAACCTGCGTTAACGCCAGTATATCCTGCTGTGTAAAGCGGGTCAGCTGCAACGTTAAGTCCAACGTGTTTCATTGCACAAAAGCTTCTTGCACCAGCAATTGATGCACCGAGTGCAACCTCCATAGCTACCTTCTCGTTTGGAGCCCATTCTGCATAGACCTCGTCGTATTTCGCAACACATTCGGTAATCTCTGTAGATGGTGTTCCAGGGTAAGATGATGCAATCTCGCATCCTGCTTCATAAAGACCTCTTGCAAAGGCTTCATTACCAAGCATTAGTTTTTTCATACTATATATCTATCCTTTCTCAATTTGATTGCTTAACCTTAAAAATTATATCATAAATCTACATAAAAAGCAACTGCTTTTAAATAAAAAAACAGCAGAATAGTATTGTATTCTACCGTTTTTTATTATCTTCTTTTCATAACAACAACTGTTTCAATTCCTGTTGTGTGCGGAAACATATCCACAGGCTGGATTGAAATTGCCTTATATCCTGATTTTTTGAGAATTTTCAAGTCTCTGGCAAGCGTTTCAATTTTACATGATATGTATACAATTCTTTCTGGCGAAAGCTTTGTAAGCGATGCCAAAAATCTTCTGTCAGCACCTGCACGAGGTGGATCCATTATTACAGCGTCTGCTTTGCCGTCTTGCTTTGAATATTCCTCCATAAATCGTCCTGCATCAGTGTTATAAAACTCAATATTTTTCACTTTATTTACTTTTGCATTATAAACAGCATCTTTGCAGGCGTATTTATTAAGCTCTGCTCCAATAACCTTGTTTACATGTGATGCACAGATTATGCCGATAGTACCTGTACCGCAATATGCATCAATCAAAACATCACTTTTCTTAAGCTGTGCGTTCTTAATTGCAAGGCTATATAGCTTTTCTGTTTGTACAGGATTGACCTGATAAAATGATTGTGATGAAATCCTGAATCTGCAGCAACAGATAATATCCTCGATATAGTCTTTACCATAGAGAATATGCTCCTGCTTGCCAAGAGTCAAAGGCATTGGATTGTTGCAGACATTTTGTACTATTGTTGTGATTTCAGGGCATTTTTTAATAATTGCATTTACAAACTGGTTCTTTGACGGAATAACAGCTGTAGCAGTTACGATGCAAAGCATTATCTCACCAGTATGATAGCCTGTTCTGATAAGTAAATGGCGAATAAGACCTCTGCCCGACTGGTTATCATATGGCATGATTTTAAATGATTTCATTAGCTGTTTAAATGTCGTAACTATTCTCTGTGCCTTTTTGTTTTCAATGTAGCAATCATTTGTTGCGACCATATTGCCTGATGATGACTGATAAACGCCCGACAGTATCTCATTTCGGCTAATTCTCTTAAAAACAGTCTGCACCTTGTTTCGATAGTAATATGGATTGTCCATCGGTATTATCTGCTCGACCTTTGCAAAGGCTGATAGCATTCTCTCTGCCTTATCCTGCTTCCATTTAATCTGGTCTTTATATGGCATATCAAGCTGACAGCCACCGCAACGCTTAAAACATTTGCATTTTTTATAGCTTACACTATTCATCTTTTCACTCCGTTTATATACTAAATCAAGCATAGCACAGATATTCTGCCTTGTCAAATTATAATTAAATAATAAATTCTGAAATTAATATATATAAAAACGTCAGCAAAAATGAGATATTATATACTTTCACTGTAAGCATAAAAAATATTAAAATGGCAAAGAGAATAACAAACACTATTCTTATAATGCAAATAAGCTTAGTGCTTTTTAGTACTATTCCGAGAATCCTGCCACCATCAAAATATTTCAATGGCATAAGATTAAATATCCCAAAGAATAGATTTGCTGTAGCAAAACTTGATAGCTCGTTATTAATCATTATCAATATTATGTATATCAGAATGTTTACTGCGCTTCCAGCAAATAGTATTAAAAGCTCAGAATTGTAGGATATCTGAGAGGTTGTAATGCTGCTTATCTTAATTCCACCGCCGTAAAGCGTTATATCATTTGGTGTTTGAGATACAACTGCCATAGCTATAAGATGCCCAAGCTCATGCAAAAGACAGCATGAAAGTGCTATAATTATTGAATACAAAACAGCATTTTGCAACAGAACAATTAGTGCCAGCACTGCGAAAAAAGTAAAAGACACGTTAATATTAATTTTTCCAAAATGGAACCTAAGCATATAACCACCAGTTAATAATATGCTTGTACATCTGATTTATTCGCAAAAAAGCTCTCACGCATGGTGAGAGCTAAGTTTAAAAGGAGCTATCTTCTTTTTTGATTTTAAATATCATCCTGAGTATACCCGAAAGTAATTTTGGGCTTTTAACAACTACAATTTTCATAAGTAACCCTCCCAAAACATAGTAATACATACTATGCTGTGAAAATTATATTGTTAATTTAGTTTTGATTGAATAACTATCAGTTTTCCCGATTCAAAAGTGATTTTTGCACTATTATCAGTAATCACATTTGAAACACCAAGCGGAAAAGCGTTAGTGAGAATAATATTTGATGCTGTGTATTCAGTACCGTTAAGTGACAGTCCCTCAACAGTATCAGTGTAAGCAAAAAGTGATAATGAAAAGCCGTTTACTTTCTCAAAAGAATAAGCACCGGGATTTAAGACTGTTACAACATCAGCAGCAGAAACCAATCTGCCGATACTACCATGTTTTGCAATATATGCAAGAGCTTGAATGTTACCAAACAAATGATCAAACCGTCCGCCAAAACCACCATAAATGTCAATATCAGTATAGCCTTTGTTCAGTGCTTCTTTTACAGCAAGCATTAAATCTGTGTCATCTTTTTTTGTTGGGTACAATGCTGCATTTTCAGGAACGTACCCCAGCGAATCACAGTCGCCAATTATCAAATCAGTTTTTAGCCCGAGCTTGTTTGCAAAAAGCAGACCTTTGTCAGCAGAGATAATATATGTATCCTTTATACTGTCAATATCAATATAAGACAAATCATCATCAATTTTACCACCTGCAAAGATTGTACACTTGTTCATTATTTATGCTCCCATTCTTTCAGCTGTTTTGCTTCTTCATACATTGTAACATAATTATTGTGACGTGACGCAGATATTTCACCCTTGCTCACAGCGTTAATTACAGCACAGCCGTTTTCCTTTGTATGACTGCAATCCTGAAACCTGCACTTACCAAAATACTGCTTAAACTCAGTAAAACAGTCTGCAAGCTCATCTTTAAAGATAATATCATACCTGTTTGTATCAAATGATGAAAAGCCTGGAGTATCAGCAATGTATCCACCGTCATGAAGCTTATACAGCTCAACATGGCGTGTTGTGTGCTTACCTCTGCCGAGCTTACGGCTAATCTCATTTGTTTCAAGTTTAAGCTCAGGGAAAATATTGTTTAGAAGTGATGACTTCCCGACACCTGTGTTGCCAGTAAAAGCAGATATCTTACCGCTCAGTACCCGTTTAAGCTCACAAACGCCTTCGCCTGTAGTGTTATCTATACCAAATACTTTCATGCCACATTTTTCGTATATTTCAGCATACTTCTTGTAATCAGCCTTGTCAGTCTTTGTAAACACAATTACAGGCTCGATATTTTTATAAACTGCAACTGCAATAAACTTATCAAGCAGCAATAGATTTGGCTTCGGCTCACAGGTTGATGAAACAAACACCAATACATCAAGATTTGCAAGTGGTGGCCTTATTATAAGCGACTTTCTGTCATAGATCTTTTCAATCATATATGTGTCGCCGTCAGATGATATTTCGACATTATCACCACAAACAGGAGAAATTCCTTTCTTTCTGAAGATTCCTCTTGCTTTACATTCATATACACCATCGGGAGCTTCTACAGTGTAGATGCCCCCGATTGCTTTTATTATAATTCCAATCATAGTTTATTGCACCGCTTCAACAGCTTCGTTAGCGTTAGCGTCAGCTGGTTGCTGTGCCTGTGGTTGCTCAACAGGTGCCGCTGTGGTAGTTGTAGTTGTTGTAGTAGGTTGCGGCGATGAAATTGCCTGAACATCGCTTGTCTTAAGCTCACCGTCAAGATTATATGTCATATTCTCATAATCAACAGCATATCTTGCATAATTGCTTACGCTCTGATATGTCTGTGAGTTAGTAATCTTAACGCTCAATGTTTCTGACTTTTTACCTGTAACATCAATATTGATATTTGAACCTGCTACCTGAGCACCGTCAGCGATAGATATTGTCTGAATAACGTTACCATCACGGTAAACCTCTACTACATAAGAGCCCCAGATATTATAAGGCATTGGCATACTTATTGTAAGGCTCTGTGTCTGAGCTTCACCAGTTGATATAAAGATTGTAATAACAGTATCCTTTGAAACAAACTGTCCGCCTGCTACAGACTGCTCAACAACCTTGCCCTTATCGCCCTCGTGAGCTACCTCTTCAACCTGATATTTCAGTTTGTTTTCAGTCAATTTTGCAATAGCCTTTTCCTTTGTAAGACCAATAACATTAGGAACCTTTAAGTCAGATTCAAACGGTCCTTTACTTACAATAACAAGAACTTCAGAATTTGATGGAGCTTCCTGACCTGCACCAGGTTCTGTTCTGATAACAAGTCCTTTTGCTACATCATTATCATAAGTTTCTCTTAATACAGGCGTAAACCCTGCACTGATAAGCTCGCTTTCAGCAATGTCAGACTTCTTGTTCTTAACATCAGGAATCTGAATCATTCGCTTACCACGGCTGACTTTAACCTTAATTGTATATCCCTCACGAACAAGAGTTCCAGCTTTCTGCTCCTGTTCGAAGATTATACCTTCATCATATTCATCATTATATTCTTCAGCCTTGTCAAACTGCAATCTGCCTGCATATTCCTGCTCAACCTCTACAATATTACGTCCGACAAAGTCTTTAATCTCAACGTTTCCTTTGTGAGTACTTGATGAGCTGAAGTTTGCAATAACGAAATATGCAATCAAAACGGCTGCAATAATAACAACTGCAACAGTTACTGCCATGAGAATCGGAACAACATAAGAACGCTTATTTGTATCATCGTCCTCATTATCATAGTCTTCTTCAAAATATTCTTCAACATTATTAGCAGGAGCCTTTTCAACAGCAGTTGTTTCGCCCTGATTATTCTTATATCCGAATACAACAGACTGATCAACCTTAAATCTGTCGATATCCTTAATCATCTCAGCTGCAGACTGATATCTTCTTGCAGGATCTCTTTCCATAGCATGAAGAACGATCTCTTCCAATGCTTCAGGAAGTGCTGGCATCAAATCACGAGGAGGAACTGGATCTTCTTCCATGTGTTTGAGTGCAATAGCGACAGGATTATCACCATCAAATGGTTTTTTGCCTGTAAACATCTCATAAAGCATCACACCAACAGAATAAAGGTCACTACGCTCGTCAGTTATATCACCTCTTGCCTGCTCAGGTGAAATATAGTGAACAGAACCAATAGTCTTATCAGAAAGTGTTTTACCGTCTATTCTTGCAAATCTTGCGATACCAAAGTCCATGACCTTGATTGTTCCGTCAGAGAAAAGCATAATGTTCTGTGGCTTGATATCTCTGTGGACAATACCTTTGTCGTGTGCATGCTGCAAAGCTCTGAGTATTTGTGTTATGAAGTGCAAAGCGTCCTTCCAGCGAAGTACACCCTGCTGGTCAATGAATTCCTTAAGGGTAATTCCGTCAATATATTCCATGACGATAAACTGAATTTCATCAGTAAATCCAACGTCATAGATTTTAACAATATTAGGATGAGAAAGCAAAGCGATAGCCTTACTCTCGTTACGGAATCTTCTCAAAAACTCCTCGCTGTTAGAAAATTCATCCTTTAAAATCTTAACTGCGACAGTACGGTTTTCCATAATGTCAGTTGCCTTATATACGTCAGCCATTCCGCCTACGCCTATAAGCTCTGTTATTTCATAACGACCGTCCAGCTTTCTGCCAATATTAGAATCCATTTATTTCAACTCCTATTTAATATTCTGTATTAATTTGCAACCAATGCAACTGTGATATTGTCCTTACCGCCCTGTTTATTTGCATAATCAATAAGCTCTTTAGCAGCAGTGTCAAGATTATTGCCATAAACAGTTTTATATATAAACTCCTCGCTGCAATAGTTTGACAATCCATCACTACAAAGAACAATTGTAAAATTGCCTGTAGGTTCAAGTTCGAAATAATCTACTTCAACGTCATCATCAACACCAAGAGCTCTTGTGATGACATTTTTCATAGCATGAGTTTTCTTTTCTTCTTCGGTTATTATTCCCTGATCGCACAAAGCTTGAACATAAGTGTGGTCAGTTGTTATCTGGGAAATACCGTTTTCATCAAGAAGATATGCACGGCTGTCACCAACATTGACAATATAACAATGCTTATTGTCTACAAGTGCCGCTACACAGGTTGTACCCATGCCGTTTTTGTCTATATCTTCCTTACTCTTTTCATACACTATCGTATTAGCGGCGTGGACTGCTGACAACATTAGATTCCTGATACTATTTGAATCAAAATCAGAGCGATAACCCGACATTATTCTGTTAAACACATTCGTAACCGCAACATCGCTTGCAACTTCGCCTGATTTTGCTCCACCCATACCGTCACAAACAACAGATATAGATACATTGTCTTCAATAAAGCTTGCCTTTACTGCGTCCTGATTATCCTTACGCTTTTTTCCGACATCAGTTTTATAGGCTAAAAACATACAGTCCACCTCCTTTTATATTTATACTTCATATTCTCGTCTTAACTGTCCGCAAGCAGCATCAATATCTGCACCGAGTGTTCTCCTTACTGTAGCATTAACGCCCAGATCTGTCAGATACTTTTGAAACCTGTATGCAGACTGTCGGTCGGATTTGAATCCTCTTTCCTTAATCTTATTAACAGGAATTATATTTACATGACAGATAAAATTGTCAAGAAGCTCTGAAAGCTTTTTAGCATCATGATAGCTGTCATTGTGTCCATTTATCAATGCATATTCAAATGATATACGACGACCTGTAGTTTCGAAATAGCTGTGACAAGCTTGAAGTAGCTCTTCAATATTATACTTATCATTAACAGGCATTATCTCACTACGCTCTGCATTATCAGCAGCGTGAAGTGAAATCGAAAGCGTCAGCCCCAGCTTTAGCTTAGCAAGCTCATGAATCTTTGGCACCAAGCCACAGGTAGATAATGAAACGTGCCTTAGTGAAATATTTGCACCGTCAGGACATGACAGCAAATCCAAAAAGTTAATTACATTGTCATAATTATCAAGTGGCTCTCCAATTCCCATTAAGACAACACCTGATATATGTCTGCCGCTGTCACGTTCTGCTTCATAAATCTGCAGTAAAATCTCTGAAGCTGCAAGATTTCGCTTAAATCCAGCAATTGTTGATGCACAGAATTTACAGCCCATTTTACAGCCGACCTGAGTTGATACGCACATAGTGTTTCCGTGGTTATATTCCATAATAACAGACTCAATATGATTGCCGTCATCAAGCTCATAAAGATATTTTACAGTATTATCATTAACAGATTCAAGTCTTTTACATATAAATAGTGATTTTATACAAAAATGTGCGTCTAAGTTAGCTCTGAATTGTGCAGAAAGATTAGTCATTTGACTAAAATTTTTGACACGCTTAACATGAAGCCACTGAAAAATCTGCTTTGCACGAAATGGCTTCTCACCCATTTGAGTTATAAGCTCAGTTAGTTCGTGTAAAGTCAATGATAATATATCAATCTTACCATTGTTTTCTTTATTAATCAAGTTTTCACCTCACTCTGACAAGCTTTGCAATAAAAAAGCCGTCAGAACTAAATTTATCTGGGGTTATTGAAACCTTATAACCACAGCTTTCACCGAATATGTTTTCATCAAGCTCACACGGCTCAAAGTCATTGTTGTTCTCTAAAAATCTCTCTACCACATCATCATTTTCAGCCCTTGACAATGAACAGGTCGAATAGACAAGCACACCACCAGCTTTAACATAATTAGCTGAAGCAGAAAGAATACTATACTGAATTTCAGGGAGCTTTTCAAAGTCTTCTGGATTCTTATACTTTATTTCAGGTTTACGTCTAATAACACCAAGTCCTGAACACGGCACATCGCAAAGCACTCTGTCAGCCTTTGGTATATTCTCGTTATATTCCTTGCCATTATTGAGATCAGCTTCAATTATTGTAAGCCCAAGCCTTGATGCACCTTGCCTTATAAGGCGTACACGGTTTTCGTGCAAATCAAACGACAATACTTTACCCTTGTTATTCATCATTTCAGCAATAGTAAATGACTTTCCTCCAGGTGCTGCACAGATGTCAAGCACTGTATCGTCCTCTTTTGGATCGAGAGCCTTGCAACACAGCTGACTTGATAAATCCTGAACATGAAAATGTCCGTATTTATAAGAATCAAGCCTTTCAACTGCACCACCAGAGAATAAATCTACAGCGTTGTCGGTACACGGGTTTATATCACATGAAATTCCTGCTTCATTTAATTCATCAATAAACTCATTAACTGTGCATTTTGTGTTGTTTACTCGGACAGTTGTTTGAGCTTGTCCTAATGAAGTTTTGAGCATTGACAGCGTTACATCATCATTATACTCATTAAGCCATTTATCAATCAACCATTCAGGGCATGAATACTCAACAGAAAGCTTTTCAGTAATACTTTTGCCAAATGGTATCTTTTTCTCATCACGAATAAAACTGCGAAGTAAGCCGTTTACAAATCCGCTTACAGCAGGATTGCGAGAGCTTTTACTAAGCTTAACAGCTTCATTGACTGCCGCAGAATCAGGAACTGAATCCATATAGCAAAGCTGATAAATCGCCATTCTAAGTATATTTCTTACTTGAATATTCAGCTTGTCAGCAGGTCTTTTCGAATAGTACTTTATAACAGCATCAAGTGTTATCTTTCTCTCTAAAACACCATAGAATAAAGCTGATGCAAACTTCTTGTCCTGCATTGATAAATCAGATTTTTCAAGAGTATCATCAAGCAAAATATTTGAATATGAAGCATTTTTATCAAGCTTTGTCAGCAGTTTTAATACAGTTTTACGGGCATTACCCAAAATAAGCACTTCCAAACTATCCCAAAATCACGCCAATATCTACAGGCTTACCTCTTAAATAATCAGCAGTTTTCATACGCTTTGAGCCTTCTGCCTGAATCTCAGTAAAGCGTATTACGCCATCACCGCAAGCAACTGAAAAGTCTTTGTTATCGACAATTTCACCAGCCGCTTTGCCTTTATTGTCGTTTGACACAATCTCGGATTTATATATCTTTAGCCTTTTGCCGTTAAGCATTGTCACAGCACAAGGCCAGTCAGACAGTCCACAAATTTTCTTATGCACTTTTCTTACAGGCTCGCTAAAATCAAGCTTGCACATATCTTTTGAAAGCATTGGTGCATAGCTGGCAAGACTCTCGTCCTGCTTTTGTGGAGTTATCTCGCCTTTTTCAAGCTTATCAAGAGTATTCAGAATTAGCTCTGCTCCAAGCTCTGAGAGTCTGTCAAACAGCTCTGCTGCAGTTTCATTCTCGCCAATCTCTGTGACACTCATTTGAAGAATATCGCCAGTATCAAGGCCTTCGCCCATAAGCATTGTAGTAATGCCTGTTTCCTTTTCATCATTAAGCACAGCCCACTGTATTGGACCTGCACCTCTGTATTTTGGAAGCAGCGATCCGTGAATATTTACGCAGCCATACTTTGGAATATCAAGCACCGACTTCGGCAAAATCTTACCATAGGCTGCAACCACAATGCAATCAGGATTAATCTTTTTTATGATATCAACATACTCTTCGCCGTTATTTTTAAGGCTCTGTGGCTGATAAACAGGTGTATCATGCTCAGTAGCTACAACCTTAACAGGTGGCGGAGTAAGTTTATATCCTCTGCCTTTAGGCTTGTCAGGCTGTGTGAACACAGCTGATATAGTATGCTTTTCATAAAGCCTTTTAAGTGCTGGAACTGCAAAATCAGGAGTTCCCATAAATATTATATTCATAAGATGTCCTTTCTTATGCAATTACTCTTTTACTTCTACAAACTCATCAACTATATCTACAAAAAGCTGTCCTTCAAGGTGTGAAAGCTCATGACAAACCGCTTGTGCAAAAAGGTCTTGTGCTTCCATTTCATACCAGTTACCGTTTCTGTCCTGTGCTTTAAACTTAACTGTCTGTGGCCTAATAGTATAGCCCCATTCACCAGGACATGACAAACAGCCCTCAACAACTCTTTGTGTTTCTTTTGATTTATAAGTTATCTCAGGATTAATAAGTTCGTATATCTTATCATCAACGTCAATTATTACAGCTCGTCTTACGATACCAACCTGCGGCGCTGCAAGACCTACGCCTTCAGCTTTTTTTAATGTATCAATCATATCATCAAGCAGTGTCCACAGCTTTTCATCGAATTTCTCAACAGGTTTGCAAACCTTTCTGAGTGTATCGTCACCTTTTACAAGGATATTTCTTATTGCCATAATAATTATTCCTTTCTACAAGCCGATATCGCCATTAATATCAGCAGTAATTCTCACAAGCCCGAAGTTTTTGTTCTTATAAAACTGCATGAGCAAATCGCTAATCATGCTTCTGAATGAGCTTGTGTTTTTGCATTTTAGAATTAGTCTGTATCTGTATTTATTATTTATCCTCTCTATTGTGCATGGAACTGGTCCCAACGCTCTCAGAGGCATTTTAATTTCATTCTCTTTAATATACTTTTTCATGTTCTGTACAAACCAGTCTGATGCCATTATTGCTTTACTTTCAAGCTGGCTTGAAAAACATATCACACATATATCGCAATAAGGCGGATATGTCAGTGCATGACGGAGTGCAATCTCCTGATTATAAAACTCGTCATAGTTTTGCTGTGCAGCAAGATTTATAACATAATGGTCAGGGACAAACGTCTGAATATAAGCATATCCGGGCTTATCACCACGACCGCACCGTCCTGTTACCTGCGTCATAAGTGAAAATGTTCTCTCATAACTGCGAAAATCGCCTGTAAACAATGCCTTATCAATTGAGATCACTCCAACGAGAGTAACATTCGGGAAATTCAGCCCTTTTGCAATCATCTGTGTGCCAAGCATTATATCATACTCACCATTTTCAAAAGCTCTGAAGTTTTCTTCATATGAATACTTTGAAAATGTAGTGTCAGCGTCCATTCTGAGAAGCTTAGCATTAGGGAAAAGATTTGCAATCTCATCTTCAACTCTCTGTGTGCCAACACCACTGCTATGCAGATGGTCAGAGCCACATTCTGGACACTTACCGCTGTTATCCATAGTATACCCACAATAATGACACATTAGCTTGTTGTTCTTTTTGTGGTACGTCAGCGGTATATTACAATTCGGACAAGACATAGGCTTTTTACATTCCAGACATGAAACATAAGTGTTAAATCCACGCCTGTTCAAAAGCAGAATAACCTGCTCTTTTTTATCAATTGTTTCTCTTATCTTATCTGCAAGCTCTCTGCTGAACAGGCTGTTGTTGCCACTCTCAGCTTCAGCTTGCATATCAATTATATCAACCTGCGGAAGCTGTGCATTTGCAAAACGCTCTTTTAATTCAAAGAGATGAAATCTTCCGTTTTTAGCATAATAAAATGTTTCGAGTGACGGCGTTGCAGATGCCATTAGCAAAAGACAATTATGATAGCCACAACGTTGTATTGCGACATCTCTTGCATGGTATCTCGGCGAATTCTCAGATTTATAGGTGTGTTCGCCTTCTTCGTCCATAATTATAACACCGATATTTGATAATGGAGCAAAAACAGCACTTCTTGTACCGATTACAATTCTTGCATCACCGTTTTTGATACGTTTAAACTCGTCCATTCTCTGCCCTAATGAGAGTGATGAATGAAGTACGGCAATACTATTTCCAAAATATGATTTAAACTTGCTTACCATCTGAGGTGTAAGCGATATTTCAGGAACAAGCATCAAAGCTGTTTTGCCCACACTTATAACATGACTTATAACATGAAAGAAAACTGAAGTTTTACCGCTTCCTGTAACACCATATAGTAATGCTCCTGCAGGTTTATTGTCATCAATCAGCTTAGTTATACCTTCATATGCAACATACTGCTCATAATTAAGCACAATATCTGATACCGACTTGGTCTGCTCTACTTCACCAATAGGATTTCTCATTACTTCTTTAGAGAACTCGGTCAGCACACCTTTATCAACAAGTCGCTTAATAATTGCATTGGTGCAATTTGTCATATAGCAAACTTCTTTAATTGACGCACATTCACATTCTTCAAGAAGATTAACTACAAGGTTTTGTCTTTCGGTAAACTTTAAGTCAAGCTGTCCTTTATGATATTTATCAGACAGACGCACCATCTTTACAGTTTCATCGCCCGTTTTCCTTTTAAGCACATCAACCTCTTCAAGAAAGCCTTTATCAACAAGGCTTTCTACAAGCTTTTTTCTCTCAATGCTGATAGTTGTATCAAGAAAGCAATCAACTTCCCTTTTGCTCGGAACGCTTTTTAAATACTCAATCGCATTAAGCTCCTGCTCAGTCAGCACACTTGTGTCAATAGCTTTGTTTGCAAGCTCATAGCGCTGACTGAATTTGTAGCTAAATCCCGTTGGCACAACAGTTCGAAAGCCGTCAAAGTATGTGCAAAAAGTATTATCCTTAAGCCAGAATATGATTTTCAGCATCTCGTCACTTATCAGTGACGGCATATCAATAACGCTGATAACAGGCTTTAGGTTTTCATTAAAATGAGTATCATTATAAGTTCTGGTGACAAAACCAATCGTCTTTTTATTACCTCTGCCAAACGGCACTAATACCCTTGCACCTACCGTCAGATACTCACACATTTCAGGAGGAACTATGTAGCTATACTCACAGTCAAAGCTATAAGTTGCACGGCTAATTGCAACTTTTGCAACCGTAAAAACACCACGCATAGATTTACCTCCTAAAAGTATTAGCTGTTAAGACTTGGATCCTCAATAAATCTGTATTCGTCTGAAGCAAACTCCTCAACCGCTGTTTTAACAGGCTTTTCATCAAGGATGACCTTGTCCTTGCAAGCTTCATCAGTAATAGCTCTTGCTCTTTTTGCTACGGCAATAACCAATGAATAATAGCTTTCATCGTTCTTCAAAATCTCAACTACTGCTGGTCTAAGCATTCTTTAACACCTCATCAATCATTTTAATTGTATTTCTATTACTTGCTTTAAATATATCTGCATTTGAATCATCATTTTTTGCAGATTCAAATACTGTGTTGAAATCCTGCACCGCATCTTCAAGTGCATCATTCATAATTACATAATCATATTTATATGCTTTTTCAATCTCGCCTTTTGCCTGTGAAACACGCTTCGCAATTACGTCCTGGCTCTCGGTGCCACGCTTATTCAAACGTCGCTCGATTTCCTTTACTGACGGCGGAAGAATAAAAAGCAAAACCGAATCAGGCATCGCTTCTTTCACCTGAAACGCACCCTGAGTTTCAATCTCAAGTATCACATCAATGCCCTTATCAAGCATCTCTTCAACCTTTGCCTTAGGTGTGCCGTAATAATTCCCAACAAATCCTGCGTGCTCTAAAAATTCATTATTCTTTATCATTTCTTCAAACTTTTTATCATCAATAAAGTTATAATGTACGCCGTCAACTTCACCATCACGGGCTTTTCTTGTTGTGCAGGAAACTGAATAGTAAACTTCCTTTTCCTTGAAAACTTCTGCAAGGATTGTACCCTTTCCGCATCCAGACGGAGCTGACACGACAAATAGCTTTGCTTTACTGCTCATCGTTATCCTCCTCGTCAATCTCAAGTCTGCCTGCAACAGTTTCAGGCAATACAGCTGACAGGATAACATGGTCGCTGTCCATTATTATAACGGCTCTTGTACGTCTGCCGTATGTTGCGTCAATAATCGTACCCTTATCTTTTGCTTCCTGAATAAGTCGCTTTATTGGTGCAGAATCCGGAGAAACAATTGCAATAATCCTTGCCGATGAAACCATATTACCAAACCCGATATTCAAAAGCTGCATAATATCCTCCAATTATTCAATGTTCTGAATCTGTTCTCTTATCTTTTCAATCTCTGATTTCATATCAACAACAAGCTTAGTTATGCTCAGATCCTGAGCCTTTGAACCGATAGTATTAACCTCACGGTTTAGTTCCTGTACCAAAAAGTCAAGCTTTCTGCCAACAGGTTCGCTGCTATCAATAAGATCCCTGAACTGTGAAATATGGCTTCTGAGCCTTACAGTTTCTTCATCAATTGCTGTCTTGTCAGAAAAAATAGCAACCTCAGTAACTATTCTCTGCTCGTCAACATTTGAATCGCCAAGAACGTCCTTGATTTTAGCATACAGCCTTTCTTCATAAGCTTTAGTTACCTCAGGTGACTGTGCTTCAATCTTGCCGACAGCGTCCTCAAGGTAGTTAAGTCTTGAGACGATATCGTCATACATTTTCATGCCTTCGATAACACGCATCTGCAAAAACTTTTCAAGTGCTTTTTCAGCAACAGATTTAACCTGTTCCCAGACAACTTCCTCGTCCTCAGTTATTCTTACAACAGTGAACACATCAGGAATTCTCATAACGTTTGACAAACCAAGGTCATCATCAACATCAAGCTCATCAGCTGAATCACGCAAAGCGTTCAGATATCCAAGAGCAAGATCCTTGTTGACTTCAATCTGTGCATTAACGCCTTCCTGATTATAAATCAGTACAGATACCTCAACCTTACCTCTTGAAACATCATTTTTAAGAAACGTTTTAAGCTTTTCATCAAGATAGCCATAAGCCTTTGGAGTCCTTGATGAAAACTCAAAAAATCTGTGGTTTACCGAACGTATTTCTACTAATATTTCACGGCTCTCGAGAACTGTTCGTTCTCTGCCAAAGCCTGTCATACTCTTTATCATGTGTTTTTGTCCTTTCGTTAGTGCTTTCGTTATTATATTATATCATTTTTGCCAAAATTAATCAAGTTTTGTACACACAATATTAATACTAAATTTACTTTAAATATACAAATAAAGGCACTGATTGAAACAGTGCCGTTTTATCTATTTGATTTTAGCTAATAGCCAGTCAATTCTTTGCGATACTCGAAGCAGGTGAAAAGCTTTAATCCTAAGTTTATCTATCAACAAACATACTGCGAAAATAAGTATGGCTATACCGATTAATACAAAGAATGCTGGAATTGGCGACAT
>JAFTAX010000059.1 GCA_017458445.1 Ruminococcus sp. | reverse complement strand
ATTCAACCCTTTCGGAGAGCCCGAAGGAAAGGGGGTTTCCGTCAACTGCGGTTGAAGGAAAGGGACTCTGTCCCCTTGACCCCTGCCATCCTTTAAAAAGGGTGTACCTAAACTTTAATATGCACTGATAGTGCGATACATTGGTGCTGTGCTAAAATTCAAAGTTAAGTTTGCGAACTTGTTCTTATGTAGTGGAAAAGATACTGCTGTGCAATGCCCTGACAGCCTTTTACACATTCAGGCAAGCCGTTTGGGTACCATTGTTCCATAACTCGCTTTACCCACACGTCAACAGGGAACGCTTCAATGCGGTACATTCCAAAAAGCAACGCACACTCGGCGACTTTTGGACCAACTCCCTTTATTGTCATGAGTGCAGCTCTTGCATCGTCAATCGGCATTTTTGAAATTGATTTCAGGTCAAGCTCGCACGAGTTTATCTTTGATATGGCATCAACTAAATATTTCGCCCTGAATCCCGAACGCAGATAACCAAGTGATTCAACAGTTTCATCTTTCATCTGAGTATGCGTCGGATAGCCGTCATAATGCTCGCAGAGCCTGCCGATAATGCCTTTGATTCGTGGAATATTATTATTCTGTGATATGATAAACGAGGACAAAGCCTCCCAACTATCCTGCTTTAAAATGCGTATACCACCAGCATAGCTACACGCCTTAGACATGGTTTCATCTTCGCTGAAACGCCTTTTAAGCTCACCATAATCGGTTGCAAGATCAAAGTAGTCAGCCCATGTTTCAAGTAGCTCACGCTCGCTTGTGTCATGCAGTCTGAAAACATTGTCGGCACTATTTTCACAGCTTATAGTTAGTGGCGTATTTAAAAAGAAGCCTGTGTATGTACTGTTATCAACCTTTGTCCAGCGGAAAGCCTGACCACAGTCAAGTGTCTGGTCAAGGTCAAAATCAGGCTGTTTTAGCAGTATATCTTTACCTTTTATTGTATAGTCCATAAATTTCAATCATCCTCTTGAAAAATGTCGCTAAAAATATTATACTATGTTTAAGGCATTAATTCAAGTAGAGGAGTGGTATAAATGAGAGAAAGTATTCTAACGATACCAGTTAACGAGATTTTTGAGCCAAAGTGTGGCTGTCCGATTTGCAGAATGAGAGATATGCTCGAGCAGAGAACGATTGAATATATCATGGGTGCTGCGATGATGGAGCCTGATGTCAGGATTGAAACAAACAAGCTCGGCTTTTGCAAGACACATTTTGAGCAGATGAGAGATTGCAAAAACAGATTATCTTTGGCTTTGATGCTGCAGTCGCATTTGCAGGATATTCAGAAAAACATTTTCAACCGAAAGAGCTTTTTTGAAGGCAAGACTGCAAAGCAGAAAAAGGTGTCAGCGATAAATAATGACTGTTTTGTCTGCTCGAAAATCGAGTGGGGTATGTCAAGGCTCATGGTGACATTTTTTGAGATGTTTGCGAAATCAAGGGACTTCAGAGAGCTTTTTAATGAGCAGGAAATGCTTTGCCTGCCGCATTATGACCTGCTTGTGAGTATGTCATCAGACAGCATGGAAAAAAGGTATCAAAAGGAATTTGTTGACGCTTGCAACAATCTTGTCAGCAAGTATCTTGACTCGCTTGAGCAGGACGTTTCGCATTATTGCAGAATGTATGACTATAGAAACACGGGTAAGGACGCTGATTGGGGCAACTCAAAAGACTCAATCGAGCGTGCCATAAAATTCCTTACTACACGATAATGGAAACGTATACGCTAATCGGATAAAAGTACAAAATCTTGTACACTTGATTTGTATACAGCGTATCAACGGAGTATGGTTAGAGCAGTTGCATATCATTGTACAGTTTATTTAAAATTGTAAATTTTAGGTCAAACAAATTCACACATTTTAAAAAGTGCGTATATGCTATTCTTTTGAGAATTCATTCTATTTTCGACGTTTTGTTCACTATTTGTTCACAAAAATCGGCTTATGAAATAACATTTTCTGGTAATCGAAAACGTTTCTGTACAATTATTTGGATTTGTTGAATAGTGATTTTTGAGAAAAGCCCGAAAAATCAGATAGTTTTCAACGCTTTCAACAGGTCTTTCAACAATTTTGCGAACGAAAACCAGTTTTCAACATAGTTTTCAACATTTTATTTGTCAAGTGATGATTATTAACAAATTTTTGGTTAATAATAGTCTTGATAATCAAATATTTGACAAATGGAGTGAATTTGATAAAATGTTGAGAGGAATAAATAAACAAATCATCGAAATTAAATGTCCAAAAAATGAATGTTTTGAAAAAATTTTGTTTTTTGTTAAAGCGGACAAAAATGGTTTAGAAAATGACATGGCTTCGTTTCGTGCAAGGTCATATTTTGATACAGTTATGGAAAGTTATGGCAAGAAATCTTTTTTACGCCAGAGAAGATTTAAGCTTGCAGTCACTGCCTGTGCATTGGCAGGCACTACTTTGGGCTTTGTAGTGGTGTGGCTTGTGTTATAGTTGCAGATTTAATTGGTTTGTGGAAATTAAAAATGGATTTTTGTTAAAAATGTAGAAATGTTAAAAAAATCTTCAAAGGCTATTGGCTTTTGAGGATTTTTGTGTTATAATTTAATTTGATTAATTGTGTATTAAGGAAATTGAGCGATGAATAATAAATATGGTAATAATAAACCAAAGGCTAAATCTGCTGATAATTCTGAATATGCAAACGAGCTGATTTTCGGCCGCAATCCTGTAATTGAAGCATTAAAGGCGGACAAGCTGATTGATGTTATATTTGTAAACGCCGAAGCAGGTGGCTCGATAACTCTTATTTGCAAGCTTGCAAAGGAGAGAGATATTCCTATAAAGCAGGTTAATGAGCAAAAGCTTAATAATATGAGTAATGGTGCTTCACATCAGGGCGTTATAGCTATGGGTGCTTGTGCGGAATATGTCAGCGTTGAGGACATACTACAGATTGCAGAGCAAAAAGGCGAGGACCCGTTTGTTATTATTTGCGATGAGATTGAGGACCCGCATAATCTTGGTGCAATAATCAGGACTGCAGAATCTGCTGGTGCTCATGGTGTTATTATTCCAAAGAGAAGAAGTGCATCGCTTAATAATACAGTTTATAAAACATCAGCTGGTGCTGCAAGCTGGCTTCCTGTTGCAAGGGTGTCAAACCTTGTGTCAGCACTGGAGATGCTAAAGGATAAAGGGCTGTGGATTTATGGTACAGACAGCACAGGAGAAAACTATACCAATGTTAAGCTTGACGGGCCGATAGGTTTGGTTATAGGCTCAGAAGGCTTTGGTATGGGCAGACTTGTTAAAGAAAAGTGTGATTTTCTCCTTAGCCTGCCAATGAACGGTAAGATTACATCACTTAATGCTTCCGTTGCTGCAGGAATATTTATGTATGAAATAGTAAGACAGAGAAACGGCTAATTAGGTTTTAATGTGGTTAGGAGTGATATAAATGGCTGATAAATTTACTTTGGACGACATACTTGATGAATATGCAAGTAAAAAATCACAGCAGAGTAATGACAGCACAAATAAAGAGGAACAGGTAGCAACGCCTAAGGAAGATGAGGTAAAGGCTGCTGAAGCTGCTCCAAAGCAGGAGAATGTTCAGGCTGCTGAGCCTGTTACTGAGCAGATCGATAAGCCTGAAGTAATAGAGGCTGAGGTGCAACCAGTTGCTGAAAAGAAACCTGAACAAAAGGCTCAGGAGAGTGAGAATGCACCAAAGAATACTGAGCATACTACACCGCTTAAGAAAATTAACAGCGTAAGACAGGCTCATGTTGAACGTGCAAAAGAGGAAGAAGAGCTTGCTAAGCGTGATGCACAGAAGGCTATGGAAGCTGAAAAGCGTCGTGAATCTATGAGGAATGCGGAGAATGCAGCAATTATAGATAATCTTATGAAGCTCAAAAAAGAGCGTGGCTCTGTTAAGAAAAAGCAGAATGTTTCTCCTGTTAACCGTCCGAATGTAAAGGACATTGACATGGGACTGACTGGTAAAATCATTCCTAAGACTGAGGAACTTGACAAGGCGGTTGAGATTCCTGAGGACGCTACATTTGAACAGAAAACACTGCTTCTTCATCAGCACAGAAAGAAAAAGATTGACAGCTTTAAGCTTAAAACTTTTGATGAAAGCAGTTCAAAATCAAGTAATAAAAGCTCAAACTCACGTCAGAAAGAGTTTGAAAAATATGAAGAAGCTCCAAGAATTCTAAGAGATATCACTCAGATTAAGAATAACCTGACACTAAGGCTTTGCGTTTTGCTGTTTACTGGAATATTCAGCGTTGTAATCGCATTTGCGAATGATTTCAACTGGCCGATGGCTAAGATTTTTGACAGATCTCTTAATCCGTCAGCATTTGTATTTATCAACACAATTTTAGGTATAATTTCAATCGCTGTGTCATACACGGTGCTTGCGGAAGGCGTAAAGAACCTGTTTAAGCGTAACGCTGATTGCGACAGCGTTGCTGCAATTGGAATATTTATCTCGATAATTTCGGGTATCATATTGCTATTCAATCCTGAATCAATCAGAGATGGCTTTTTCCATATGTATATGTCGGTGTCAATCTTAGGGCTTATGTTTAACACAATAGGCAAGTTGCTTATTGTAAAACGTACTGAAAAGAACTTCAGTTATGCAGCAGGTGAGTATGACAGATATGCTCTCAGGACAATTGACAATGAGGACATAGCAAGCAAGTTTACAAAAGGCTCGCTTAACGATTTCCCTGAGCTTTCAGCAATGAGAAAGACTGAATTTGTCGAGGACTTTATGAAGAATTCATATTCCTCAGACGTTTCAGACCAGTTTGCAAAGAAAACAACACCATATATTCTTATTGCAGGACTTTTCATCGCACTGATTTCACTTATATTTGATAAGAGTGCATCAGGATTCAGCGAGAAAATGTTTGTTATGCTTGCGGCACTTTCGGGAACAGTTTCAATCTGTTCATCAGTCGTGCTTATGCTTGTTGTAAATATTCCGCTTTCAAAAGCTGCAAAGAAATATCTGCGTTATTCAGCGGTAATGCTTGGCTATTCATCGGTTGAGGAATTTGCTGATACAAACTCAATTCTTGTTGATGCTCAGCAGCTTTTCCCTAACGGCATGGTTGACTTTGTAAACCTAAAGCTTTTAAGCTCAACTATGATTGAGGAATGTATACTTATGGCAGCAAGTCTTGCTTGTCAGGCGGACAGCGTACTTAAGCCTACGTTCTATAAAATGCTCAGAGGTAAAACAGAAATGCTTTATCCTGTTGAGAGCTATATTTATGAGGACGGCATGGGACTTTCAGGCTGGATTGAGAATAAGCGTGTGTTGCTTGGTACCCGTGAGCTTATGGAAAACCATTCAATCGAGGGTATTCCTACACTTGCTAAGGAAAAGGAATATGGCAAGGGTAATATCGTGCTTTATCTTTCAATTTCAGGCGTTGTGTCAACACTGTTTGTTCTGAAAGTAAACGCAAGTCTTTCGGTATCACGCTGGTTACAGGAGCTTGAAGCGGAGGAAATAACAACGGTAATCCGCTCGGTTGACGGCTTTATCAACATTAACCTCTTGTCTGAACTTTTCAATGTAAGCCCGACATCACTTAAGCTTTTGCCGTTCAGATATCATGAAGATTATGAGCATGAAACAGAATATCAGCCGAGAGTTTCATCATCAATGCTTTGCTCGGGGCATTTCCCGTCATTTGCAATGCTTATCATAGGTGCAAAACGCTTAAAGGTTGTTTCACATCTCGGTGTTGCAATGCAGTTCGGCTCGCTTGCACTTGGTGCATTGATGGCACTCGTTATGATGCTTATGGGTTCATTTACACAAATAACAGCGTCGCTGTTTATTATTTATCAGTTGATTTTCGGTGCGTTTACGCTGTTTATTCAGTCGATAATTAAAAGACCGTAGATATAAAAAAGACACAGTTTTTACACTGTGTCTTTTTATTTTATGAGAGTGACCAGTCAATAGGCTGGATACCGTTTTGTTTTAAGAATGAATTCACCTTTGAAAAATGCCTGCACCCGAAAAAGCCGTTGTATGCTGAAAGCGGTGACGGATGGGCACACTCAAATTTTGCGTGAACAGGGTTTGTGATAATGCTTGCCTTTGAGCGAGCGTTTGCACCCCAGAGTATGAATGCAATCGGCTTTTCACGCTCATTGAGCTTTTTGATTATTGCGTCAGTAAGCTGTTCCCAGCCTTTGCCTTTGTGGCTGTTTGCCTGTCCCTGACGGACAGTGAGAACTGTGTTTAAAAGCAGAACACCCTGTTTTGCCCAAGGGATAAGCTCGCCGTTGTTTTGTGGTGGCTGTATGCCTAAATCGTTGTAAAGCTCTTTGAATATGTTGTTGAGCGACGGTGGATATGCAACACCACGCTTTACCGAAAAGCACAAACCGTGAGCCTGCCCAGGACCGTGATATGGATCCTGACCGATTATTACTGCACGAACGTCATTGTAATCGGTGTATTTCAAGGCGTTAAATATATCATACATATTCGGGTATATATGATAGTGAGAGTATTCGTATTTTAAAAATTCCCGAAGCTTTAAATAGTATTCGCTTGTGAATTCGTCCTTGAGAATCTCGTCCCAGCTGTTACCGATGTGTACCATTAAAAAGCACCTGTAACTGCGGAAACGATTATGCCAAGCACCATGATAATTGCAACACCGAGTACAATTATTCTCATAACCATAGATTTTTTGTTGTTCATATAAAACACCTGCTTTCTTTACTTATTTTAGCATATATTTTTTGAAAAATCAATTATCAGTTTATAAATCAAAAAGCTTATATAATAAATGCATGAATATGGAAAAATATTGTTGAAATTTTCAGACTAATGTGATATAATAAAATAAGTATATGTAAAATTCGAGCTGTTTTAGCTATATAGATAAAAAGAAGAGGTCAAATGATGAACAATTATGATGTAATAATTGCTGGCTGTGGTGCAGCAGGATTATATAGTGCATTGAATTTATCACCTGATTTGAGGGTGCTTTTGCTGTCAAAGCGTGAGCTTACTCTTTGCAATTCATCTCTCGCACAAGGTGGCATAGCAGGAGTTTATAACAGTCCTGAGGATTCTCCTGAAAAGCACAAGCATGACACCTATCTTGCGGGTGGATATGAAAACGATCCTGAATCTACCGATGTGCTTGTAAAAGAAGCCGCAATTGATATTGAAAGAATTATACAGCTTGGCGTTGATTTTGACAAGTGTGACAACGGCGACTATCACCGCACCCTTGAGGGTGGACATAGTATGCACAGAATCTTTCATCATAAAGACGCAACAGGCTTTGAGCTTGAAACAACTCTTCTTGAAAACGCAAAGAATCTGCCAAATGTAGATATCTGGGAAAACGCAGTGATGTGCGATATCAAAAAGACGGAAACAGGCTTTTCATTCCTTATACTTAAGGACGATGAATATATCACAGCGAATTCTCATTATGCGGTTTTGGCAACAGGCGGAATCGGCAGAGTGTATGAGTATACGACCAATTCTGCTATTGCAACTGGCGACGGAATTGCGATGGCGTATAATATGGGTGCAGAGATTAAACATCTTTGCTATATTCAGTTTCACCCGACAGCATTCAGCAACCGCAACACAAGAGAGTGCTTTTTAATTACAGAAGCGGTAAGAGGCGAGGGTGCATATCTTAAAAATTGTAATGGCGAGAGATTTATGCAAAACTATGATAAGCGTCTTGAGCTTGCACCAAGAGATGTGGTTTCGCATTGCATTATATTTGAGTCGATGAAAACTGGCTCGGATAATTTCTATCTTGACATCACTCATAAGGACCCTGAATTTATAAGACAGCGTTTCCCGATGATATATAAGAATCTGTTGGAAGCAGGATATGACATGACAAAGGATATGATACCGATTTATCCTTGCCAGCATTATCTTATGGGTGGAATAAACGTCAACACATTTGCACAGACAAACATCAAAGGGCTTTATGCTTGCGGTGAGTGTTCACATACTGGTGCTCACGGAAACAACAGACTTGCAAGTAATTCCTTGCTTGAAGCTTTGGTTTTCTCAAGACGTGCAGCGAATGATATAAACAGCAAGTCCAAAGACAATCAAAATGGCTTTGATGAGTATGATTTCAAGATTGACAATAATGCCCCGCATATTCCGACAGGACTCAGAACTGAGATAAGAAAGATTATGCAAAGCTCATATTTTGTAATCCCACAGGTTGACAAGCTTAAGGACGGCCTGGCGAAAATAAGCGAGATTAAGGACATGCTTGACAAGGGTAATTACAAAATTGACAGGGATTATGTTGAAGCAAGGTCTTTGGCGACTGTGGCATTTATCGTGCTTACAGAAGCGAACAAAATTGCGTCAGGAAATGCCGAATTGATTTATTCAGAAGGAGAAGAAATATGAAACTAATGCAGTTCCAGATTGACGATATAATCAAAACCGCACTTGCGGAGGACATAAACTATATTGATGTCACAACTGATTATCTTATTGATGATGACGCTGTGTCAACGGCAAAGTATCTGTCAAAGGACAAGGGCGTTCTTTGCGGAATTGATATTGCGTTAAGAGTTTTTCAGCTACTTGATGAAAATGTATCAAGCAAGATTTATATCCATGACGGTGAAGCTGTGAAAAAAGGCGATATAATTGCTGAGTTTTCAGGCAGCACAAAGGCACTGCTGAAAGGTGAGAGAACAGCCTTGAACCTTATTCAGCATATGTCAGGAATTGCAACTGCGACAAATAAGTGCGTACAGCTTGTTTCTGGCACAAAGGCAACTATTGCCGACACAAGAAAGACTCTGCCTGGACTTAGAATGTTGCAAAAATATGCTGTAACAGTCGGTGGCGGAAAGAATCACAGGTATAACCTTACTGACTGTGCAATGCTAAAGGACACTCATCTTGACGCATACGGCAGCATGACCAACGCTGTGAATACGTTGCGTGAAAGAATGGGACATACTGTTAAAATCGAGGTTGAGGTTTCGGATCTTGATGCACTAAGAGAAGCACTTGATCTGGGAGTTGAGATTATAATGCTTGATAATATGAGCTGTGAGCAGATGGCTGAAGCGGTGAAAATCAATGCTGGCAGAGCAAAGCTTGAAGCATCAGGCAACGTTACAGCTGAAAGGATTCGGGAAATAGCTGAAACTGGTGTTGATATAATATCCCTTGGAGCTATAACACATTCAGTCAAAGCATTTGATATATCAATGAAAATGAAATAGTATATATAAACAAAACCTGGTGCGAATAGCTCTCATCAGGTTTTTGCTGTATAAAATGATGGCAGAGCTTTGGTTGACAAAAGGTGTAAAAATATCGTATAATATACTTAATTGTCACACAGAATACACAATTGGGTAGTATATTATTCAAGGAGAAATGTTATGTTCGGATATATCAGAGCTTTTAAACCATATATGCGTATGTGCGAATATGACACCTATAATGCTGTCTATTGTGGACTTTGCAAGGAAATCGGTCGAAAATATGGCTTTGTGCCGAGATTTTCGCTTAGTTTTGACTTCACATTTCTTGCACTGATGGATATGTCGCTAAATAAGACGGATTTGTGTGCAAAAAAGCAAAGATGTATTGCACACCCGTTAAAAAAGCGTTTTTGCGTTTGCTGCAGTAATGGGCTTGAGTATTCAGCATCATCAGCAATGCTTCTTGTATATCACAAGCTAAAGGACGATTTGCAGGATAAATCTATAAAGAGCAAACTGCGTTCGGTGCTGTTGTTGCCGTTTTTCAAATGTCCATATAAAAAAGCAAGAGCGAATTATGCAGAGCTTGCAAAAAGCATTGAAGAGCAGATGGCTTCACAAAGAGCAATCGAGCAGGAGAAGTGTGCAAGCATAGACAAAGCCTGCGAGCCGACCGCATTAATAATGCAGGAGATATTTGGTGCGTTAGGTAATGCCGGAAACAAGCAAAACCTTATGAGATTTGGATATCTGCTGGGACGGTTTATCTATATTTGTGATGCGTTTGATGACATCAGAGATGACTGCAAAAAAGGCAATTACAATCCGCTGCTTTTGATATTTGACAGTGACGATAACAATAAAGTGATTGATGATGAGCGGTTTGCAAAGATAAAGGATTATGTAAGCGACAGCATAAATTTTACGCTTGGAGAGCTTGCAGAATCTTATGTTAAGCTTGAGGTTGAGAATTACAAGCCGATAATTGATAATATAATATATCTCGGTCTGAAGAATGTTTCAGACATGGTTTTGAAAGAAAAGTTCAAAAGAAAACTCAGGGAGGTAAAAGACGATGAACGATCCGTATAAGGTGCTTGGTGTTTCACCGAACGCTACCGAAGAAGAAGTAAAAGCAGCGTATAAAGAGCTTGTCAAGAAGTATCACCCTGACCAGTTCGAAGACAGCCCTTTAAAAGCAGAAGCTGAAGAAAAAATGAGCGAAATAAATAACGCTTATGACGAGATTATAAACTCAATGAGAAGCAACAGCTATAGCTATGCTAATGCTGACGAGAATAGCTCAGGCGTCAATTATTATGAAGTAAGAAGGCATATTCAGGCAGGCGACATTACAACTGCCGATAATATCCTCGATTCAGTTCCTCAGAATGTCAGAAATGCTGAGTGGTATTTTTTAAAGGGCAGTGTATGCTATACAAGAGGCTGGCTTAACGAAGCATATCAGCACTTTTCAACGGCTGTTTCAATGGCACCTGCAAATGCTGAATATCGTTCGGCACTCAATCAGATGGATCAGCAGAGAAACGGCTATATGCGTGGAAATCCGATGGGTAGCTATGCAAACGGTCGTAACGGTCAGCTGGATTGCTGTACAACACTTTGTTGTGCAGACTGTTGCTGTGAAATGATGGGCGGAGATTTGATTCCGTGTTGTTAAAGAGGTGAAAACACATGAGAAATAAGCTGGCATTTAGAATTTCGCTTGGCGGAATAATTGCGTCAGTCTGTCTGCTTCTCATGTTTTGCACCAATATGTTTCCAATGCTTGACTACACAATTCCTGCGTTTGCAGGGTTTTTGATGGTGGTAATGATAGTTGAAACAAGCCCGAAATGGTCGATTGTAACATATTTTGTGGTGAGTGCGTTATGCTTAATTGTGACACCTAATTATGAGGCAACAATGCTGTTTATACTGTTTATGGGCTACTATCCGATACTTAAGTTTTACCTTGACAGGCTGAAAAACAAGGTGCTTGCATGGGTAATAAAATTTGCTGTTTTCAATTTGGCACTCGTGCTGTTTTATCTGGTGTTTACATTTCTGTTTACATCGGTTGACCTGCTTGAAGGCATGGAAATGTTCGGAAAGTATGCACTGCTAATTTTATGGGTAATGGCAAATGTTGTTTTTGTTGTGTATGATATAGTCTTGGGACAGCTAATTGATTTGTATGTAAACTGGTTTAGAAAAAAGATTTTGAGAAGATGTTAAATGACAGAAGGGTAAATGAGGGCTTTTCAAATGGAAGAAAAACTTAAGGATGTCAATTCTTGTGACGACGAAGAACAGCTTAAAAAAGCAAAGCACAAGAAAAAAGTACAGATAATAAGCCTTTTGGTGTTTGTTGCATTTTTGGTAATTGGCACGATAATTGCGATACCGATTGCAAAGGATATTCATGCTGATTTGCAAACACCGGAAGGAATTAAAAACTTAAGCGAGAAGTTTAACAGTTATAGCGGTGTCGGCGGAGTATTTGTGTTTTTGTTCATACAGACAATACAGGTAATTCTTGCAGTAATTCCACCGATACAGATACTTGGCGGAGTGATGTTCGGCTGGTTCTGGGGCGGACTTCTTTCTTATGCAGGAGTTTTCCTTGGCAACCTGATTGTATTTTCTCTTGTCAGAAAATTCGGAACACCGCTGGTAGAGGCATTCGTTGACGAGAAGCATTTAAACCGCTTTAAGTTTTTGCAAGATGAAAAGAAGCTGACGGGAATACTGATTATACTCTATTTCATTCCGGGTGTGCCGAAAGACGTGCTGACATATATCGTGCCACTCACGAAGATAACAAAAAAGGACTTCTTTTTGTATGTTATGCCGTTTAGAATTCCTGCCGTTTTCATGTCAACCATACTCGGCGGCAATGTCGGAAGCGGTAATTATAAGGCAGCGGTTGTTGTTTTGATTGTATTTGCAGTTATAACGGCACTCGGACTTTTGTTTAAAGACAAAATAATGAACAAGATGAAAAAACGTCATAAAAAAGCTGACTAAGGCGGTTTGTATTGATAAATCGCCTTAAAATTTTTTTGCCAAAATGCTTGACAAAAATCGCTATATGTGATATAATTTACTTCGTTGATTAAAGCGATACACTTAATTTGCGGGTGTAGTTCAATGGTAGAACTCCAGCCTTCCAAGCTGGTCACGTGGGTTCGATTCCCATCACCCGCTCCATGCACCGATTGGTGCAATTTTTATTGTATGCGCCTTTAGCTCAGCTGGATAGAGCAACTGCCTTCTAAGCAGTAGGCCACTGGTTCGAGTCCAGTAAGGCGTGCCAGCAAGTTCTTTGAACTTGCTATATGGTGGGTATAGCGTAGTTGGTTAACGCGTCAGTTTGTGGCACTGAAGACCGTGGGTTCGAATCCCACTATCCACCCCATTAAAAGAGAGTTATCCGTTGTGAAATCAAGCAACGGATATTTTTGTATATAACCTAAAGTATGTCACGATAAAAGCATCTTGAAAACCACGGCTTCTCTTAAACACAGTTTGGTGTCTTTGGGAAGCCGTTTTGGCAATACAAATCACAGTGAGGTATACATGAAAAGAAAACTTGCGTATGTGGGTTTTGCATTTTTCGGCGGATTGTTTATGTCAACAATCGGCTGGGGAAAGCTTAACCTGATTATATTGGCAGTGTCAGAAATAATAATGCTCGCACTTTTCTTTTTGCTGTCGAAATACAGAATATATGTAACGGCAATCGCAGTTTCATTCTTTGTCGGTGTTGCCTATCAGTCAGCGTATACTCATTTTGTCTATGATAGAATAATCAGCTATGACAATAAGGATATAACCTTTGTCGGTCTGGTTAAGGACTACACCTATCTTGGCTCGGATAATGCCCGAATGACAGTCGAGGGAACGATTGACAACAAGGTTAAAACGCAGATTACATTCTTTGTGGATAACGATAATTATGGCTATTACGATAAAGTCTTGATTAAAAGCAAAGTCGCAAAGATTAATGACAACCTGAAATTCATGGCTGAAAACTATAACAGACCAAAAGGTGAGTATCTCAAAGGCAAAGGGAACAATGAAGTTAAAATCCTCGAGCATAATACAAAGCCTTTGTTAAACGGGATAAAGAGATACAGGGACTATCTTTTTAATAAGATAAACTACTATGTACAAGGCGATGAAGGTGGCTTTTTAGGTGCTATGCTTTGTGGTGACAAATCAGAGCTTAGCAGTATCACAAAAACGCAGATTTACCGCTCAGGTTTAGGACATATTCTTGCTGTTTCGGGAACACATCTTGCAATAGTCACAATGTGTTTCGGATTTTTGTTTTATGCCTTTATTAAAAACCGCAAAATTAGATTTATCCTGCTTGAAATAATTGTCTGGGGTTTTGCGTTGTTTGCGGGCTTTTCACCGTCCATTACAAGAACGGCAATTATGATGACGGTTGTGCTTTTAGGCGATTTGATTGTTATGCACGCTGACGCTATGAATACGCTTGGCTGGTGTGTGCTGATAATGCCGCTTCACAACCCGTATATTGTTCGTGATCCGTCATTTTTGCTGTCGGTTACTGGTGCAATGGCAATGGGCGTAATAGCACCTTATGTTATCAAGCGTGTGAAATATCAAGGCTTAGCAGGCGTGATTATCAAAAGCTGTGTAGTGTTGCTTGCACCAGTTTTCACATCAATTCCGGTTGCACTTTTGTTTTTCGATGAAGTGTCGCTTGCAACGCCGTTTTCAAATCTGATACTTGTGCCGGTTTGTACGTTTGCACTTGGACTTACGGTCGTTGTTGCGGTGACAGGCGGTGTAGCGTTTATCGCAGCACCGATACTCAAAGTAGCAGGCTGGCTGATACATATTGTTATCTCAATTGCTGGTAAAATCTCAACTTTTCCGTATTCATATATTGACATCACAAATGCAAAGATGAGATTGCTGATAGCTCTAATCTGCATAGCAACCGTGATTGCAATTTTGCTTGCGAAAAAGGTTCGGTTTATTGTTGCTTATTCGGTTATGGCATATTGCGTTATTCTTGCAGTTTCAAATTTGAGTTTGCTGTCTGATGCAGGTGTAACACATTTTGTGTTCATACCTGATAAGAAAAACTGTCAGGTGGTTGTATATCAAAACTCAAAATGCGTGATAGCAGACATAGGTGCAGCAGGTAGCAACAGTAAGACAGTCTGGAACGTTATGACAAAACGAGGAGTACGCTCTGCTGAAAGCGTGCTTATAAACACCAACTGCTATTACACTGCACAAAAGTATATGAATGTGCTTTATCCGCAGCCGTCAACGTTTTATGGCAACTTTGACAGCGATGATAATATGTATAAAACTGATACATACACCCGATTTGACGATATAGCATTTTGCAAAACGGCTGACGGTTATGAGGCAAGAGTTGATGACACAGTTGTTGATATGCATGGCAGTGAGTTTTGCTTTGACGGCAGGAAATTTGATTTAAAGAGTGAAGAATACCCAATTGAGATGATTATAGATAACAAGGACATTGAAGTTTGGAGGCTCGATTATGGCTTTGATAAACAGTACAGACTTGGGTAAGAGAATAAGAAACGAGGACTATGACAACCTCTATTATTTTTACGGACATGATGTCGGTGCATTGGAGCTTTATGTCAAAAAGCTGATAAACAAGCTTGTTCCGAAGGCTGACCAGACAATGAATCTGCACAAGTTTGACGGCAAAAAGCTTGATGTTGCCGAGCTTGCAAACGCCTGTGAAGCTTTGCCAATGTTTGCAGAGCGTGTCTGTGTTGTGGTGAATGATCTGAACATGGACAGCGTACCAAAGGCAGACGGTGATGTTATAAGAAAAGCACTCTCAGACCTGCCTGAAACAACGGTTGTGGTAATCTATGCCACAGGCGTTGACCTTTATAAGACAAAAAAAGCGTTGACCGATAAGAACAAACGCTTTGCCGACTTTTGTGCAAAGCATGGCTCGGTCTGCGAATTTGCATACAAAAAAGCGTATGACCTCGCAAAAAGCATAGTAGCAAGTCTAAGCAAAGCAGGCTGTACGATCTCAAAGCATGATGCAGAGCATCTTGCAAATCTTTGCCTTTGCGACTCTGCTTTTATAAGTCAGGAAATTAAAAAGCTCACAGCCTATGCACCAGGCAGGCAGATAACAAAAGAGGACATTGACCTGCTTTGTGTAAGGCGTGTTGAGTCTGACGGATATGCACTTGCGTTGAATATTCTGAAGTGCAATCCAAAAATGGTGTTCAGAAGGCTGAAAGAACTTGCAGAGCAAAACTATGAAGCCTTTGAGATTCTGGGCATAATAAGCTTTTCAATATCGGACTTATACAGAGCAAAGCTTGCAAGAGCTTCAGGCAAAATGGTAGCTGATATAATATCCGACTTTGGCTATCCGAGAAACCGTGAGTTTGCTGTAAAGAATGCATTTTCGGAGTGTTCAGGTATATCAGTTGAGCGAATCAGGGAAGTTATAGATATCCTTGCACAGACCGATTTGAAGCTTAAAACAAAGTCATCAGGAGCAGCATCCGATATGCTGACACTCGAGCAGTGCGTTGCAAAAGCAATGGCAGTGCAGTGCTGAGGTAGACTATGGAAAAAATAAGAATACCTTATGCCGTTGTCGTTGAAGGAAAGTATGATAAAATCAAGCTTTCATCAGTAATTGACGCTGTGATAATCGTGACAAATGGCTTTGGGATATATAAAAACAAGGAAACTGCAGAGCTGATTCGCTACTATGCAGAAAAAACGGGCATAGTTATTCTGACCGATTCTGACACATCAGGCTTTCGGATAAGAGGGCATATTAAAAGCATTGTCCCGAAAGGCATGATAATAAATCTCTATTCACCTGAAATCTTCGGCAAGGAAAAACGTAAGGTTCAGCCATCAAAAGAAGGCAAGCTCGGCGTTGAGGGCATAAGTACCGAAAAACTCAGGGAGCTTTTTGAAAAAGCAGGCATAACAAGCGAAATGAGAGAAAACGCAGATCCTGCCACAATTGGCGATATGTATGAGCTTAAGCTGTCGGGCAGCAAGAACAGCAATGCATACCGTAAGCAAGTGCTAAAAGCAATGGGACTGCCTGAAAGCCTGACCGCAAAAGCGTTGCTTGAAGCAGCAAATGTGCGATTTTCAAGGGACGAGTTCATTAGCCTTGTAAAACAAACGCTCAAGGATAATCTGTAAACCTTATTGAAATTTGCATTAGTATGTGATATAATGAAGAATAAGCAAAGATATAAAACTGAAAGGCAGTTTGATATGAATAATACTAACGACAGAATTAATCTGATAGACCTTAATGACTATCCTGTTTCATGGTGGAATAAGATTCTTGACCTTGCACACGAGATAATCAAAAATCCTGATGATTATAAAGAAGCTTGCAAGGGCAAGATTATGGGTACGCTGTTTTATGAACCGTCCACCAGAACACAAATGTCATTTCAGACAGCAATGCTAAGGCTTGGCGGAACAATAATCGGCTTTGACAATCCGCAGACATCATCAGTTGCAAAAGGTGAAAACATCAAAGACACAACAAAGTTAGTTTCAGGATATGCAGATATAATGGTAATGCGTCATCCTGTTGCAGGATCTGTTCGTGCAGCAGCTCTGACAGCCGAGTGTCCTGTTGTAAATGCTGGTGACGGCGGACATCTTCACCCGACCCAGACGCTCACTGACCTTTTGACGCTGAAAGAAGAAAAAGGAACACTTGATAACCTTACGATAGGTCT
>JAFTAX010000058.1 GCA_017458445.1 Ruminococcus sp. | reverse complement strand
CTCAGCTCAGATTGTTGTAAAATTTGAAGGATTGAATGTCGGTGGATCAATAAAGACCCGAACCGCTTTAGAGATGATAAACGATGCCGAAAAGAAAGGTCTTATCAACAAGGATACAATAATCGTTGAGCCAACAAGCGGTAATCAGGGTATCGGGCTTGCACTGATTGGTGCGGTTAAGGGATACAAGGTGATTATTATAATGCCTGATTCGGTTAGTGAAGAAAGAAGAAAACTAATTGCTCATTATGGTGCAGAGGTTAAGCTTTTGCACGATCATGGCAATATTGGCGACTGCATTGAAGAATGTATGAAGCTGGCTTTAAAAATGGCTGAGGAAAACCCAAATGTATTTGTACCACAGCAGTTTGAGAATCCTGCTAACCCAAGAGCTCACAAGCACCACACAGGTCTTGAGATAATGGAGCAGGTTGAAGGCCCTATAGACGGCTTTTGCTCTGGTATCGGCACAGGCGGTACGATCAGCGGTATCGGTGAAGTGCTTAAGGCACAAAATCCCGACATTGAAATCTGGGCTGTTGAACCTGAAAATGCCGCAATTCTAGCAGGCGGAACAATTGGCACACACCTGCAGATGGGCATTGGTGACGGCGTTATACCAAAAAATCTGAACCTTGATATTTATGATGATATATACATAGTGACCGACAAGGAAGCTATTGAAACCGCAAAGGACCTCGCAAGACTTGAAGGTATCATGTGTGGTATATCTGGAGGTACAAACGTGGCGGCAGCAAAAAAGCTTGCAAAAAAGCTTGGACGTGGAAAGACAGTTGTAACCGTTCTTCCGGACACGGCAGAAAGGTATTTCTCAACACCGCTTTTTGAAAACGAATAATCAAAAGAAAGAAAAGAAAAACCATGATAACAAAAAAGATAACAGCTCTTGCTTGTGTTTTTGCATTTATTTCAGCATCAGGTTGTGGAACAGCAATTCCAGACAACAGAGATATAATTGACAATTATGTTGACGAAAGCTCCTCGTTGACCTCAAGTGTTGCGGACGATTCAAAGACTGAAATAAAGCAAACAAACATTGCTGTTAAAAAGATAAACTACACTAAATATGACAAAACCCTGCAGGCTGAAAACGGCGTAAAATCAGGCAATACTAAGATTGCAACCGAAAGAAAAGGCTACAAGGGCAAGGGTTATATCACAGGCTTTAACGGCAAGGACAGTCGCTGGTCAATAGGCTTTAGCCTTAATTATTCACAGTTTTACAATGTTTCAATCACTGCTGCCTGCAACAAGCCTGCTAATTGCAAGCTTGCAATCAACGGTGAGATTATAGGCGATGTATCTCTTAGCGGTGGCAAGGCTTTCGAAACATTCTCGCTCAACAACATCTATATCCCGAAAGGCGAGGCTGTTATATCGCTCGTTACTGACGGTCAGGCTATTGATGTGGACTATGTGAGAGTTTTAGCGGTTAAGAATACTATTGTATCAACGCTCTCCGACAAGACATCTCTTGCAAACAAGAATGCTGATGCAAACACCAAAGGACTGTACAAATACATCAAGTATAACTACGGCAAAAAGGTGCTTCTCGGACAGCATGACACAATCGGCACAAAGCTTGAAACTGACATGATTTATGAGGTCACAGGTAAATACCCTGCTATACGTTTTGGCGACCTTATGACCTTCACGGAAAAGGAAAATCTTGCAGGTGAAGCAGAGATACAGTGTGCTGTTGACTGGAACAAAACAGGCGGAATTGTGGGCTATATGTGGCACTGGGAAGACCCGATGGGCAGCGGTGAATACTATGCCGACAAGACCGATTTTGACATAACAAAGGCTGTTACAAAGGAAAAAATCGCAACTCTTTCTGCCGAGCAGATTGAAACCTTGCACAAAAAGAAGAAAATTTCTGACGAATGTGTTGCAATTATAAGGGACATTGACAAAATCTCAAAACAGCTTAAAACATTGCAGGACAAGGGCGTTGCTGTTCTCTGGCGACCAATCCACGAAGCAAGCAACGGCTATTTCTGGTGGGGCAAAGATGCGGTATCATACAAGTGGCTCTGGAATCTTTTATATGAGCGTCAGACAAACTATCACAAGCTGAATAATCTTATCTGGGTTTGGAGTGCACAGAATTCCGAATGGTATGTTGGCGATGACAAGTGCGATATTCTTTCCGCTGATATCTATGATAAGGACAACTTCTCAGGACAGATAAACACGCTTTTGTATCTGACAAAAATCTGTAGCAATAAGCCTATTGCTATAAGCGAGTGTGGAAACTTCCCTGATATGACAAAGGTTGCTGAAGAAAATGCTCTTTGGAGCTATATCGGACAATGGGGCGGAAATTATCTGATTGATAAAAAAGGCGAGCTGATTGAGGATTATAACACAGCCGCACATCTTAAAGAAGTGTATAACAACACCCTTGTCATAACAAAAGATAAACTGCCGCATTTTTCAAACACTCAAACAAGATAATATAAAGACTGCTGCAAAGCTTTGTGGCAGTCTTTTTTGTATATTTTAAGCAACACTACAGATAATAACTATAAATAAATCTTGAAAGGTGTGGCTTTATGGAATTAAACATCAGCAAATCGCAATATACTCAGCTTTATAAAAAAGCGTCAAAAGGAACAAAATGGTGGATAACTGTGCCGAAAGCATTTTTGTTCGGCGGACTTATCTGCACACTCGGCGAAAGCCTGCTTAACCTTTACGCATACTGGGGACTGTCAAGCAAATATGCAGGCATGGCAACTTCAATCACTCTGATTTTTCTGTCTGCACTTTTAACCGCACTCGGCTTATACGACCGAATTGCCAAGCACGCCGGTGCAGGAACTCTTGTCCCGATAACAGGTTTTGCAAACTCTGTGGTGGCTCCTGCAATGGAATTTAAAACCGAAGGATTTGTGCTTGGTCTTGGCTCAAAGATTTTCATAATCTGCGGTCCTGTGATTCTTTACGGCACAATTGCAAGCGTCTTTGCAGGTCTTATTTATTACTTTTTTTGAGGCTGCAGTTTAGCATTTTCGCCTTGCCTTTTTTATAAAAATATGGTAGAATTATAATAGACAAAATAAATGAGGTGATAAGCCTTGCTAAGCAAAATTCTATCAAAAAAAGAGTGTGCAAAATGCCGTATCTGCTGTTGTTTTGACAGCTCTGATGTATGGGAAACACCGATTATAACAAAGCCTTTGCACGACAAGATTCTGGGCGAATATAACCCGAAACAGAAGTTCATAAAAAAGGATAATTGCTATATTCTTGATATGCCAAAAGATGAGAGTGATGGTTTATATTACTGCTCAATGCTTGATCGAAATTCTGGCTGTATTTTAAAAGATGATAAACCTTTTGACTGCAAAATCTGGCCATTTCGTGTAATGGATTTTAACGGTGTGAATGTTATTACACTCTCACCCGTTTGCCCTGTTGTAAAGACTCGTTCACTCGAGGATTTGTCAAGCTTTATAGAAACTATTGCACCAACAATTTTTCAACAGGCAAATGACCAACCCGAAATAATAAAACCCTATATAAAGGGCTATCCAATACTTGCAACAGACTGCTAAAGAAAGGACTAAAAACATGGAAATAAACAAGATACTTGCTGAGGAATTCAAGCTTAAACAGGAGCAAATCGACAACACGATAGCCCTTATTGACGAGGGAATGACTATCCCGTTTATCGCAAGATACCGTAAGGAGCGTACTGGTTCGCTTGACGACCAGATTTTGCGTGAGATATTTGACCGTCTTACATATCTTAGAAACCTCGAAAAACGTAAGGCAGAAATAACCGCCTCAATTACCGAGCAGGAAAAGATGACTGATGAGATTGCTGATGCAATCGCAAAAGCTGTCACACTTGTTGAGGTCGAGGACATCTATCGCCCGTTTAAGCCAAAGAGAAAAACAAGAGCAAGCGTTGCAAGAGAAAAAGGATTAGAACCTTTGGCAAAGCTTATTATTGCACAGGAGCTTGATGCCAACCCATCTGCTGAAGCAGAAAAATACATCGATGAAGAAAAAGGCGTTGAGTCTGCAGAAAGTGCTGTGGCAGGTGCCATGGATATTATCGCAGAAGACATTTCCGATAACGCAGCTCTAAGAAAATATCTACGAACCCTTTTTGGACAAATAGGCAGGATAGTTTCTAAAGCATCAGATGAAGAAGCTGAAACGGTTTATGAAAATTACTATGAATTCTCCGAGCCTGTTTCAAAAATCGCTGGCCACAGAATTCTTGCTATCGACCGTGGCGAAAAAGAAGGTGCTTTGAAAGTATCGATAGACGTGCCTGAAGGTGCTGGAGAAAGAGCTTGCATATCCAAGTTTAAGCTCAATGATAGCGACTGCGGAAAGCTTGTTGAGGAAGCTTGCATTGACAGCTACAAGCGACTGATTTATCCGTCAATTGAGCGTGAAATACGCAGTGATTTGTCCGAAAAGGCACAAGAAGGTGCAATTAAAGTGTTCTCATCAAACCTGCGTCAGCTTCTTATGCAACCACCAGTAAAAGGGCATTGTACACTCGGTCTTGACCCTGCATACCGAACAGGCTGCAAGATTGCTGTTGTTGACCAGACAGGCAAAGTTCTGGACACAACGGTTGTCTACCCGACACCACCTCAGAACAAAATTGCTGAGGCAAAGAAAATCCTGTCAAAGCTGATAGAAAAATACAACGTTACTACAATCTCAATTGGCAACGGAACTGCTTCCCGTGAATCAGAAGCGTTTGTTGCAGAGCTTATAAAAGAAATTCCGCAGAAAGTGTCCTACATGGTCGTGTCAGAAGCAGGTGCTTCCGTTTACTCTGCTTCAAAGCTTGCGGCACAGGAATTCCCTGAGTTTGACGTGTCACTTAGAAGTGCGGTGTCCATCGCAAGACGTTTGCAGGACCCACTCGCAGAGCTTGTTAAAATCGATCCAAAGGCTATCGGTGTCGGTCAGTACCAGCATGATATGCCAAAGGCAAGGCTTGATGAAGCGTTAAGCGGCGTTGTTGAAAACTGCGTTAACTCAGTTGGCGTTGACCTCAACACTGCTTCACACTCGCTTTTGTCATACATTGCAGGCGTGAACGCAACAGTTGCCAAAAATATCGTTGCATACCGGGAAGAAAACGGCGAATTCAGTGACCGCAAACAGCTACTCAAGGTGCCAAAATTAGGTGCAAAGGCGTATGAGCAGTGTGCAGGCTTTTTGAGAATACAGGGCGGCAAGAATCCTCTTGACAACACTTCCGTTCACCCTGAATCATACAACGCTGCAAAACAGCTGCTCGAAAAGTGCGGTCTTTCTCTTGATGATATAAGCGTGAGCACAAGCATGGAAACCCTTGACAGCACAGTATCAAAACTTGGCTCAAACACTCTTGCAGATGAAATCGGTATCGGTGTTCCAACGCTGACGGATATTATTACGGAGCTTAAAAAGCCTGGCCGTGACCCTCGTGACGAGCTTCCACCTCCGCTTATGAGAAGTGGCGACATAATGGAGCTTAAGGACTTAAAACCAGGCATGGAGCTAATGGGCACAGTCAGAAATGTTATTGACTTTGGTGCATTTGTAGATATCGGCGTGCATGAGGACGGTCTTGTACACATTTCTCAGCTTTGCGACAGATATATCAAGCATCCTCTTGAAGTCGTAAAGGTCGGAGATGTCGTTAAGGTGCGTGTTCTCGATGTTGATGTCAAAAAGAAACGTATCTCCCTTACCATGAAGCCAAAAGGATAAAAAGGAGTGAAAGCTTATGGCAGATGAACAGTTGCATGATGGACACAGAGCAAGAATGAAAGCTAAGTTTGAAAAAACGATGGACTTTACTAACTTTGAAGACCACGAGATTCTGGAAATGCTGCTGTATTCTTGCTATACAAGGAAAAACACCAATCCCATCGCTCATAAGCTTCTCAACAAGTTCGGCTCGATTTCAAACGTCCTGAGCGCCTCATATGATGAGCTTGTAAACAGTGGTATCGTTGGTAAAAATGCGGCTTTAAAGATAAAGTTTTATCACTCGCTTAACAGATTTCTTCATATCGAACAGACTGACGACGAAATTGATATGCGAGATATCCAAAAGTTGAAAAATTATGTCGCCGACCAGTTCTATGGACTTGACCGTGAGCATCTTAAGCTCTTTTTCACCGACAACAGATACATATTAAAAAGCCATACCAATATCCAGACAGGTACGTCAAAATCTGTTGAGATGAATCTGCGTAGAATTACAAAGGCTATTCTCGATAACGGCACAGCCTATTTCTTTCTCGCACATAACCACCCAAGTGCAAGCAGCCTTCCGTCTGATGAGGACGTGTTGCTCACAAGAAAAATTATCGCTCACCTCAAAAGTATGGATATACATATGCTCGACCACTTTATTGTCGGTACGGACGGCGTGTCATCTATGCGTCAGCTCGGCCTTATCTATGACTATGAGTGATAACCTCACTGCTACTTGCCAAAACTTGTGGCAATATACCATGTTATTTACTGAGAGAAAACCTTTCTGAAGAAAGGGTTTTCCCTCAGACTCCTTTTCCAAAGACTTTTTAATGATTTTTTTGAGGGTGTGAGATGTTTAAAAAAAGACAATTCATACCCTCGTTTTTTAATTGTTTTGGAAGTTAGCCCACACCCTCAAAAAAATAAGTTAGAAGTTTTAGTGAGGGGGTTTGGGGGATGACCCTTTTTCAAAAGGGTCTCACCCCAATATACAACATGGTATATTACCACAAGTTTTGGCAAGTAGCAGTGAGGTT
>JAFTAX010000057.1 GCA_017458445.1 Ruminococcus sp. | reverse complement strand
ACATTACTCTTACTGTTACACCAAAAGCATACAACGACAAGACAAAAGTCTCAGTTACTATAGACGATGATACTATTGATTTGAAAAAAGAAAACGGGGTTTTCAAAGGTGTTTATAAGGCTGATTTATTTGCTGAATATGAAAAGGCTCCTATAGTTATTGTCAATGACGGCAATGCTAATCATGTTGAAACTATGACTGACAATGAATTCGGAATGTTATGGAATGAATGCTTGCCATGTGCAATTGTAACTAATAATGAATTAGTATACAATTACACTGACAACAAGCTTAAATTATCAGACGGAGTTCAACTTGATGCTTATACAGGAAACGGCAGTATTAAACAGGCAAATCTTATTATAAAGGTAAACGACAAAATATACAAAGACAAAGACATAACACCTGAATTAAAAGCAGACTTAGATGCCGGATTATATATAGATATAGACGAAAAAATCAGATTGAATAAAAACGACAATGTTTCAATTTATCTTATTATAAAAGACAGCTATGGATACACGATGACAGAAAGACTATTGAACTTTACAGACAACGAGTACATTGACAATATTGAACAAGAAGGCATTGGCACAGATGATGACGTTTGGACGATAGTTGACAAAAATGGCAAAGTAGTAAATACCAACACTTAGATTTTTAAAAAACTAAATTTTGTTTGTTGGCAAATTCCCGAGATAGATATATGTGAGTTGGGTTCAATTCACAGTACAACACATGCGCTGCGAAGGGAAACGGTGACCGAGAGTTTGCAAAAATGGTGAGCTTTGTTTGTCACCGTTCAAATTTGCCTACGGCAAATTTCAGGGTTTGCAATATGTGAGTTGGGTTCAATTCACAGTACAACACACTAAAAAAGTCCCTAAGGGCTTGAGCCCTTAGGGACTTTTTGGCGCGCTGCAAGGGACTCGAACCCCTGACCTACTGGTTCGTAGCCAGTCACTCTATCCAGCTGAGCTAGCAGCGCATTCAACTATGATATTATATCACAGCTGACGGCTTAAGTCAATAGCGGGTTTCAAGTTGCCCTCAATTTTTACACTATCTTAATATTTCGTCACCTCATGCAGATATAAACCGTGAAACCAGCGTATAAAATCAGCATCGCAATGCCTTCAGGTCTGCGTATCTGTCTGTTTGACCAGGTGAAAATCCAGACTAAAAGGCTGAACGCAAGTAGAATTATGATGTCTATCATGTTTTCGGTGATGAACGCTATCGGACTGATTGCAGATGCTGCTCCCAGAACAAACAGAATATTGAATATGTTCGAGCCGATAACGTTGCCGAGTGCCATGTCAACCTCGTTTTTCTTTGCAGCAACAACTGATGTTACCAGTTCAGGAAGACTTGTGCCAAGTGCTACAACAGTCAGACCAATAAGCGTCTGGCTGAGTCCCAGACCTTTTGCGATTACCGTTGCACCGTCAACGACAAAATCGCCGCCGAACTTGATTGCGACCGCACCGCCAATAATGAAAAGTACGCATTTCCACACAGGCAAAAGCTCATATTCCTCATCAGTGTCTGCAAAGTTCTTTCTTGCCTTGATTGCCGAGAGTACCATCCACAGCAGGTATAGTACGAAAAGGACAAGGAAAATCATGCCGTCAATTCTGCCGAGAGATGTGCCATAATAGCCAAGACCGAGAAGAAGCACTGCACATACGACTGAGAATGGGAACTCTTTTTTCAGCGTGCTGATACTCACTTTCAACGGTGCAAACAATGCACACGCACCGCAGACTACCATCAGATTGAATATGTTTGAGCCGACAACGTTGCTGATTGCGAGTTCGTTGCTGTTGTTCATTGACGCTGAAACGCTGACCGCACACTCAGGCAGGCTTGTACCCATTGATACTATCGTAAGACCGATAATCATTGATGGTACCTTAAGCCTTTTTGCAACTGCTGAACTTCCGTCAACAAAAAAGTCAGCTCCCTTAATTAGCAACACAAATCCACCAATCAACAGCAAAATTGCTATTATTTCTTTCATATTATTCCTCCGTATTGCTTTGTTTTTTACATCGCATTATATATTATATCACAGTAAAGATTTTTTTCAAGTATTTAACCTTGAAATAATTGCCATGTTGTGATATAATTATTGTAATATCAAATCTGGGGGTATAAAAATGAAAAAACTATTGTGCATAATTACTGCTATGGTAGCTATGTCTGCCGTTTCGTGTACAAATGGCAAATCCAATCCAAAGGACAAAACTGTTTCAGGAGTTGATTATATGGAGTCTGTAAAAAGCAAAATTGTTGAGATACAGCCTGATGAGGTTACATCTGAGAGAGATGGTGTTAAATATGCAGAACCGAAAAAATACACATATTATTCAAAAACAGCTGAACGAGACACCAATGTAAACATACTGCTTCCGCCTGATTATTCTGAAGACAAAAAATATCCTGTGCTTTATCTTCTTCACGGATTCTATGACAATGAAGACTGGATGACCCGTCCGGCTATGTCACTCGAAAAAATGGTGGGGAATCTTTTTGCTGATAAACAAGCTGAGCAGATGATCATTGTTATGCCATACATTTTCTGCAGTAAGGAGTTGCCTTCATGCACGGGCATGGATCTTCAAAACTGTCTTGCTTATGATAATTTTATCAATGACTTAACTACTGATCTAATGCCGTTTGTTGAAAAGACTTTTTCTGTTAAAAAAGGCAGAGAAAACACAGCTATCACCGGCTTTTCAATGGGTGGAAGAGAGGCTCTTTTCATAGGCTTTTCTCGTCCTGACCTTTTTGGATATATTGGCGGAGTTTGTCCAGCACCGGGGCTTGTTCCTATACCAAACTCAGCTATGCACCCTGGACAGCTTGAAAAAACAGATTTGGTTTTCGAGAAAAACTCACCTTATATGCTTTTAATAAGTGCCGCTGAACATGATACGGTAGTTACTAACGCACCTTCCTCATACCATGAGTTGCTTCTTGACAACAAGGTAACCCACTTATGGCATACTATATCTTCAACCGGACATGATGCAAGCAGTGTTAAACCTCACTTATACAATTTCTTAAGGTTTGTTTTCAAAGCATAAAGGCACAAAAAACCACCTGTTAAACAGGTGGTTTTTGTTATTATGTAGTTATTTCACCGTAACACTCTTTGTTGTAACAGGGCCGTTATAGATTGTACCCATAACATTTCTGTATGCCTTTACAGCAAAGTAATATGTCTTGCCTGATGTAAGGCCTGTCTTTGTGTAGCTTGTGCCTGAAGTTGTTGCAAGACCTGTCCAGTTAGCGTTCTTGCTTGCCTTGTAATAGATCTTTGTGCCATAAACTCCTGCAGCATTCTTCCAGCTAAGTGTAGCTTTCTTTGAACCTGCTTTGACAGAGAAATTAACTGCCGCAGGTTTTGTTGAAGTTGTAACTGTCGGATAATAGAAGCTTGAGATTTCAGTGTTACCTGATGTTGTGTATGCCTTAACACCAAACTTGTATGTAGTACCTACCCTGAGGTTTGATACCATGTAAGTGTTGGAAGTGGTCTTTGCAATTCTTGCCCATTTCTTTGTGGATGCGTTGTACTGATAGAAGATATATCCCTTAGCACCACTTTGCTTTGTGCAAGTAAGCTTAACCTTGTTGGTTGATGTTCCCAAAACCTTGAAGCCTGTAACCTTTGGAAGAATGAGTTTATACTTAACACCATGCTTTGTAGCATAAGTTACAGCAGCACTGCCTGAGTAGCAGTAGATAACAAAGCCAGCGATTTTGTATTCTTCAATATCTTCGTTGACGTAATGGCTGCCGAAACCGAATGCCTGAGGATAGATTGTCTTAACTGTCTTTGGAATCAGAACACTCTTGAGTGAAGGGCAGTTGAAGAAAGCACCGGTGTCGATTGTTCTGACACCACTGCCGATTGTTACGCTTGAGAGATTGCTGCATCCTTCAAATGCAAAGCTTCCGATTGTTGTAACGTTTGGCAATGTTACACTTGTAAGGTTTGGACAACCTGAGAAGCTGTAAAGTCCGATGCTTGTAACAGTTGTCGGGAATGTAACGCTCTTGAGATATGAGCCTAAAAATGCGTCATCAGCAACAGCTTTAACGCCTGAAGGAATCTTTACAGTCGGTTTGCCAGCAGGTGCCATAATAAGTGTTGTGCCAGCCTTGTTATAAACGATACCGTCAATTGATGAATAAGCGGTGTTTGCTGAGTTTACGTTTATTGCAGTAAGCTTTTTGCAGTCGTTGAATGCTAAAGAGCCAAGATGTGTTGTCTTTGCAGGGATATTTACACTTGTAAGAGAGTAACAAGACTTGAATACATCGTCCTGAATCTGCTCGAGTGTGCTTGGTAGTGTTACACTGCTAAGATTTGAACAGTTTGCGAACGCAGCAGGCTGAAGAGTCTTAACGTTGTTTGGAATCTTAACAGCTTTCAGATCATAGTTTGAATGGAATGCATTTATTCCGATAGATGTTACCTTTTTGCCTTTGATTGTTGCCGGGATAGAAAGATTTTCGGCATTGCCGTTGTACTGGATAATCTTTACTGTTCCGTCACCGAGTGCTTCATAGGCATAGTCGCCAGAGATGTCAGCACTTGCTGTCAGTACAGGCAAAACGCCTACCAGACTAACCACCATCAGCAGTGATAAAAAATAACTTGTAATTTGCTTTTTCATGCTTTTGCCTCCTTATAACATTAATGCAAGAAAGTTTTTAACGCATATAAATTATACCATAATTGCACAACTATTTCAATATACAGAAGCAATATTTGTAACATTTTACTAAAGGAGGTACCTTGTTTTATGAAAAAATAACGAAAAAAAGCCTCCTGAATACAGGAGGCTGTGGTGTCTAAGGGTTTATTCTTGCTCATAAATCTTTGAAATCGCCTTGATTTCTTCCTTTGCCATAGCAACAGCCTGGGACGGTCCAAGGATTTTTGCCTTTGTACCGAACTGGAAAAGCCAGCCCCAGAATGTCGGCGAAATCTGAACATCAACGTTTATGTAGAATGTGTCCTTTGAATTCTGGTGGCAGATTATTCTCTCACCAAATCTGTCAATAACAACATTAATAAGGCTGTTGTGGAACTGAATCTGCAGACTCTGTTCTTCACCACCATACATGCTATAAACAGAACGCTGGTTCTTAAGCTCTGCGTCCTCTTCTTTTGTAAGCTTGCGACGCTTTTCGTTTGTAACAGAAACGTTTGCCATTCTGTCAACTCTGTATCGGCAGATCTTTCCATGCTTAAAGCAGTAGCATGCAAGATAGTAGTTGTCATTCTCCCAGATTAGCTGGAATGGCGATACGCTGTAAAGCTCACCGCCATGCTTTAGCTGCTTCTTCTTTTCAACGCTGTATTCATAGTAGTTGAATGTGATGTTCTTGTCGTTGAAAATTCCTTCCTGCACGGTGTTGATTGTATAGTAAATGCACTCATTGAAGGCTTTTGTACGGTTGTCAACGTAGATTGAACGCCTTAACTGCTTTGCCTTGTAGTCTGATGTGAGTGCCTGAAGCTTTTTTATAAGCTCGTTTGACTTTTTGATTGTCAAAAACTTTGATGATGAAACCGCATCAGCGAGCAGGAACAGTTCCTCGTCCTGAAACAGTCTGTCTGCGAGAAAATAAGCATTTGAATGGCCCGACTTTGTAACTTCAAGATTAAGTCCGCTGTCGCAAAGTGTCGCAATATCATCATAAATAGTTTTACGCTCAGCCTTGATTCCCTGATTGCCGAGAATTTCGATCAGCTGGTTGCCTGTCAGAGCATGGTCTTCGTCAGTACGCTTGTTAAAAAGCTGTTCAAGCAAGAGAAGTTTCTGCTTTTGTCTTGAAAGTCCTGCCACTTATTTTCCCTCCTTTTCATTTTTTAAATCAGATACCTTTATCTTTGTGCCGTCAGGCTCAATAATTGTCATATGCTCAAGCTGGTTTGTAAGATTGCCGATAACACTCTGGCGATATTCATTTCTAAGCGTTTGTCGTTCATCTTTTTCAGCATCAGTCAGCTCACGCTCACGGGATATGCGAGTCAGTTCTGACAGTCTGTCAAGCTTAGTCTTATCCATAACAATTAGCTCCCGAAAGAGCAGCCTCCTTTTTATATATGTATAGCGTTTCTGTACAGTCAAAAATTAACAGTCCACAAAAACACCCAATTTCGACGGTAAATCATATTATATCACATTTTTACAGGAATTTCAACGGCAAATTGCACAAACTGTCCGTAAAAAATCCCTCATATTGCACAAATTATTAATTATTTGTGAAGGCTATTGACTTTTTCAAAAAATGTGTTATCATTAAAACTGAAGATAAAAGAACATTTGTTCGAACAAATTGAAAAGAGAAAGGGACATGCAATGAAAAGACTTCTTGAGCAGTATGAAAAGACGATTGAGGACATCGAAGAACGGATCAGGCAGCTCGGCAGAGAGCTGAAGGCTGAGCGAAATGTTCAAAACATTCACAGCATTGAAAGGCGGATTGACCTGCTTGCAGCTGAACGCAGAGAGCTTGTGTTTGTGGTGGTGGAAATAAAAAGGCACCTTGCTCCAAAGCCTGTCCACCCGAGCCTGCTTCATCGTAACAGAGCGGTGTGATACAATGAAGAGGACATATTTTCACGAGATTGAGCAGTTTTTGGATAGCGACAGCGTGTTTTATAATGAATCTGACACAAGACGCAGCTTAAGGCTAAGACTGCTTGACAGTGCCTATGCTAATTTGACGAAAAAGCAAAAATGTTATATAATACATTATTATAAAGATGGCATGACGCTAAGCGAGATTGCAAAGCTTTATGGCGTTTTGCCATGCACAGTTTCAAGGACATTAAACCGGGCGAGAAAAAGGCTCTATACTGCCATTACAGGCCGTGAGCTTTATTCAAGATTTATATTCTTAACGCATGAAGACGGAGGGCAAGATGAGCAAAAACACCCCTGTTAACGACTACATAACCGAATATGAAAACAGCGGTGTTGCAAGGTTTCATATCCCAGGCCACAAGGGCAGGATTCTGCAAGGGCTTGAAAGCAGGGACATCACCGAGATTAAGGGAGCAGACTACCTTTTTGAAGCGACTGGCATTATCGCAAAAAGTGAGGAGCTTACCTCCGAAATTTACGGCTCTGCAAAAACGCTTTATTCAACCGAAGGCTCAACGCTTTCGATTAAGACAATGCTTGGCATAATAAAAACCTGCAAAAAAGATGGTAGCAGAACGCTTGTCTTAGCACCGAGAAACGTGCATAAGGCGTTTATTGACGGCTGTTGCCTTTTGGATATTGATGTAAAATGGATTTATACCGACAGATTGACATCAGGACTTTGTGTCAGCTTCATCACGCCTGACAATTTAAAGCAAACGCTTGCAAAGTGCGACAAGACACCTGATGCGGTTTATATAACTTCTCCCGACTATCTTGGCAACATGGCTGATGTTGAGCAGATTTCAAAGGTTTGCAAAAGCTTTGGCGTGCCACTTCTGGTTGACAATGCACACGGAGCGTATCTTAAATTTTTGGAGAAGTCACTTCACCCGCTGGATATGGGTGCTGATATGTGCGTTGATTCTGCACACAAAACGCTGCCTGTTTATACAGGTGGAAGCTATCTGCATATTGCGAAGAATTCGCCAAAGGAATGGCTGCAGTCGGCAAAAGAAACCATGTCACTTTTTGCATCAACAAGCCCGTCATATCTTATAATGGCATCGCTTGATCGGTGTTGTGGCGAGCTTAAAAACGGACTTATTGACAGCATAAGAGCCTGTGCAAAAAAGGTCGCAGAGGTAGCAACTACGCTTAATCAGCTGGGCTGGGACACAAAGACCGCCGAGCCTTTGAAGCTAACTGTTTATCCTGCAAAAAACGGCTATTCTGGGGACGAGCTTGCGGATGTTTTAAGAGAGCATAAAATCGAGTGCGAGTATAGCGATACTGACTGTGTTGTGCTGATGTGTTCACCTTTTAATGATGAAAAGGATTATCAAAGGCTCGTGCTGGCGTTGAATGATACGACGAAAAAACAGGCTGAACCTATTGATGACAAGCCTTATCTATTACCACAAGCAAAGGTTAAAATGAGCATAAGGCAGGCGTATTTTTCGCCACACAAAAAGGTTGCGGTCGATGAAGCCCGTGGCAGAATTTGTGCAAGACCTGTGGTATCATGTCAACCATCGGTGCCGATTGTTATCCCTGGTGAACAAATAGATGATGAGATAATTAAAATTTTGAAAAGGTATAGCATTTTTTACATTGATGTGATATAATTATATTGCTAAAGAATAATGACGTATTTTTCGGAGGTCATTTTATGAAACTTGTTTATGCGATTGTAAATAATGACGATACTTATGCTGTGTCAAAAGGTCTTACAAAAGAAGGCATAAGTGCAACAAAGCTTTCATCAACTGGTGGCTTTCTTATGGCAGGAAACACAACTTTCCTGATTTGCTGTGAGGACGAAAAGGTTGACACGGTTATTTCGGTCTGCAAGGAATTTTCACGCAAAAGAAAGCATTATGTTCCGTCATCATCACTTATTGAGCAGTCGATTGGCGATTCTGTTCCGGTTGAAGTGACAATTGGCGGTGCAACGATTTTTGTAACCGATATTGAACGTTTTGAAAAGGTATAGGATTAATGGGCATAAAAATACATTCAAACGAGTCAACAAAAAAGCTGATTAAAGCCTTAATTGCAAAGAACCGTGAGCCTCATTCAATCGTCATTACAGGCGAACGGGGACAGGGTAAAAAGGCGTTAGCTGGCTACATTGCGGCTTCACTTTTGTGCGAAAAACAATCAGGCGAGCCGTGCGGCGAGTGCAAGTCATGCAGAATGATTGACGCTGGCGTTCACCCTGATTTTATCAGGCTTTCAGCGAATGAAAACGGCAACTACAAGGTTGACGTTATAAGAGAAGCTGTGTCGGACGCAGTTATAAAGCCGAACGAGAGCAGGTTTAAGGTTTATCTTATTCCCGATTTGGACAGGTCGGTAAACACGTCCACTCAGGTGCAGAATATTCTCTTGAAGCTGATTGAGGAGCCACCTGAGCATTGTGTTATTATACTGACTGCACGGACAAAGGAGATTTTTCTTGAAACGGTGCTGTCGAGGGTTTTGTGCTTAAACACCGTCTTTTGCAGTGATGATGAGGTCAGGGAGTATCTTAGCAACATTAATGCTGACGGCGAATATACTGACGAGCAGATTGACAATGCGGTCAGGTTTTCCTGTGGAAACATTGGCAGAAGCGTTGAGTTCCTTGAGGACGAGGCAGTTGGCAAGGCGGTCGAGATTGCAAAAGGCTGTGCTGATGCTGTTTGCAAAGGAAGCGAGTATGATTTTCTCAAGGCGGTTTTTTCTGCGGATGGAAAAAAGGCACTCTTTCGCAGGGTGATTGAGCTTTTGCGTGAGGCAGTCAGGGACGCTTGTGTTTTAAGGCTCGGGCTTGATGCGACAATCGGCTGTATGCCTGATGAGTCGGCAAGGCTTTCACAAAAGCTGAGTATTGATACTTGCAGGCAGATTTATGAACAGCTTGGCGATTATATTGTGCGTGTTGATTCCAATGCAAATCTTGTGCTTACAATGAACAGTTTTGCATCGGTATTTTTCAAATAGATGAAAGGAAAACATTTTATGATTAAGATAATAGGAGTACGTTTTAAAAGGGTAGGAAAAGTATATTATTTTGATCCAAAGGGGCTTTCAATCAAGCTTGGCGACAGCGTTATCGTTGAAACGGCAAGAGGTGTTGAATGTGGCGAGGTTGTAATCGTTGACAGAGGAATTGATGAAAAAGACTTCAACTCACCAATCAAGCCTGTTATCAGAATTGCGAATGAAAAGGATTTTGAAACGATAAAACGCAACAAGAAAAAGGAAGAAGATGCTGCGAAAATCTGGGTTGAAAAGGTGAAAAAGCACAACCTTAAGATGAAACTTATTGATGTTGAATGTACCTTTGACAACAACAAGATTTTGTTCTATTTCACCGCTGAAAACAGAGTCGATTTCAGAGAGCTTGTAAAAGAGCTTGCGGCAGTTTTCCGTACAAGAATTGAGCTTAGACAGATCGGTGTTCGTGATGAGGCAAAGAAGCTCGGCGGACTTGGAATCTGCGGTCAGCCGTTTTGCTGTTCGAGATTTTTGGGAGAGTTTCAGCCTGTGTCAATCAAGATGGCAAAAGAGCAGTCCTTATCGCTTAACCCGTCAAAGATTTCAGGTACCTGCGGACGACTTATGTGCTGCTTAAAATATGAGCAGGACAGCTATGAGGAGCTACTCAAGGTAACGCCAAAGGTTGGTGCTGTGGTTAATGTTGTCGGTGGCAAGGGCGTTGTCGAGGACGTGAATCTGCTCACAGGAAAGTTGAGAGTAAGAATGGACGACACTGACGCTGTGGTTACCGTCAGCAAGGACGAAGCAGAAGTAATCAGAGACGCTGTTATCAAGGTTGGAAAAGAAGAAATCAACGCTTTGAAAGAGCTTGAAGATAAGTAATTCGGAGGTGTTTTTATGCCGTCTGCAACGGTGCATCTTAAGGCTGCATGTCTTATGAAAGACCAGCTCGGCATAAAAAATGAAACGCAGTTTTACATCGGTGCGATTGCTCCTGACGCTGTAAATCTTGACGGTTTTGCAACGCAGGACGAGCGGTATCATGCACACATTCGCTCGAAAGATTATGACAAATGGAAGCAAAACATCAATGCTTTTTATGATGAAAAAAAGGCTGCTTTTGCAACAAGCGATTATCTCAAGGGCTATGTTTTTCACCTGTATACCGACATTGCCTGGGACGAGCTGATTCAGCCGTCGCTATTTAGCTTTTTGCAAAAGCAGGGCTGTGGCACTGATGAATTGCGAGAGCAAAAATGGCAGGAGCTTTTCAGACTGAACGGAATGCTCTCAAAGCAGGATTGGTACGCTGCCGTTAAGCACAAGCTTCAGTCGGCGTTGGCAGAAAATGATATATCAGGCGGTCAGGTCAGGCAGTATCTTGAGTATATTGTTGGCGATTACGAGCGTGAAAAGATGTTGGCTGACTCGCCTCTTTATCTCTCGGACAATCATATTTTTGCGGCAGCGATTCAGGCGACAGATTATGCAGAAAAGCTGTTTGGAACATAATAAATTAAGCTCTGTATGCTGATGCATAACAGAGCTTTTTTGTTGTATGAGGTTGTTGAAGCTAACTCAGGGGTAGCCCTCTATCAGCAGGGAAATCCTGCTTTGCAGGATTGGAAGTTGCCTTCGGCAACATTCCCAGTGCGAACTAAATGGTTTGTAGTAATTTCAAGATCTCGGCAAGGGTAGAACCCTTGCCTTACGGATAAAGATTTCCGTCAACAGCAGAGCCATTCTTACAAATGGCTCTAGCGGCCAAGGCTCTGCCTTTGGAAACCGCAACCCTTAAAAAAGGTGTGGACAAATCCTGCTAACGCAGGATTGGAAGTTTCCTTCGGAAACATGCCGTCCAAACTTTAATATACACTGATAGCTTAGAACGCAGGTATGATGCTATATTTCAAAACAAACTGATAACGTGTCATCGACCGTGTGGCACTAGCACCCGTCTGCGTTAGGACAGACCGAATGATATGGATAGAGCCGAATCTACGGCGTTCATTGAGCCTGTGTCAAGCTCGCCCATTCGCTCTTTAAGACGCTTTTTGTCAAGTGTGCGAATCTGCTCGAGCAGGACAATCGAATCCTTGGCAAGTCCACAGCTTCCGCCACCGACTTCGATATGTGTTGGCAGTTTTGATTTGTCAATCTGGCTTGTGATCGCTGCCGCTATTACTGTCGGCGAATGCTTATTGCCCACATCATTCTGAACGATAAGTACAGGTCGCATTCCGCCTTGCTCCGAGCCGACAACAGGACTTAGGTCGGCATAGTATATTTCACCTCTGTGTACTGTCACCCTGAACACTCCTTCTATGTTTTCTTAAACCTATTATTACCCATACTATGAAAAATAATCAGGTGCAATAAAAATAGTTGCAGGTGCAGGGTTGTTTTATTATATGCTATGATGTTAGTTTCGGTGACTTAGCTTTCGCTTATGTATTACTTTGTATATTCCAAAGCCGATTACAGCACCAAGCGTATTTGTTATGATGTCGTCCGTTTCAAAAACCCCGATTTTTGCTGCGATTTGGATTGTCTCGATAATAAGCGTTGTGCAAAACCCGACAAGCAGTGTGGTTCTAAACCGCTTGCACTTTTCAAACACGCATGGAAGCAGCAGTCCGATTGGCACAAACAGCAGGGTGTTGAAGATAAATTCCCAGTTGTTTATGACCTTCGGCTCTTTTATCAGGTTGTAAATCGCAGTAAACGGTATCAGCTTGAAGTATCGCTTGTCTGACTTATCCCGCATAAAAAGCGTTGTGATAAGCACATTATATGAATAGACATACAAGATTGCGGAGTATATCTTTTTCTTTACGCTCAGACGTGATTTAAAAAGCAAGACTGCAATCGCTGCTGAGGTCAGCAAAAACGCAATCAGTATGTACATGTTCCAGCGTGGCAGACGGTAATATATTATTTGGTCAAACGCATAAAATACATTATCGGTTTTCATAATTAATGCTCTTTTCTCGTTAGTTTTTCTTAGTATAACACTGGCGATATTTTTTGTCAATGTGAAAATAATCGGCAAAAGGCTTGTATACAGCCTTTAAAAATAGTATAATAGGTGTATAAACTTGCAAAGGATTGGTTACATGAAATCACATATTATAAATGTATCGCCACTTGTTTTAAGCTGTGGGCTGAGCGATGCCGAGAAGAAAAAGATTGATGAGATTGCAAAAGAGGCTGGTGTTTCGCACAAAGCGGTAGGCTGTGACTGTGGTAATGAAAAGATTGGCTATCTCTGCGGATTCAGGGGCTACGCTAAAGCTACAGAGAGTGCAACTGTGGCTGACGGTAAGGCTTGCCTTATCTTTTCAAGCATACCAAAGCAAAGTTTCACAATGCTTCTCTCAATGCTGAAAAGTGGCGGAATTATCACACCGCTAAAGGCGATTGTTACACCGACAAATCAGGGCTGGACGCTTAACGACCTGATTGCAGAGCTTGAGCGTGAGCATGAGATGATGAAAGGACAAAACGGACAACAATGAGTGGGACAAAAAAATACTTAGGCATAATTTACATTATATTATCGGCGTTTTGCTTTGCGTTTATGAACGCTTTTGTAAAGCTTGCGGGCGACTTGCCGCCGATACAGAAAAGCTTTTTCCGCAATTTTGTTGCACTCATTTTTGCGTGTATTATTCTTGCAAAAAACAGGATACCTTTTAAGTGTCAGAAAAGGTCCAACATACCTGCGTTGCTTATAAGAGCAGGTATTGGTACGCTGGGTATCCTATGCAACTTTTATGCGATAGATCATCTTGTGCTTGCGGACGCATCAATGCTCAACAAGATGTCGCCGTTTTTTGTAATACTGTTCTCGTTCATATTCCTGCGGGAGCGGCTGACTTTCTTTCAGGGATTTGCAGTGTTCACGGCATTTGTCGGAAGCCTTTTCATCATAAAGCCGACCTTTGCAAACACGGCTGTCATACCTGCATTCATAGGCCTTGTCGGAGGAATGTCGGCTGGTGCGGCATACGCAGCGGTAAGATACTTAGGTCAGCACGGTGAGAAAAATCCGTTTATCGTTGCGTTTTTCTCGGGTTTTTCATGCCTTGTGACGTTGCCGTTTTTAATTTTTGACTATCACCCGATGACGATAGGTCAGCTTTTGTGCCTGCTTGGTGCAGGGCTTTCGGCAGCAGGCGGACAGTTCTCAATCACGGCTGCTTACACAAAGGCACCGGCAAAGGAAATCTCGGTTTACGACTACTCGCAGATTATCTTTGCAGGAATGTTAGGATTTTTCCTGTTCGGCGACATACCCGACATTTACAGCATTATCGGCTATGTCATTATCGTTGCAACGGCGATTATCATGTTTTTCTATAATAATGTATGGCATAAAGAGTAATAAAAAAAGACTGTCATTTCTGGCAGTCTTTTTTGTTTTATTTAATTCTCCTCCAGCTCGCTCACACTCGGCACATACTCCTCATTTTCGATGATGTAGTCCATCACCTTGCAGTAAAAGTCGGTCGGGTTTTGCATGATTTTCGACTGGAGATATTCCGCCTGACCTTTGTCTGGTGCAAAGAGCGTCAGGTCCATAAGCTCAAGCTCGTTGTCCATGCATTTGCAGTGCAAAAGATAGCCTTTTTCAAGCTCGGTTATCTCGAATGTGACATCACGCTGGTTTTTGAGCTTTGCAAAAAATCTCAATCCTGCGGCGTAAATTCTGTCACGAACGCTTTTGTTGACAAGCTTTTTAAAGCTTAACGCACCCTCTTTGCCTTTTTCGGTGAGGACATAATAGCTTGTGCCTTCAATTTCCTTTAGCTCAAGCGTGCCTGCAGAGAGCATCTCGTTGACCGCTTCGGACAAGAGAAAATAATTCACAATCCCGTCACCTGTTGCAATCTCTGTAAGCTGATTCGGCGTTACAGGGCGGTCAATCTGGTGCAGAAAATATGCAAGCAGAATCTTGACTTCGTACTGGTCGGTCGGGTTAAGTATCTCGGGCGTTACGCTGTTGATGTATCTGTTTTCCATTGGCTCACGCTCCTAAAAGTTAGGATACTCGAGCATATGGTTGAGTACGGCAATGTTTACAGCAGCCTCAACGCACGGAACAGCTCTCGGCACAACGCAAGGGTCGTGACGACCTTTTATCACAAGCGTTTCATTTTTCATAGCTGAGTAGTCAACAGTTTCCTGCGGTTTTGAAATTGACGGCGTAGGCTTGAATGCAACCTTAAGTGTGATAGGCATTCCTGATGATATACCGCCAAGTATACCGCCGTGGAAGTTTGTTCTTGTTACAACATGGCCCTTGTCGTCAACATAGAATTCATCGTTGTTTTCAGAGCCGAGCATTTTTGACGAGTTGAAGCCTGCACCAAATTCAAGCCCCTTGACAGCAGGTATTCCGAAGATAAGCTGTGCGATTGAATTCTCAAGTCCGTCAAAAATCGGTGAGCCGATTCCTGCAGGAACGTTTATTGCAATACATTCAACCACACCGCCGACGCTGTCGAGGTTAGCTCTTGCCTTTTCGATGTCGGCAACCATCTTTTTGCCCTTGGCGTCAGATATTGTCGGAAACTCTTTTTCATGCAGTGCGATAATTTCATCTCTTGTGGTTCTTATCGGGTCAAACGGGTCGTCCTTGATTTTGTGAATCTCAGCGATGTGTGCACCGATGTATATGCCACGCCTTTCAAGAATCTGTGCGGCAACTGCTCCTGCAAAACAAAGAGGTGCAGTCAGTCTGCCAGAAAAATGTCCGCCACCACGCTGGTCGTTAAAGCCACGATATCTCAATGCACCTGTGTAGTCAGCGTGTCCCGGACGTGCAAGCTTTGAAAGATTTGAATAATCGTTTGAATGCTGGTCTGTGTTCTGGATCAATGCACAAAGTGGTGTGCCTGTTGTCTTGCCGTTGAAAAAGCCTGACATAATCTGTGGCATATCCTTTTCACGTCTTTGTGTTGATGTTTTGTCCTTCTTCGGAGCACGTCTTGCCATAAACTGCATGAGCTTGTCCATATCAAGAGTTTCCCCTGGTGGAACATTGTCGATGCATACACCGATAGCAGGTCCATGACTTTCGCCGAATACTGAAAATTCTATATTGTTACTCCATGTTGATGACATCTGTTTTTCCTCCTAAAGCTTTATAATCCTGCCAGAAATTCGGGTAGGATTTTTCTACGCACTGTGCATTGGTGATAATCAACGGCTCTTTGCATTTTAATGCTGCAACAGCCATTGACATTGCGATACGGTGGTCATTGTATGAATCGACCTCGCCACCTTTTAAGCTCATCACACCGTCAATAACAAGCTTGTCAGGGTAGACTGTAACCTTTCCGCCGATTTTGTTAAGACAAGTTGAGATAGTATCGAGCCTGTCGCTTTCTTTTATTCTAAGCCTTGCAACGTTATCAATCACTGATCTGCCGTTGCAAAAGCTTGCAAGCACGGTTAAAACTGGCACTAAATCGGGTATATCCGAGCAATCGATCTCAAAGGGATTTAGCATACCATTTTTATTATAAACCATTTTATCACATATTTCAATGATTTTTTTGTCGCCCTGCGAAGAATTCTCGCTAAGCCCTTTGATTTTAACGCTACTGCCGAGCGAATTTGCAACCTTGAAAAAGGCAGCTTGCGAATAGTCGCCCTCGGTTTTCACATTGCAGGCTTTAAGGCTTTGGTTGCCTTTAACAGTGTAGCCGTTATCTGTGCTGTCTATCTCACCACCAAAGCTTTTTATGCTGTCAATTGTTATATCGACATAAGGCTTTGACTCGAGCGGTGAGGTGAGTGAGATTTCACTGTCGCCATCAAGCAGGGTTAATGCAAAAATAAGCCCTGTTATAAACTGCGATGAGATGTTGCCTTCAATCTCAAATCTGCCTGGCGTGAGTTTGCCTTTGACGGAGCATGGCAGAGTGCAGCCGTTGTCGGCACTTGAAAAATCAAACTCAATCCCATGCTTTGGAAACTCACGCAGATACGGCGTTATCGGTCGCTCGGGCAGTTTGCCGCTACCTTTGAAGGTACACTCAACGCCCAACGCACAGGCAACTGGTATTAAAAATCGCATTGTTGAGCCTGACTCATTACAGTCAATCTCAGCCTTTACAGGTGGATTTTCGATTCCGAAAACTGTTGCTGTGTTGCCGTTTAAGGTGATTTTTGCACCGAGAGCTTTCATAGCATCGATCGTTGCAAGAATGTCCTTTGAGGGATATATGTTTGAAATCTCTGACCTGCCTTTTGCAAGTGCGGCAGAAATTATAAGCCTGTGTGCCACGCTTTTTGACGGCGGTATGTCAACCGCACCCGACAGCATGGACGGTGTGATTTTTATGGTCATAGTAAAACCTTTCGATTACATTCTATCAATAATATCAGCGATTTGTGATTCCAGAATTTCTTTTGCAAAGCTGTTTTCACCAAACTGCATAACGTTGCCGATTTGATTCTGGAACACCATTCTCAGCTTGCCGTTACGCACTTTTTTATCGGTGTAAAGCTTTTTGACAAGCTCTTTTTTGTCGATATATTCAGGAATTTCGGTTGGCAGATTTGCACGCTGATAGAGCTTTATAACACGGCTTGCATTATCAGCTGATATGTAGCCCAGCTTTTCACCGAGCATCACCTGTGCTGCCATGCCGATAGCTAAAGCTTCGCCGTGCAAAAGCTTATAGTCAGACACCGTTTCGACCGCTCTGCCGACAGTATGCCCAAGATTCAGCACCTCACGCAGTCCCGACTCACGCTCGTCCTGCATTACGACTTTATACTTCACCGCACAGTTATGCTCGGAGATATATTCGCACACAGTTCTGTCGCAGTTGAACACTTTCTCGATGTTTTCTTCAAGGAACTCAAACAGTGCTAAATCGCCTAAACAGGCGTGCTTTATTGTTTCGGAAAGTCCGCTTGAAAGCTGACGCTTTGGCAGGGTTTTCCATGTGTCGATGTCGATATACACCTTGTTCGGCTGGTTGAACATTCCGATAAGGTTTGTTGCAAGTGGCGTATCTACTGCCGTTTTTCCGCCGACTGATGCATCGGCTGCTGAGAGCAGGGTTGTGGCATAATTCACAAATGGTACGCCACGTCCGAATGTGCCTGCGACAAAGCCTGCAAGGTCGGTGACAACACCGCCGCCGACAGCGACAACCGCACAGTCACGCCTATAACCACGCTCAAGCATTGAGTCCTCGACATATTCCTTTGTCTGTCTTGTCTTTGACTTCTCTCCTGCAGGTATCACAAACAAGTCGGCAGTCAGCCCGGCATCAGCCATCTTTTTGCAAATGTCCTCAGCATAAAGCTTTGCGACATTTGAATCGGTGACAACTGCAAACTTGCTGGCTTTTCCACACAGACCGTTTTTCAGGTCGGAAACTAATGTATTACAAAGCTGATGTCCGATTTCGATATCGTATGTATCGTCCACAACTTTTTTCAGCTCACAGGTAAATTTCATAGCCTTTTCCTTTCAGATGCTTTTGCACTTTATCGTATTAAATTTTATTATATCATAGAATGGCTGAAAAGTAAAGGGAAAACAGCTAATGTTAGGTAGTGGTTAATACAGATTTCTTTGTTCGCTATTTTGCACAAAACAAAGCATGTAAATTTATGCCTTTTCACAAAAATACAGTAAGCCCATTGTGAAATCGCTTTTGGCGTGATATACTGTAAATGTACAATACGTATTTTCTATTATAAAATAAGGAGGGAACATAAATGAAAAAACGTGTTT
>JAFTAX010000056.1 GCA_017458445.1 Ruminococcus sp. | reverse complement strand
CATCGAGCGGAAAAGGGGTAGTGTCCGCACTCTGCCGAAGCGGTCGGGGTTCTCCCCATTTGTTTTCATTCATAAGTTTTGTTTTCCTCTACTTTTGTAATTTTTCTTGTATTTCTATTGACAGATTGCATTTGATGTGCTATAATATGAAATGAAATAACACGTTTCAATCTCTAAATCATATTATATGCTACCTAAGTAGCATTTGTCAAGCGAAAATAATCAGAACAAATTAAGTTCTGCCTTTTGCACAAATTGGAGGGACACAAAATGACCATCTTTTGGAGAAAATATAATGAATTATGCGACGAGCGAGGAATCAAGCCGAGAACATTAGCCACTGAGCTGGGCATTTCGGCTGCGACTGTCACTAAATGGGTGAATGACGGTATGCCGAATCTCGACATGATAACGAGAATTGCGGAATACTTCGATGTTCCGATAGATTACCTCATTAACGAGGACGATACGCCGATCATTCCGCAGGCAAACAAGAAAAGAAGTGTATTCAAGTCGGTAAGCTCCCTGTCTCAGCGGTGGGTGAGCCTTCGCCGTGGAAGCGAGATCAGCCTGGAAATGCAGTTAAAGATCATTCCCTATGTGAATTGTACTGTGCAGTTTCTCAACAATGATAAGTATATCGAGTACGTCCCCGAAACCGAATACGATACCGAGCATTTGAAGGACACCGAAACGATATTTGATATACTGGGCATTCTCGACCACTGTGCCGACACCGAGAGTTACCGCATCGTGCAGGTGCAGCTCTCACGCATCGTGCTGTATCACCTGAAAGAAAAAGGATTTGACCGTGAAGCACTCCTCACCGAGCATCTCGATCAGGAGAAAATGGAGTACCTCTACACGGGCAAGGACAGCGGTAAGACGCACAACTACGGGCTGAATTTCTCGGATATGGACTTTCTCAGAGAGTTTACGGGGCTGAGTTATCAGGTTATGTTTACGGGGATTGAATAATACTACGGAGCTGAGGAGTGTTGTTTCTCAGCTCTTTTCTTTTTGAGAGGAACTTTGATTCCGGTGGAGTCGAAGTTATAAAAACAGCTCAGGAGTGAATTGCTCCTGAGCTGTTTTCTTACCATGTTAGAAGAAGTTGATCTTCCACCTTTTTATCAATCATTTCTTCGCCTGTATGCTGTAATCTATCTATCATAGATATTCCGCAGTTTACAAAGAGTTTCCTTTCAAATAATCCCTCAGGCGGAGTAACAGATATATCCTCTTTTCTACTTTTTCTGGTTCCGTTTATAGAGAGAATCACTTTCACTCCACGTTTTTTGCATTCATCGATTTTTTGAAACAGTTCATCAACACTAAACTGATGCGAACCATAAATAATGGATTGTGAGTGTGTATAAGGCGGATCGCAGTATACAACATCATTCTCTACAGCCTTATCCATTGCATCTCTATAATCCTCACAAGAAAAAGAGGCTTTTTGCAAGAGGTTATGCCATTGATCCACCCTCTTAGAAAATGTTGCGGGAGCTATAGGCTTATGAGGTCCTCGTGGAGTTGACATATATCCATCTGCTTTCCTGAAACGTATGACACCTGAATAACAAGTTCTTGAAAGCAAGCAAAAATCCAAAGCGTTAAAATCTGTATTAAATCTATCTCTTATCTCCAAATATTTTTTTTCTGGATCAAGATAGTATTCTTCAATTTCTTTTGAGTAATACTGCTTTATTCTCTCTGGATCATCCTTTACCATAGAAAAAATATCAATAAGAAAAGGAAGTATATCACTGCCGTAACAGGCGTTACATTCTTTTGTGCTATTGAGCAGTTCAGCCATTACAGCGCCACTTCCGAGAAATGGCTCATAGTAATTGTTGAAACTGTCGGGAATGTAGGAAACTATTGTTTGTGCAAAACGCTGTTTATTTCCTATCCATTTTAACAAAGCGGGTATCATATTATCTCTCCTGTAACTTAAAGTCTGTAGACTTATTTCATACATATATATTATAATATAAAATAGTGGAGGTGTCAAGATGAAATCCGAAATATTATTAAAATACGGTCAAGTTGTACGAAAAATACGGTTAGAAAAGGGCATTTCACAGGAAACGTTAGCTGATCTAAGCGGACTTCATCGCACTTACATGAGCGACGTAGAACTTGGCAAAAGAAATGTTTCGTTGGAAAACATAGATAGGATCGCTAATGCATTAGATGTATCTATATCTGAGATATTTAGACAAATAGAAAGTGGGGAGTAAATATGAAAGCATTTCCGGAGTTTTCGATGGAAGATAATTCGTTTTGGTCACTTATTCGCTTCATTTCCGAAAAACTTGGATATACAAATCGCCGAACTGGATTAGTCAGTTCATATTCTCCTGAAGAAATAGCTGTATTGTGCAAAAGAGAGAATATATATGTTCCTGATGATGTAATAGTGAAAGCTTCTTTATACTTGCAGAAAAGAGCTACCGCAATAAACAATACTGTCCAGAACAACCTTATGAACGCTGAACAGGCTGAAAAAGTCTTTATGGATTTATATAGCAGCCGTCAATTTGATTCTAAATTGATTATGAACAAGCAGTCAGGAGATAAGAAAAAGGTTAACTTCTTTACTGCCATAATAACGATGATTGCTGAGGATGTACTTGGTGGCGCAGATACATTTGATCCCGATCCAAGAGGACTTTCTTATCTTGTTGATAATAACTCCCTGCTTGGGGGATTGTCACGCAGATTTGACGGAGCATATCCTTCTGTGTATACTCCGAAGCTTGTGTGGGAGATAAAAGAATACTACTACACCACTACTTTCGGTAGCAGAATTGCTGATGGCGTTTATGAAACGCAGCTTGATGGATATGAGCTGAAAGAAATATATCAAAGAACTGGTCATAAGATTCATCATGTTATCTTCGTTGATAGCTATAAGGTTTGGTGGGAAATGGGGAAATCCTATACTGTCAGACTTGTCGATGCTCTCAACATGGGATTAGTTGATGATGTTATTTTCGGAAGAGAAGTATTGACTGAGTGGAGAAAAATATTACAAGCAATTAAGTAATCATTAAGGAGAATGATAATGGCAAAAAATGTAACTCAATACGATTTACTTATTTCATGTCCTGGTGATGTTAAAGAGGAAATAGAATGTATAAAAAGTGCGGTGGAACAATTTAATTCTACTTTTGCAGATTCACTTGGAATCTCAATTAGAACTAAGCATTGGAGTAAAAACTCATATCCTCAATCTGGTGGTAAACCACAAGCACTTCTTAATGAGCAATTTGTAAATGATTGTGACGCAGCCATTGCCATCATGTGGACAAGGTTCGGAACGCCAACAGATGAATATGGTTCTGGTACCGAGGAAGAAATAGAGATAATGCTCCATGATGGTAAACAAGTCTTTATGTATTTTTGCGACAAACCACTTAATCCGTCACAAATGGATTCAGAAGAATACAAACGGGTTAAAGCATTTAAGGACAAATATAAGGATAGGGGTATTTATTCTACATACACTTCGATTGATGACTTTAAACGAGATTTCTTTGCACATTTGTCACAATACTTTTTGAGTTTAAAAACTATTGAAAGAATAAATAATGAAAGACATTCATCACTATTGTTAAAGGGGTTTGATCGAGAGAATCATATCTCTGATAATGCGGTAATAAGGGATTTCAAACTTAAAAGCGAATATGACGAAAATGGGTATATTGCTAAACTTAGAGAATACTATTCCGAAATCGACTCAATTAAGACAGCAAAAATTACAGGAAATCCTTTGCTTACTGGGACTTTATCTTTTATGCCACCAGCAGAGATTAGTGATAATATTAAGACATACATCACAGAAATTGCTAAACACCTCAACATAGAATTAAACGAGAATTTCTTTGATCTTGGAAATCTACATAAATCATTAGATGGCTTACCAATGTATTCCTCTGTTAGTGGTTCTGACCAAGAAGAAAGAAAATATCATTTAATATACAAGCTATATGACACCATAAAAGATTTTCTAAAATGGATTTCGGCTGACAAGGCATTAACTGGAATGAAATCTCTCGGGCTAATTCTAACAAATGCTGGAACAGACTATGATGAAGATGTAGAAGTTTCATTATATTTCCCCGAAGGCTCTCTTGTTACCGTTGATACATTTCCCGAGTTGAGTGTAGATGATAAGAATTATCTGATGAATGATAGAGATTTAGATGAAATATTCCATATTCCTTCTACGGCTGAATTTTTGGATTATGCAGACTCAGTAAAACTTCCTAAACAAGTTTCAGTACCAGTTAAACCAATTCAAGGTATATTTGGATCATCATATGATGATTCCGGTGATTTTACGGATTATTTATCAGATGTTTGGGGATTTGAAACTTATACTACTGACAAATGCTATGTAGTAAAAATACATTTTGATTATATCAAACACAATACTTCTGTTGCGTTTCCTTCAATAATACTTTTATTTAAAGATGTTACGGATATTCCGTATACCATTACTTCTAAAAGAAACGCAGAAATAATCAATGGGACAATAAAAACAACAAAATAACGGCTGCACCCGAAGGCACAGCCGTTGATCATCAAATATAAACCATACACTCAAACACAGCTTCTCTCGCCATATAGACGAAGCAGTTCTCCAAACCGAGCATCTTCTCGGCATCACCGCTGAGGACAGCCTTCTGATAGCAACTATCGGTCTGCTTCCAAAGCTCCACCTGACGGGAGATAGCATCGCTGACTTTCCGTTCCATATCATCAAGATACTGAATAATCCTGCCCTCGTTGACGAGCCTGCGAAGCCTGTCAGGACAATGGCTGTCAGAGAAATGAAGATGATACCTGATGAAGTCAGTGTGGTAGGTTTTGCTCTCCTCGGTCTGCGTATCAGCATTGAAGTGCGTGACGGTCATAGTGTTGGTGTCAAGTTGCCACAGCGGAACGTATTTCTTTTTCAGCGGGCTGTATGCGGTTTGTTCGCTCTTATATCTGCTCATACCGTCCACCTCACTTAATGGGCTTTAACATTTCAAGGACGAGCTGAGCGCCGACCTTGAAGCCCTTGCGGAACTCATTGCGGTTGGAGAGATTATGCAGTTCAATATCCGCTGACTGGTACTCATCGAGGATTTCGTCATTATCGGGATAGGCTTTTTTCAGTTCGGCTTCTGCCTTGACAAGCCTGTCAAGGGTTGCCTTATATGAACTGTCCATATCTTTGATCTCGGTCATGTGTAACAGGTCATAATCGTAAAGATCATCGAGGATAGTTCTGCTCATAGTTCAAACCTCCTCGATTCCGTTGAAATAGGATAACAGGCTCTCTTTGTTGATTAGATATTTTCCACGAACACCTTCACCTGTGCGGAAAGCTTTGATTTTTCCTTGTGCTATCAGCATACGGATAGAGTGTTCGGAAATGCCCTCTATCAGCTCAGTACACTCCTTGATGGTCAGCATCTTGACCGATTGCACCGGAGCTTTGACAGGTTTTGAAGCGGTTGCAGGTTGTTCCTGCACTTCTTCCTCGGCGGAGTTCTCATAGTCTCTCACCACAGTTCTCAAAATTGATACAGAGATATGCAATAGCGTTGGTCAATTAAGGCCAAGTAGTGGTCAACTGAGTTACAAGAGGGCGGCAGAAATTTTGAAATCCAGCAGAACCGAGGTTCTTGTAACTCAATCAAAACGCCGTATCTACGGCACTTTTTGAAGAAAAGGATAATTTAAGTGAAGATGCCTGAATACCAGTTCTGGGTTAGCCGAATATTCGGGGTTAACTCAAAGAGATAATCTCACAAAACAATCAATCCCCGAAGCATTATGTTTTCGGGGATATTTTTGTCTTGTTTTGCAATAGAGCTTGCAAAATCTCCAAAATCTGTTATAATAAATATACAAATCAAATTGGAGGTGTCGCTGATGATGAAAAGAATATCAATGTGTCTGCTGACAGTCACATTGTTGCTTTCCTGTGTCTTACCATGCAATTTCTCTGTAAATGCGGACGATATCATTCATAGCACACCAGGAAGCAATATGGAGCTGAGATACCAGCTCAGAAATAATGATGACGCTACAACTGATATTAGATTTGTCTTGATCGCAACTGAGGAGGACGTAATTGATGCCGAAAGTGCAAGTGTCTATGCGACAATTCACAACGAATTTGATACCGAGTCAGTTGATGTTGATTGTGCCTATAGATGTATTATGGTGAACGACAGAATCCTTAAAGCAGGCGAAGGAATGTGCTTTTTGATTGCTAAGTTTTCAGGTATCCCTGACGATACGGTCGACCGTGTGATAGGGCATTTTTCTCTTGACAGCAATACCGCAGATGTTTCAGTAAGACAGCCTGAGATTGATAGAAGTTATGTTATTTATGTCGATAGCAAAAACGGTAGCGATGAAAATGACGGCTCAATGGACAACCCAATTGAAAATCTCAGTACAGCGATTGAGCTGATGAACACAAAAGAAAAAGGCGGAAAGATTGTCCTGCTTGATGATGTCTATTCTGAGAATTATTTCTCCTCTGATACCAAAGCAATCCTAAGACCTGTCGAGGTAGATTTCAACGGTCATAAGCTTGTAGCGATGAATAGTCCAGAGAGCTACAAAGTTCAACCATATTTGGTCGGTCTTGACGATATCTATGTAATTAGTTCGCAAGATTATGTAAAACACATTGTTTATAAGAATGAAAACGGAGAATATCAGCCGTTTGAGCTTGTAAAAACACAAGATGAGTGCCTTTCAACTGAGTATACATATTGCTACAGCGATGACAGCGATGACATAATCGTCCATATGCCAAAAGACGTACCATTAACTCTCGGCGACAACAGCCTTTTGTGCATAGAGAATAATCAGGACGGCTTGATTTGCTCGTCAGAGAATGGCTTCTTATCATTAAAAAATGCTACAATACTCGGTAAAAACATGGCGGTTAGAATAACTGGTAAAGCTTCTTGCGTTGCTGATAATTGTATTTTCTTGCTTTCTAATAAAAATGGGTTTTATGCTCAAGGCGACGGTACAACCAAAAGTGTATTATTGACCGATTGCGAAGCTGCATATAATTTTAATGACGGCTTTAATTATCATAATCAAGGCACAGCAGTCGAGATTAATTGTGTAGGACATGATAACGGCTATATGAATAAAAGCCAGTCCCAAAACACAATAACGGCTCAACAGCACATGAGAGTTTTAAAGTAACAAGAATAAGCTGTAGCTATTATAATAATCAAGGCGGAAATGTAGTCGATATAAATTCCTCATCATCAAGAAACTTCGGCTGTGTGGCATATAACTCAACAGCTGATGTTGATATTTTCAATTCTAATTTTGCAATCCAGTCAGACGGCAATACAAGAATGTATCTCTATGGCTGTAAAGCGTTTGGCTCAGTCTACGACCTGTCTAATTCTTCACCTAATGCAAGGATTGCTATTAAAAACACAGCCTACACCACAAACCGTGGCAACATATCAATAATAGAATAAAAAACAGGCAGTAAACCTGCCTGTTTTCTTTTTACCTATATATTTTCTCCATTAGCCTTAATAACGTCCGAGTACCAGTAACCTGAATCCTTAATAGTGCGTTCCTGCGTCTGATAATCAACGTATATCAAGCCAAATCTTCTGTCATAGCCGTCTGTCCATTCGTAGTTGTCCATGATTGACCAGTATAAATAGCCCATTACGTCAACGCCTTCATTTGCTGCACGTTTCAAACCACGCAGATACCTTGTAGTGTAATCAATTCTGTTAGGGTCATGTACCTTGCCGTCAAGATGCACCCAGTCGTGACATGGCATACCGTTTTCTGTAATGAGAATTGGTAGCTTGTAACGCTCGTGGAAGAACCTTGCCGACCAGTAAAGTGCATCATCAGTAATGCACCAGTCCATAGCATTTCTTGGGCAGCCAAGATATTCATTAGATTCATAGCTTCCGTCATTTGCATAACTCGCACTGCGGTAAATGTTTGAACCGTAAAAATCAATCGGTGTCGAGATAATCTCCATGTCACCATCTTTTATTACATTTTTCAGGTCATCACCAAAACGCTCGAAAGCTTCATCAGGATATTTGCCAAGTACAATCGGGTCACCCCACCATGAGTTCGAGAAAAGGAATCCGTCACCCCAAAGTGAAAAGCTCTGTTGTCTTGCACGTTCGATAGCCTCAGGAGTTTCATCATCAGGGATGATAGTAGGTCCCGTAGGTGCCCAGCCAATGACAGGTTTGAGCTTAGCGTGTTTCCTGATAGTGCGAACAGCCTTTCCATGCGAGAGAAGTACATTGTGAGTAATTCTCATTAGTTCAGGTGTAGAGCAACTAAGCTTCGGTGCAAATGATCCACGATTATATCCAAGCCCAACAAAAACCTGCGGCTCGTTTATCGTCATCCAGTACTTAACCCTGTCCGAAAAATGCTTAACGCAAACTTTAGTGTAATGCTTGAACCATTCGGAAGACTCATCGTTAAGCCAGCCACCTTTGCAGTGAAGCTCATAAGGATAATCCCAGTGGAAAAGCGTAATCATCGGCTCAATGCCGTTGGCGATAAGCTCATCAATAAGTGCGTTGTAAAAATCAATGCCTTTCTGATTTACCTTGCCGTCACCGTCAGGAATAATCCTTGTCCAGCTTATAGAAAATCGGTATGCCTTGATACCGATTTTTTTCATAAGCTTTATGTCATTTTTAAATCTGTGATAGTGATCACAAGCAACATCGCCTGTTTCATTGTGAGTGGTGTTGCCTTTTTGGTGCGAGAAAACGTCCCAGATGTTTAAACCCTTGCCGTCCTCATTATAAGCACCTTCAACCTGATATGCAGCTGATGCTGCACCCCAGATAAAATCTTTTGAAAAGTCCATATTAGCCTCCGGATTTATGTCTATTCTTTTGCCTTTTGAAGTGCGAGTGCAAGCTGTGCAGGGCATGAAGTACCTCTGCCGTTGCAGTCAATGTCCTTAAGTCTTTCTATAACTTCATCAGCATTCATACCCTTAACAAGCATAGATATTCCGCTTGTGTTTCCGTTGCAGCCACCAATGAATTTTACGTTTTGAACAGTGTTGTCATCACCGATTTCAACGATAATTTCTCTTGCGCAAACACCATGAGGTATATAGCTAAGTTTTTTCATAGAAATTCCTCCAAAAGTTAAATCTTAAGAGTAAGCTTGTTTGATTTTTGTGAGTTATCTTTAATCATCTTGCAAAGCTTGTCCAGATTTTCCTCATCAGTCGTGTTGCAACCGATATATGCAACATCAGAGTTGTAAAGGCCGTGGAAGTCAGAACCACCAGTGATAAGAAGATCGTTGTCTTTCGCAAGCTTAGTCAGCTCAGCCTTTTGTTCTTCATTATTAGAGAAGTGGTTGACCTCAATACCGTCAATCTTGCCAGCTTCAATAAGCTCCTTGAGCAAATCAATGTTGTCAAACATATATGGATGTGCCATAACAGCAACACCTTTAGCCGAGTGAATAAGGTCCAGAACAAAGTTCACATCAGGATATTCTCTGGTAACAAGGCACTTACCATTTGGATATTCAAAAAGCTCGTTGTTAACTTTTCCATAAAGCTCGGTCGCATAACCATAGTTTACCAAAGCTCTCATGATATGCTGCTTGTAAATACTCTTTGAGCCTTTAGTGTAAGGCTTAACAGAATCAGATGGGATAGGGTAAAGCTCAACAACCTTTTCGATCATATCTTTAGCACATTCTTTTCTTATCTCGCAGGATTTAAGACAAAGACCTTCAAGTCTGTCAGGTTTCTGCGGAGCATAGCAAAGAATATGTACCTTATTATTGCGTTTTTTATCCCAAGCAGACAGCTCGACAGCAGGTATTATTTTAACACCGTATCTTTCGCCCAGAATCTGAGCACGATTGGAAGATGATAAAGTGTCATGATCAGTAATAGCAAGAAAATCAAGATTCATTCTTTTTGCCTGAAGAATAACTTCTTCTATACCTAATGAACCGTCAGATAGTGTAGTATGACAGTGCAAATCGCCAATCATATTATAACCTCCATGAATTTATTATTAATATTATAGCATATTTATACGCTTCTTGCAAGAAAAAGTCGATTTTCAAACGTTTTATCGGTAATTGCAACAAATATTATAGCCAATAATAGTGCATTATCACCAAAGATTTAGAAAAACTTATCCACAAACCAAATATCTTTGATTTCAAAAGCTCTGCCGTTTAGGTATTCAAGACAGCCAGCATCAGCCTTAAAATCAAAAGTCAGCTTGTATGAATATAAAGCCTGCGTTTTTACGTTAAACGCCCTGTTTATGCGGTTATTGCCGTATTTTCCGTCACCAAGAAGCGGATATCCTACATATGCCATGTGTGCACGAATCTGATGCGTTCTGCCTGTGATAAGGTTGACATCGAGCAGAGCAAGATTGTCGTCCTTGTTTTCCTTGATGATTGTGTACTCGGTTATCATCGTTTTGTTGTGTGGCGATTTTTTGGATGTAATTTTCACCATTTTGGTGATATCATCACGTTGGTGAAAATCGGTAAGAATCTGATGCTTTTTATCAGGAATGCCAACGGTCACACAAAGATAATTTTTGTGAATCTCTCTGTCCTTGATTTTCTGGTTAAGAATTCTCAGGCTCTCGGCATTTTTCGCACAGATGACAATACCGCCAGTGTTTCGGTCAATCCTGTTGCAGAGTGCCGGTGCAAATGAAAGCTCGCTGTCAGGGCTATATTCGCCCTTGTCATATAAGTAGTGCTGCACCCGATTTATAAGCGTGTCAGGAGTCTTGCTCTCGTCTTCATGTACAACCAGACCGCACTTTTTATCAATCAGCATAATATTATCGTCTTCGTAAACAATATTAAGTGAAGTCGGTGCCTTCATGAATTCACGGGACAGCGTGTTATTTACGTCAAAAAACTCATCATTAATGTAGAGCTGGACCTTGTCACCTTCGCAAAGACGTGAGGAAATCTCGCACCTTTTGCCATTAAGCTTTATGCGTTTTAGTCGCAAATACTTGTACATCAGGTTTTTTGGCAGCAACGGAACCGACTTTGTAAGAAACTTGTCCATGCGTTGTCCTGCGTCATTGGAATTTATTGTGAATTCTCTCATTTTTGCTGTTCTCAACTTTCTTCAGGATTGTTTTGTTAAATAATATTATAGCATGAAATTGTGAATTTTGCACTTTACAAATATAAAGAATTAGTGTATAATTAAGTAAAACATTAGTTCTTTTTATCTGCTGCGGAGGGTTTTATGGATAGATTTAAGTTAGTGTCCGATTATAAGCTTGCAGGCGACCAGCCACAGGCTGTGGATAAGCTTGTTGACGGCATAAATAAGGGCATGAAAGAGCAGACTCTTCTTGGAGTTACAGGCTCGGGCAAGACCTTTACAATGGCAAATGTTATCGAGCGAGTGAATCGTCCGACACTTATTCTTGCACACAATAAAATACTTGCAGCACAGCTTTGCAGTGAATTCAAGGAGTTTTTCCCTGAAAATGCTGTTGAGTATTTTGTGTCATACTATGACTATTATCAGCCTGAGGCTTATGTTCCGAGTAAGGATATGTATATTGAAAAGGATTCGTCAGTCAATGATGAAATAGACAAGCTCAGGCACTCCGCAACAACGGCAATTGCTGAAAGACGTGATGTTATTATTGTTGCGTCAGTTTCCTGCATTTATTCTCTTGGCGATCCTGAGGAATATAAGTCAATGGTCGTGTCCGTTCGAAAGGATATGCAAAAATCAAGAGAAAAGCTTGTTGCTGAGCTGGTTGGCATACAGTATGAGCGTAATGATATAAACTTTGTGAGAAATAAGTTCCGTGTCAGAGGTGACGTTGTTGAGATTTACCCTGCAAGCTCGACCGATGTTGCAATCAGGGTTGAATTCTTCGGTGACGAAATTGATAGAATCAGCGAGATTAATGTTGTCACAGGTGAAGTGCTGAGATTTTTAAACCACTGTGCTATCTTTCCTGCAAGCCATTATATCGTTAGCAGGAGTAAAATGCGTGATGCTATTGAAGAGATAAAGCAGGAGCTTGATGAAAGAATTGAGTATTTTAAAGAACGTGATATGCTGATTGAAGCACAGAGAATTGCACAGCGAACAAATTATGATATTGAAATGCTCGAGGAGGTAGGTTTTTGCTCGGGTATTGAGAACTATTCACGTGTGCTTGCAAGGCGACCTAAAGGTGCTGTGCCATACACGCTTCTTGACCATTTGCCTGATGATTTTCTGCTTATGGTGGACGAATCTCATGTGTCATTGCCACAGGTAAGAGGTATGTATGCAGGCGACAGGGCAAGAAAGGAAACGCTTATTGACTATGGTTTCAGACTGCCGTCAGCGCTTGACAACAGACCGCTCAGGTTTGATGAATTCTATGAGCATATCAATCAGGTAGTGTTCGTTTCGGCAACGCCAGGACCTGTTGAAAAAGAGAAGTCACAGCAGATTGTCGAACAGCTTATCCGTCCGACAGGACTTGTTGACCCTGAAGTACAGGTACGACCGACTCAAGGACAGATTGAGGACTTGCTGTCTGAGATCAATATAAGAATAGAGAAAAAAGAGCGTGTGCTTGTTACAACGCTCACCAAAAAAATGGCAGAAGATCTGACATCATATCTCAAAGGATTTGGGGTTGCAGTAAGGTATATGCACCACGATATTGACACTATCGAGCGTATGGAGATTATCCGTGATTTAAGGCTTGGAGAGTTTGATGTTCTTGTGGGTATCAACCTTTTAAGAGAAGGACTTGACTTGCCAGAGGTATCGCTTGTTGCAATACTTGATGCAGACAAGGAAGGCTTCTTGCGTTCGGAAAGCTCACTTATCCAGACAATAGGCCGTGCGGCAAGAAACGCTGAGGGCAAGGTTATAATGTATGCAGATACGGTTACACGTTCTATGGAGCTTGCGATAACTGAAACAGACCGCAGACGTAAGCTTCAGATGGCGTTTAACGAGGAGCATGGCATTGTTCCAAAGACGATAAAGAAAGACATTCGTGACGTTATTGATATTTCAAGCAAGGAAGAGGTTGAATATGAAGCACGTCAGAAAACAAAGCTTTCCAAGCGTGAAACTGAGGCACTTATCGACAAGCTGACAAAACAGATGAAAGAGGCTGCGAAAATGCTTGAATTTGAGCATGCAGCATTTCTTAGAGATAAGATTGCAGAACTAAAGGGAGAAAAATAATGCAAAACAACGAGATTGTAATAAAGGGAGCAAGAGAGCATAACCTCAAAAGCATTGACCTGACATTGCCGAGAGATAAGCTTATTGTGTTCACAGGTCTTTCAGGTTCAGGTAAGTCATCTCTTGCGTTTGACACCATATTTGCAGACGGACAGAGAAGATATATGGAATCTCTGTCATCTTATGCAAGACAGTTCTTGGGACAGATGGAAAAGCCTGATGTTGACTCGATCACAGGGCTTTCTCCGGCTATATCAATCGACCAGAAAACAACATCAAAAAACCCACGCTCGACAGTCGGAACGGTGACTGAGGTATATGATTATCTCAGGCTTTTGTATGCAAGAATTGGCGTGCCACACTGTCCTGTCTGCGGTAAGGAAATCAGACAGCAGACTATTGATGAGATTGTTGACAAGGTGCTTGAATTGCCTGAGAGTACTAAGATTCAGGTTATGGCACCGATTGTTCGTGGACGTAAGGGTGAATACAAAAAAGAGCTTGAACAGGCAAGAAAGTCGGGCTATGTCCGTGTCAGAATTGACGGCATAGTGTATGATTTGTCGGAAGACATATCTATTGAAAAGAACAAAAAGCACAATATTGATATTATCGTTGACCGACTTGTTATCAAGGACGGAATAAAGTCACGTCTTACGGATAGTATCGAGATTGTTTCATCACTGACAGGTGGACTTCTGACTATTGATGTTATTGACGGTGAAGAGATGCATTTTTCGCAGAATTATTCCTGCCCTGAGCATAATATTTCAATCGAAGAGCTGACACCGAGAATGTTCTCATTCAACAATCCTTTTGGTGCGTGTGAGCAGTGTACAGGACTGGGCGTATACAAGAAAATTGACCCTGATATTATTATTCCTAACAAAAATCTCTCAATCAGGGAAGGTGCTATAAAAGCGTCTGGCTGGAACAGTCTTGATGATGGCTCGATTGCGATGATGTACTATAATGCGATACATGAAACTTATGGTGTATCGCTTGATACGCCTGTAAAGGACCTTGACCCCGATGCACTTGATATCTTCCTTTATGGAACACAAGGACAGAAGATGGATCTTGTTCGTGATACAACTCATTATAAAGGTCATTATCAGGCGGAATTTGAGGGCGTTGTAAACAATCTTGAAAGACGCTATCGTGAGTCGGCGAGCATATATTCAAAGGCTGAGATTGAGAATTACATGAGCGATGTTGAGTGTCCTGCATGCAAGGGCGAAAGGCTCAAAAAGGAAAGCTTGTCGGTAACGGTCGGTGGTCTGAATATAAGCGAGCTTACACATTTGTCTGTTACTGATTCATTGGAGTTTTTTGATAATCTCAAGCTTACAGCTCGTGAAAAGCTTATTGGCGAGAGAATTATAAAAGAGATTAAAGAGCGACTCGGATTTCTCAACAGCGTAGGTCTTGAGTATCTGACGCTTTCTCGCTCGAGCGGTACGCTGTCAGGCGGTGAGAGCCAGCGAATCCGTCTTGCAACCCAGATTGGTTCGTCACTGATGGGTGTAATATACATTCTTGATGAGCCGTCAATTGGTTTGCACCAGCGTGATAATGACAAGCTGATCGGTACGCTTAAAAGGCTGCGTGATCTTGGTAACACGCTGATTGTCGTTGAGCATGATGAGGACACGATGTACAACGCTGACTATATTGTTGATATCGGTCCGGGAGCAGGCGTGCATGGTGGCGAGGTTGTCTGTGCTGGCACAATTGATGAAATCAAGGCTTGTAAAGGCTCTGTTACAGGGCAGTATCTCAGCGGTGAAAAAATGATTCCTGTACCTGATAAAAGGCGTAAGGGCAACGGAAATTATCTGACGGTTATTGGTGCAAAGCAAAATAATCTTAAGGATATTACCGTCAAGGTTCCACTCGGGACATTCACCTGCGTGACAGGTGTTTCGGGAAGCGGTAAGTCATCGCTTGTCAACGAGATTATCTATAAAGATCTTGCTGGCAGGCTTAACCGTGCAAGAATTCGCCCTGGCGATTTTGACGATATACAGGGCGTTGAGCATCTTGATAAAGTCATCGACATTGACCAGTCGCCGATTGGCAGAACACCAAGATCCAACCCTGCGACATACACGGGCGTTTTCACTGATATAAGGGATTTGTTTGCAGCAACTAATGACGCTAAAATGAAAGGCTACTCAGCTGGAAGATTTTCATTCAATGTTCGTGGCGGACGTTGTGAGGCGTGTGAGGGTGACGGAATCTTAAAGATTGAAATGCACTTTCTGCCTGACGTTTATGTACCTTGCGAGGTGTGTAAGGGCAAGCGTTACAACCGTGAAACTCTTGAGGTAAAATACAAGGGCAAGTCGATTTATGACGTGCTTGAAATGACGGTCGAAGAGGGCGTTGAGTTCTTTGGCAACATACCAAAGATAAAGAGAAAGCTCGACACGCTTTATGAAGTCGGGCTTGGATATATTAAGATTGGACAGCCTGCAACGACATTGTCGGGCGGTGAAGCACAGCGAGTTAAGCTTGCGACAGAGCTTTCAAAGCGTTCAACTGGCAGGACAATATATATCCTTGATGAGCCGACAACGGGACTTCATTCAGCCGATGTTCATAAGCTGATTGATGTTTTGCAAAAGCTTGCGGACGGTGGAAACACAGTGCTTGTAATTGAGCATAATCTTGATGTTATAAAAACTGCCGACTATATTATTGACTTGGGACCAGAAGGCGGTGAACGTGGCGGCGACGTTGTCGTATGTGGCACACCTGAGGAAATTGTCAAGTGCAAGGCTTCGTACACAGGCAAATATTTAAAGAAAATGCTTTGATAAAATTTGCTATACATTTCTTTTGAAGTGTATAGCATTTTTTGTGAAATGTCGTTGCAAAAATAGTCATGTTGTGTTATAATATCTGTAAATAAACTTGTAAAGGGAACTCTTCAATGGACTATAAAATAGATATAAAGCAATGGGGCAAGTTTTTTTCTGTTCCATGCAGTGTAGTAGATGATTATATATTGATTAGTGACGGCGACTTTGTAAAAGTTTTGCTTTGTATTCTTTGCAGTAACAGCGACCTTGTTTCAACTGATAAGCTTGCAAAGCAGGCAGGTGTATCTGCTGATAAGGCTGAGGACGCAATTATACATTGGGCTGGACTTGGCGTTATCTCGGCACAAAGCGTTGACGGAAGAAAAGTTGCGGTAAACGCTACCCCAAAGGTTGTAAAAACAAGCACACCTGTATCAACGGTTGAGGCAATCTCACCGTCAAAGAGCCGCACTGATGCTAAAACACGAGTTAGATACAGCACCCGTGAAATTGCAGAAAAGATTGATGCTAACGATGAGCTTAAGGCATTGTATGATGATATGCAAACGGTTTTGAAGCGTCCGATAAACGCAACTGATATGGCAGCAATACTTAATCTTTATGAGTATTACAACTTTTCAGCACCATCAATTCTTATGATTGCACAGTATTGCACCGATAAGGGCAAGGGCAGAATTGCATACATAGAAACTGTGGCAAAAAACTGGTTTGACAAGGGTATATGCAGTTATGCTGAGGTTGAAGCAGAGATAATCCGACTTGAGCAGCTACAAACTTATGAGAATAAAATACTCAATGCATTTGGAATTACAAACAAGATTACAAAACGTCAGCGTGAGTTTATCCAGTCATGGAATGACATGGGCTTTTCACCTGAAATGCTTGAAATTGCGTATGAAAAGTGCATGGACAACACAAACAAGCTTAATTTTGGATATATAAACAAGATTTTGCAAAACTGGTCAGGCAAGAATATCAAAACGCCAAAGCAGGTGCATGATGACGACAAGTCATACACAGGTGGCAAAAAGAGCAAGGTTGACACTAAAGCAAAAGACACATCATATAACCTTAAGGATTTGGAAAAGCTGGTTATGAATTATGATCCTACAAGCAACGGAGGAAATAAAAACTGATGAAATATAGTGAAAATGCTTATAACAAAGCTATGGCTGTGCTGGAACAAAGGCGACAGTATGCAGAAGCTGAGCAGCAAAGGCGTATTGATGAAATATCAAGGATTGCACCTGAGATTGAGATTTTGCAAAACAATCTTAAAAACACTGGATTTGAGCTTATAAAGCTTGTGCTGAGTGGCGACAAGGACACAAAAAACTTAGTTGAAAAAATTAAGGAAAAGAACATTTCAACTCAGAAAACAATTGGAGAACTGCTCGAAGCAATAAAAGGTGACAAGCATTATCTTGACATACAGTATCATTGTCCAGTCTGCAAAGATACGGGCTTTTGTGAGGGCAGACGTTGTCTTTGCATGAACGAGCTTTTAAAGAAGTTTACGATTGATGAACTGAATGAAAACTGCCTTATCGAGCTAAACGATTTTGATGATTTTTCATTGGAATACTATGAGAAAAATGATGTTGCGAACATCTCGCCTTATGACAAAATGAAGCAAAATTTAGATTTTTGCAAGAATTATGTTGAGAATTTCAATGAAAACAGTCTGTCACTGTTATTTATCGGTAAGACTGGTCTTGGCAAGACGTACATGTCATCTTGCATTGCAAAATCACTGATTGAAAAGAACGTAAACATAGTTTTCGGCTCAATTATTGATTTTCTAAGACGAATTGAAAACGAGCATTTTGGTCAGGAAAAAGGCAACACGCTTGAGATTCTGCTAAACGCCGATCTGGTTATACTTGATGATCTTGGTTCGGAATTTTTGACATCGTTTACCGAGCCTGTAGTGTATGATATTATAAACAGCCGTATCAATCAGCGTAAGCCTACGATTATTTCGACAAATTTGTCGTTTGCTGAGCTTGACGAGAAGTATAATGAGAGAATAGTGTCACGCTTGACGGGCTGTTTTGTGCCGATAATGTTTGTCGGTAGTGATATCAGGCATATAAAGCTTATGGATAGCCTGAAATAAGGTCTGAAGCGTTTGCAAAATGTGCGAATTTTCGTCATTTTGCATGGTTTGTTGCAAACATTCAAAAAAAATAAAAAAAATTGCACAAAATGATTGACAATTAAAATCAACTGTGCTATACTTTATATGGGTAATAATAATCATGATATGTCTATGACATTATTATTATGATTGTAATCGAGTTTTATAGATTCATCCAATTGAAAGGAGTCAACTATTATGAACAATAACTACAGTAAGCCAAGCATGGAGTTTCATGAGTTTTATGTTGCAGACTTGATTACTGCAAGCCAGATTCAGCCTACAGTATCAATTTCAGTTAAGACAACAAAACCAATTACTGATATTGTAGTTCCTGACCCATGGGACGATTAACCATAAACTTTTGATTTTTAAAACTAAAAGGCAGGCTTAATAGCCTGCCTTTTTTGCGTTTTTATTTATGCTTAGGTTTCTTTTTCTTTTTACGTCTAACTGAAAAGCCGAAGTTGCCAAGTTTTTTGCCGAGCGAAAAGTATGATCCGTGAGAGTATGCCAAAAGCCCTGCGTTTTCTAATGCCAGTCTGCCGTCTTTGTCAAGAAGCTCAGTTGCTGCGTCAACGGCAGTTATATCAGCGATGAACATATCATGCGAGCCAAGCGGAACAATCTCTCGCACTTTGCACTCAATGCTGACTGGCGACTGCTCGAGGATTGGTGCGTTTACGGTAGAGCCTTTATCAACGGTAAGTCCCATGTCAGAAAGCTTGTTGGTGTTTTTGCCTGACTTTACGCCACAGTAGTCAACAGCTCGTACCAGCTTTTCGGTTGCGAGGTTGATAACAAATTCGCCGTTATTCTTTATAATATCATATGAATAGCGTTCAGGCCTGATTGAGATGTATGTAACAGGAGGGCGAGTATTCAGGATACCCGTCCATGCTATTGTGAGAATATTTGGCTTGTCAACGCTTCCGCAGGTCACTAATGTTGGCGGAAGTGGTGAGGTTATAACACTGCCTTTCCAGTTTTCTTTAGTGTATTTTGTGTAATCCATAAAGCTACCTCAGCACTGTCATATGTCGATAAATTCGCCTTTTGTGATTTCAAGATCCTGAAGCGACTTGCTTTTGAATTGATTTTTAGCTTTCTTCTCAAGGTCTTTTGCAAGCGTTTTTGAAATCAGCGTGTCAACGAATTTATAGTTGCGTTTTGTTCGTTTGAAAATATTGCGATACTTTTCTGGGTGCTTTTCTTTTTTCTTTTTCTCATCAAAAATAATAGCACCTGCTAAAGATAGTGCAACTACTGATATGATCTTTTCAGGCTTGCTGTTTAGCTTAAAATAAAACTTTTTATCCATATTAATCACTTCCTGTAGATTCATTATACTATATTTTTCCCAAGTTTACAATAGATATGAAAAATAAATATTTATAGCTCTTT